>JBBRUU010000184.1:0-4352 GCA_038247515.1 Sphingomonadales bacterium
CAATCACATGGGCCGCTGGGAGCAAACACCCCTCTGCGGCTCACGTGACGCCATCGTCGAGGCGCTGGTCGGGGACTTCGGCTGGACGCTCATTGCGCGTGCTTGAGAACCCTGGAAGGACTTCAGGCCGGCAGTACTAGGCGCTTCATGAAGCGGTGCCAACTCGCAATCGAGCACGCCAGGCATTCTCATGAAGCGCTTCATGAAGCGCTTCATATGACAATCGAGCATCACCACCGGGCGCTTCATGAAGCGGTCAGTTCGTAATCGACAATCGAGCATCACCACCGGGAGCTTCATGAAGCGGTGCAGCTCTCAATCGAGCACATCACGAGAGGCCAGGCATTCTCATGAAGCGCTTCATGAAGCGCTTCATGCGACAATCGAGCATCACCACCGGGCGCTTCATAAAGCGGTGCAACTCGCAATCGACAATCGAGCATCATCAAGGGGTGCTTCATGAAGCGGTGCAGCTCGCAATCGAGCACATCACGAGAGGCCAGGCAGTCAACTGAAGCGCTTCATGGGTAGCGTCGGGCGGCCGGACACGTTCGCCGCCTTGCGCAGCTCAATCACCGCGCGCGAGAGAGTCGGTGGCGTGGCGAGCTGCGCGGGGCGGCGAACCTGTCTGGTGGCTCGACCCCGCGAGTTGCGGCTCGGCGCGCTCATCCGCTCGCCGAGCTGCTGATGAGCGAGCCCGCGACGCGGAAGCGTGATACGTTGTCTGCCGCCGCGTAGCCGCTTCTCATGATTTTTGTGAAGCGCTCGAGCGCAGCGCGCCCATCCGCGCACGGTTACAGCATAGAGTCGCTTGGTGGCAGCGCTCAGCTTGTTAGAGGGGATCCGGCAGCGTGCCGCGGCTCGGGGCATGACGCTCGCCGGACTCGCCCGCGCTGCCGAGATGCAGCCGGGCAATCTTCGGCGGATGCTCATGAGCACAACGGCGAGCCCACAACTTGGAAGCGTGATGCGCCTTCTGCCGCCAACATGTTCGAGCAGCTGGGACCTATCGGCTGTGACCTCCCGCCGCAGACCTTCTCGATGGCCGTCGACCGCCTCGGCTTCGCGTGGGTCCAGTACCAGGGCGGCGAGCTGCGCAAGGTCGACGTCACCAACGTCAACAAGTGCACCGACCCCAACTACCAGCTCGGCCAGACCCCGGTCGCCAACTTCGGCATGGCCTTCGTCTCCAACAGCGAGTCCGACGCCTGCGACCGCATCTACGGCAACACCGCCAGCGGCCAGCCCGAGGGCAACGCCGTCGCCGACTTCTTCTCGATCGACCCGGTCACCCTCAAGGCCAACATCATCGGCAAGTCCAACTACGGCACCGCCGAGGTCACCGGCACCGGCGACGGTCGGGCCTTCTTCTTCGCCGGGCAAAACCCCGCCAAACTGGTCGAGATCGACAAGGCCACCGGCAACAACCTCAACGTCATCAACCTGCCCGGCGTCGAGCTCGGCAACGCCTGGGCCTTCGCCTTCTTCGCCGGCGACTTCTACTTCTTCACCAACAGCAAGGGCGGCCCCGGCAGCGAGGTCACCCACATCGACTACGACGACAGCGACAACAACGGCGTCCAGGACGTCAAGCAGATCGTCGACAATGCACCGATCAGCATCGTCGGCGCCGGCGTCTCCACCTGCGCCCCGACCGCCCCGCAGTGACCTGCGATCCGCACCCACGCCCCCACGCGCCGACGCTCAGCGTCGGCGCGTCTTGTACGTAATGACCGGCCGCAACACCGCGATCACCGTGCAAAGCCCAGCCTCTAGCAGCGCCGCGATCACCCCGTCGATATCCTTGTAAGCCTCCGGCGCCTCCTCATACAGCAGCTCGCGATCCTCACAGATCACCCGGCTGCCGAGCGCCGTCTGCACCAGATCCGCCGGCCGATAGCGATCCTTCAGCCGCGCCCTCGTGTCCCCCCGCTTCCACTTGCGACCCGCCCCGTGCGCCAGGCTGTACCCCGCATACCCGGGATCCGCGGGCGCCACCGGCAGCACCAGATAACTGAAGCTGCCGCGCGACCCGGGGATCACCACCGGCCCCTGCGTGCTGGGGGCCGCGCCCTTGCGGTGCAACCAGCGACCCGGCGCGCCGCCGATCGACTCGACGCTGTTGTGGCATACGTCGAGCAGCCGCACGAGCTCGCCGCCGAGCGCCCCCGCGAAGCGCCCCGCGATCACGCTCCGGTTGACCCGCGCCCACGCCACCGCGTGATCGTGACGCGCCATGTACTCGGCCGCCGCCGACGTGTCATCAGCCAGCCCCGCCGCCGCATACGCATCCACGTGCGCGCGCAAGATCGACTCCCCGAGCCCGCGCGAGCCGCTGTGCACCAACAAACACAGCCGGTCGGCGTCGAGCCCCAGCCCCGCCAGCCCCGCCGAGTCCAAGACCCGCTCGACCTGCTGCAGCTCGGCGAAGTGATTGCCCCCGCCGATCGTGCCCAGCGAACCATCGTGCTCGCTCACCGCCAGCCCGCCGAGCGCCGCCTCCACATCACCGTCCCAGCGCTCATCGAGGTCGCCCAGCCGCTCGGCCCAGCGATCGCGCTTCAGCTTGCGCCTCAGCAGATCCGTCTGCCACAGCCCCATCCCGCAGCCGATGTCGTTGCCGACCAGATGCGGATACAGGTGCCCCTCACACACAAACGCCGCCCCGATCGGCGAGCCCTTGCCCGGGTGCAGGTCCGGCATGCCGATCGCCGCGCGCATCCCAGGCAAGCGCGCCGTCGTCTCCAGCTGCTGCACCGCGTCACCCTCGATCCACGTCCGCGGCGAGGCGATCACCCGCACCACCGCTTGATCATCCGAGTTCTTCATCGCATCCCCTCCGGCACCAGCCGGGCCAGCTCACGCTTGCCCAGTTGCAGCTTCTGCACCGCATACACACCCTCGCGTCCATACAATACCGTCAGCTCGCGCCGCACCAACCACCCGTCCGGGCCGTCGACCGAGCGCCGCAGCACCGCATCGACGCGCGCCCCCTTCAGCTCCGCCAGCGGCATGAAGATCAGTTGATACCAGACCCCGGCGATCCGCTGCAGCTGGCTGCGCTCGCCCAGCACCACCCGATCGCGCACCGGCGACGCCACCGGCTTCTCCCGCTGCGGCGAACGCCGCAAGATCCCGCTTCGCGGGCACACCCACGCCATCTCGCGCCACCGGCTCCCGAACACCGGCCGGTGGTCGGCGCGGTGCACCGGCTCGCCGTCGACCACCTCGACATCCTTGACCACGAAGTCACCGAGGTGCTGCAGCACGTGCTGCTGCACCGCGCTCCCAGGCCGCAGGTGCGCGCAGATCTCCGCGTTCACCCGGTCCCACGGACGACCGACCTGCGCGAGCACGAAGCGCCGCAGCGGCGCCAAATTCTCGTTGAGGTACTTGCCGCTTCGCTGCCGACCCCGCGCGCACGACTGACGCAGCGGCGCCTGCTCGGGCTCCTGCACCGCCCGCTGCTCATCCCGACCGCGCTTGTGCTTCCACCCCTTCACCCGCGGGCGCTCCACGATCACCTTGAACATGTCCCAGCGCATCCTGCCTCGCTCTCAGTGCACACATTTTTATGCACAGACAATGCACATATCCGCGGTGTCCCAATGCCGCACCGACCTCACGGTCGATCCCGCCCGGACCCGCCTCTTCCGCGCCCACGCCCGTCGCCACCGGTCCGTGCAAGACCCGCTGCAACAGCGCTTTCCAGCCCCTTATCGCCCCAAGCAGACCATCAGCGCGCACACCGACAGCGACGACCGAAGGGTCATCTCGCTGTGGAACACGCCGAACGATCGCAAGGGCGAGGGCGCAGGCTCACGAGGAGCGATATGGATCAGAGTCGCAGCATGACGAAGTCCCGCCGGTAAAGCGAGCGGGGCCATCTCTAATCGACGGCCGCAACTATGTCAACACTTTAAAATCGCGGCCTCGCAAACCCCACCCACGGGCGCGCTTAAGCGTTTTTAAGTGGGAATTTGGGCGCGCGGGTGAGTACGGAGCGACCGGGTGAGCAGCGGGGAGCGCGCGGCCGGGAGGAATTGGCGGGGTCCTGGGCGCGAGGGGAAGCGCGAGTGAGGCGTGGCATGAGGAAGCGAACGGACATGGGTCCGAGAAGGACAGCGACGACGACGGCGGGGCGCAGGAGGGTGAGCACGTCGCCGGTGGGGCGCGCGGGCAGGCGAACAACAGGACCTGTCCGGGAGGATGAGGTGCTGGCGGAGCGCGGGCGCCGTGGAGAATTCTGGCGATGGCGTCGGCATCGGAGACCACCTCGAGGACACGCATGCGGCCGCCGCATTTTCGGCAGCGGGTGATGTCGATAGCGAAGACGGTAAGTGCCAGGATAG
>JBBRUU010000185.1:0-4352 GCA_038247515.1 Sphingomonadales bacterium
CGATATCCGCGCGCTGGTGGTGGGCGGCAAGGTGGTTGCGGCGATGAAGCGCACCGGCGCACCGGACGAATTTCGCTCCAACCTCCATCGCGGCGGCAGCGCGCAGGTGATCAAGATCACGCCGGAAGAACGCTCCACCGCGGTGCGCGCGGCCAAGCGGATGGGGCTGAACGTGTGCGGGGTGGACATGCTGCGGAGCAATCACGGCCCGGTGATCATGGAGGTCAATTCCTCCCCCGGGCTGGCAGGCATCGAAAGCGCGACCGGCAAGGATATCGCGGGCCAGATCATCGATTTCATCGCCGCCAATGCAATGATCGGCACAACCAAGACCAAGGGGCGCGGTTAGACCCCCGAATGGCCATGTTTCACGTGAAACACGCTTCTGGCAGGAGGCTGGAAGGGGTCTAAACGCGTCTGAAAGGGGTCTAGAGGGGGTCTAAAGGGGGTCTAGCGGGGGTCTGGAGAGGGTCAGGCGTTTCGGGCCATCAACCCGCCGTCGACCGGGATCGCCGCCCCGGTGATGTAGCTCGCCGCCGGCAGCACCAGTGACAGCGTCATGTGCGCGACTTCCTCGGGCTCGCCATAGCGCCTCAGCGCCGTGCGGCGCTTGGCGAAGATCGCCTTGTGCTCCTCGGCCACGGCATCGGTCATCGCGGTACGGATCGGGCCGGGACAGATGCAGTTCACCGTGATCCCTTCTGGCCCAAGGTCGACCGCAAGGCCGCGCGTCAGGCCGACGACACCGCTTTTCGCTGCAACATAGGGCGTATCGCCCGGCGTGGCGCCCAACCCTTCCGTCGAGGCAATGTTGACGATGCGGGCGGCATCGCTTTGCCGCAGCCACGGCAGCGCCGCGCGCACCATCCGCTGGTGGGCGGTGAGCATCACGCCAAGCGCGCGGTGCCAGATGTCATCGTAGGCGGGATCGTCCAGCGCGCAGAAGCTGGAAACCCCGGCATTGTTGACCAGAATGTCGATCCCGCCAAAATCCTCGGCAATCCGCGCCACGGTCTGCGTGATGGCGTCCTTGTCGCTGACATCGAGGGCATAGGCGCGGGCGCCCACTCCGCATTCCGCTGCCACCGCCTCGCACGCTGCGCGGTCAAGATCTGTCACCGCGACATGCGCGCCCTCAGCCGCGAACAACCGCGCGGTGGCTCGCCCCATGCCGCTGCCCGCGCCGGTGACGATGGCAACGCGCCCGGCGATGGAGCGTGTAGGGTTGGAATTTTCCACGGTAATTTCCTCTCACGTGCGCGTTAGCCCCGCCGCACTTGCTCGTCACCTCGGGAATATCCGGGGACACGCTTTCTTCTAGCCTGACTCGGTAATGCAAGAAAAGCGGGCCTCCGGCTCACGCGCCGAGGATGGCTTGTCGGATAAGCAGCGTCTTGCGTTGGCGCGGCGCAATCAGGCAACAAGCAGCCGCGCGTCCGCCTCTAATCCAGAAACGCGCAACATTCAAAGACAATGCCTGCGCGATCGGTTAGAATTGGCGCTTCACTGGGGGACAAGTGTGATGCAGATCAAGACGCATAATCCGACGCCGTGGCTTCAGCACTTTGGGCTCAATCACGCGGTGGAGGTGAGCGGGGCTAGCCGCACAGTTTATTTCTCGGGCCAGACCGCCTCGGATGCTGAAGGCGCAGCGCTCTATCCCGGCGATATCGTGGCGCAGTATAAGGCAGCATGGGCGTGCCTGATCGAGTGTTTGGCTGCGGCCGACATGAGCCCGGCCAACCTCGTGCGGATGAATATCTACACCACCGATGTCGATGCCTTCATGGCAACCGCTGATCAGACCACCGCACTTCATATCGAAGTCGGAGCGCAGATCGCTTGCACCTTGTTGGGGGTGGCGCGGCTCTATGACCCGGCGACGATGATCGAGCTTGAAGCTACGGCGGTCGCCTGAGCACGCTCACCTAAACGGCGGCTCATTAAACGCGCGCAGCTTGCGGCTGTGCAAGCGGTCGCCCTCGTCGCGCAGCATCGCGCAGGCGACGATGCCGATCTGCAAGTGGGCCGCAATGGCCTCCTCGTAGAACTTGTTGGCCTGCCCGGGCAGCTTGATCTCGCCGTGCAGCGGCTTGTCCGAGACGCATAGCAACGTGCCATAGGGCACCCGGAAGCGGTAGCCCTGCGTGGCGATGGTGGCGCTCTCCATGTCGATCGCGATCGCGCGGCTCTGCGAAAAGCGCTTGGCCGAGGACGAGTAGCGCAGCTCCCAGTTGCGGTCGTCGGTGGTGACGACTGTGCCGGTGCGCATCCGCTGCTTGAGGTTTGCGCCCTGGACGCCGGAGACCATCTCGGCCGCCAGCGCCAGCGCCTGCTGCACTTCGGCAATCGGCGGGATCGGCACTTCGGGCGGCAGCACCGCGTCGAGCACGTGATCGTCGCGCAAGTAAGCGTGGGCGAGGACGAAGTCGCCGATCATCTGGGACGAGCGCAAGCCTCCGCAGTGGCCGATCATCATCCATACGTGGGGACGCAGCACTGCAAGGTGATCGCAGATCGTCTTGGCGTTGGAGGGGCCAACGCCGATGTTTACAAAGGTGATGCCCGAGCCGTCCTCGCGGATCAGGTGGTAGGCGGGCATCTGGTGGCGGCGCCACGCAGTGTCGTTAAGCTGGTCTTGCGCGTGAGTTGTGGGCTCGCGGATGTCGAGGCCGGCCGCGCCGGTCAGCGCGACATAGCCGTCCTTGCCGATCTGCTGCGCGCCCCAGTTCACGAATTCATCGACATAGCGGTGATAGTTGGTGAACAGGATGAAGTCCTGGAAGTCGCGGACCTCGCTGCCGGTGTAATGCTTGAGGCGCGCGAGCGAATAATCGGTGCGCAGCCCGTCGAACAGCGACAACGGGATGTCCATGGTGCCGTCGATCTCGATCCCGTCGGCCAGCTCGTCGCCGATCAGCGCAAGGTCGGTCGAGGGGAAGTGCGCGGCGATATCCTGCGGCGAGATCCCGACCATCGCTGCCCCGGCCTCGCCGTCGAGCACATAGGGAAAGGGGATCTCCTGCCGGGACCGTTCGACGCTCGCCACGACCTCGTATTCGCTGGCGATCAGTGTCAGCTGCTCGGTCAGGTAATTCGCAAACAGGTCGGGGCGGGTGATGGTGGTGACATAGGTGCCGGGCATTTCCAGCCGTCCGAAGGCGCGGCTGCGGTCGCGCGGCGCGCCGACCCCGGCATAGCGGAGGGTAATTTGCGGGTAGGCGTAGCTGCCGTCGCCGCGCCTGGCGATCGGAGGCATGGTGCCGTCGCGGCCGAACGCTATCACGTCGTCGCGCAAAGTGCGGACCGCCTCGTCATAATGCTGCTGGAGCTGGGCGAGGATGCTTGGAATGTCGATCATGGCAGTTGTTCTGCTCCTTTCTTGTTATCGTTGTATGGCATCACCTTCGCGCGAGCGGGCGCCATTTACAAGAAGGGCGCGGGGATCGCATCCGATCCCCGCGCCCTTGTCGCGTATTGGTTTGGCCGCTTGGGCCGACGAGGATCAGTCCTCGTCGCCGTCGTCGAACAGCTCGGCCGGGATTTCGCCGGGCTCGAGGCTGGTGTCGATGCGGGTCGCGTCGGCCTGTTCCTCGATATCGCGCTGTTCGTCAGCGAACATCTGGACAAGCACGTTAACGCCTTCGCTCTGCAGCTTGGCTTCGTCGTCCGAGCGGGCGACGTTGGCCTTGACCGTGACGCGCACTTCCGGGTGGAGAGCCACGGTCACGTCATGCATGCCGATGTTCTTGATCGGCGCGCCGAGGATGACCATGCGCTTGTCGACTGTGTGGCCCTGATCGGCGAGACCCGAGACGATATCGCGCACGCTGACCGAGCCGTAGAGCTGGCCGGCGTTCGAAGCGGCGCGGATCAGCACCACTTGTGCGCCGGCGACCTTTTCGCCCTGCGCTTCGGCATCGGTGCGACGCTCGGCGTTTTCGCCGACCAGCCGCTCGCGGTTGGCGTCGAACACCTTGCGGTTGGCATCGTTGGCGCGCAGCGCCTTCTTCTGCGGAAGGAGGAAGTTGCGCGCATAGCCATCTTTCACGGAGACAACGTCGCCGATCGAGCCGAGCTTTTCGATGCGCTCGAGGAGAATGATGTGCATTGGTCCTTCTCCTCTACTTCACGATGAACGGAAGCAGGCCGATCTGGCGCGAACGCTTGATCGCCTGAGCCAGTTCACGCTGCTTCTTCGCCGAGACGGCGGTGATGCGCGAAGGCACGATCTTGCCACGCTCGGACATGAAGCCCTGCAGCAGGCGCACGTCCTTGTAATCGATCTTCGGGGCGTCCTTGGCCGCGAACGGGCAGGACTTGCGGCGGCGGAAAAACGGGCGTGCCATCAG
>JBBRUU010000186.1:0-4313 GCA_038247515.1 Sphingomonadales bacterium
TGGATACAGGCTATCGCGCGAGTCGACGGCTGACGCCAGTCTCCGACTGAAGTCCGCGGGGTTACTCCCACCGGGGGACCCGCAACGGGTCTACGGGGGGTCTGGAGGGGGTCTAGAGCGCGCTGGAGTCGCGCAAGGGGGCGTCTGGAACCGTCCAACCTTTTTGGAGGCGCGGGTTGTTGGGATAAATCGTTCAAGGAGCAGAACCCCGGCCCGCCAACGTACGGGCCGCAAGGGCGACCGCCCGCCCGCAGGTGCCCGTAGCGAAGCGAAGGAACAGCACCGAGGACGTGCCCGCGGAGGCGGGCACGCACACAAAAAAACTGGGCCCCGGGGCAAGCCCGGGCGGGAAGAGCCCCTCACATCACCAGCGGCCCATGCTGGATATGCGGCAGCACGTGGCGCGCGAACAGGTCGGCTTCCTGCATATGCGGGTAGCCCGACAGGATGAACGCCTCGATCCCCTCGGCCTGATAGGCGCGCAGCTTGGCGAGCACCTGATCGGGCGTGCCGACGATCGCCGCCCCGCAGCCCGACCGCGCGCGGCCGATGCCGGTCCACAGGTGTTCTTCGACGAACCCGTCGCCGTCCGCCGCGCCGCGCAGTTCCTGCTGGCGCTGGACGCCGTAGTTCTTGGCGTCGAGGCTCTGCTCGCGGATCGCGCGGCCCGCCTCGTCATCAAGCTTCGACAGAAGCCGGTCGGCATAGGCCCGCGCCTCGTCCTCGGTCTCGCGCACGATCACGTGGGCGCGGTAACCAAACTTGAGGGTGCGCCCGTGGTTGGCCGCGCGCGCCTTCATGTCAGCGATGGTCTCGCGCACCTTGTCCATCGTGTCGGGCCACATCAGATACACATCACAAGCCTCGGCAGCGCACTCGCGCGCTTCGTGGCTGAGACCGCCGAAGTAGAACGGCGGGCACTTACCATTCAGCGTCGTGATGCGCGGCGGATCGAGCTTCAGCTTATAGAACTCGCCGTCGAAATCGAGGTGCTCGCCGTTAAGCAGCGTGCGCACAATCTTCATGATCTCGGTGCCGCGCCGGTAACGCGGTGCGCTCTCGATCTTCTCGCCCGGCATGTCGGACGAGATGATGTTGATGTTGAGGCGCCCGCCCGTCCCCGCCGCATTCGGCCCGAGGATGCGGTCGAGCGTGGCGATCCGGCGCGCGAGCTGCGGCGGCCAGTCCTCGCCCATGCGCGTCGCCCACAGCAGCTTGATGCGCTTGACCTGCGTTGCCACGGCGGCTGCGAAAATGGTTGTGTCGACGCCGAGCTGGTATCCCGACGGCAGCAGGATGTTGTCGAACCCGGCTTCGTCGGCGCGCAGCACGATGTTGCGGCAATGCTCCCAGCTTGATTGCAGATAGGGATCGGGCACGCCGAGGAATTCATAGTCATCGTCGCACAGCGCGGAAAACCACGCGATTTCGCATTGTTGGTTAGCGGGTTGCTGGCTAGCGGGTTGTTGCTCAGTCATCATGGCAGCCTCTCTCCACGTGCGGCGACCAGCACCGCGTACCAATCCGTCCGGGTCCAGCGCACGCTCAGCGCAGCCGCGCTTTCGGCAATCCGCGCGGCGTTCTGCGAGCCGATGATCGGCACGATCCGGGCAGGGTGCGCCATCAGCCAGCTATATGCCGCCACCGTGCGCGAGACGCCTTGCGCCTGCGCTACCGTGTCGAGCGTCGCCGCCACTGCCTGCTCGCGCAGCGTCAAGGGTGCTGCCAGACGCCCGCCGCCCAGCGGCGACCACGCCATCGGGGTGAGGCCGAGCATCATCGCCTGATCGAGCTCGCCATTCTCGAAGCAGTCGATCCGCAGCGGGCTGATCTCGGGCTGGGTCGTCACCAGCTTGTTGCCGAGGAAATGTTGGAGCGCCGCCGTCTGCGCCATCGTGAAGTTGGAAACGCCGAGCGTCCGGATCTTGCCGCTCGCCACCGCATCGTCGAGCGCGCGGGCGACTTCGTGTGGGTGAGCAAGAATGTCGGGGCGGTGGATCTGCCACAGATCGACGCTGCCCACCTTGAGCCGGGTCAGCGAAGCGTCGATGGCGCTGCGCAGGTAATCCGCGCTCTGGTCATAGGGCAGCGGCGGCATGATCCCGCCCTTGGTCGCCAGCACCATCTTGTCGCGCAAGGCAGGCTCGGCGGCCAGCACCTCGCCCAGCAGCGCTTCTGCATCGCCAAACCCGCCGCTGCCATCGAAGCCATAGATATCGGCGGTGTCGAGGAAGGTGATCCCCGCATCCAGCGCCGCGTGCACCAGCTTGGCGGCATCGCTCGGCGTGCGGCCATCCTCGGCAAGGCGCCACATGCCCCACGCGATAGGGGACACTTCGATACCGCTTGTCCCGAGCTGGCGGGCTGCGGACGGAAGGGGCAATTCACTCATTCAATCAGTTCCTCTGTGGGGGGCTTTATTGGGGGGCGCGACCGAAGCGCGCTCGACAAGCTCGTGGGGCAGGCGTTTGTGGGTGATGTCCCCGCCTGCGATCAGGATTTGGGTGGCGGTGCGCGCCAGATCGGCCATCGGCTGGCGGATGGTGGTCAGCGGCGGCCAGACGGTGCGCGCCAGCGTGGTATCGTCGAACCCCGCCACCGATAGCTCGGCGGGCACGTTGATGCCCCGGTCGTGCGCCACCGCAAGCACGCCGGCGGCCATGTCGTCGTTCGAGGCGAAGATCGCAGTCGGGCGCGCGGGCAGGTCGAGCAGCATTCTTGCTCCTGCAACGCCGCTATCGAAGTCGAATTCTCCGTCGGCCACCATCTGCGGCTCGAACGGGATGCCGACGCGGTCCAATGCGCGGCGATATCCGAACAGGCGGTCGTCGGACGCCATGTGGTTGGTGTGGCCCTTGATGAAGCCAATGCGCCGGTGGCCTGCGTTGATCAGGTGCGTGGTCATGTCGTCGGCAGCCTGCGCGTCGTCCATGAACACGCTGGATGTCAGCGCGTGGTTGGTCCCCGGCGAGATGCGGACGAAGGGCACGTCCATCGTCTCCAGCGCGCGCAGCACCGGGTCGCAATCGGTGACGGGCGAGGACAGGATGATGCCGTCCACGTGGGTCTCGCTCACCAGCCCGCGCACCTGGTCCCCGACGCGCGGATCGGCAACATCGACCGGCTGGGCGAGCAGGCGGATGCCAGCCTCGTGGCACACCTCCCAGCAGCCCTTCTGGATCTGGAACATGTAATAGGGACTGTGATTGTCGTAGATCAGCGCGACCTGACCCGACTTTGCGCCCGACAGGATGCGGGCCGCCACCGAAGGACGGAAATCGAGCTCGGCCATCGCCTGCTGCACCTTTTTGCGCAGGGTGTCGCTGACGTAAGGATGGCCGTTGAGCACGCGGCTAACGGTCTTCACCGCCACGCCCGCGCGCGCCGCGACATCGCGGATGTTCGAGCGGGGATTGTCGCGGCTCATGCAGCGAGACTTTCGGCGATTTGGGCGAACAGGTCGGCAAACGCGCTGCCGGGGCGGGTGAAGACGGGCGGCTCGCCAATCGGCGCTGCGACATCGTGCCAGCCGGGGCCGAAGTCCGCGCCGCTCCACAGGTGCCGCCAGGTCTCGCCCGGCAGATAGACTTTGCGCATTACCGCTCCTGCTTCGATCACCGGCGCTACCATCAGGTCTGCGCCATAGAGGAACTGGTCCTGGATGGTGAATGTTTCGCGCTGCTCGGGATAATGCAGGAACAGCGCCCGCTGCGCCGGAAGCCCGCTCACCTGCGCCTCGGCGGCGAGGCGTGCGACATAGGGCGCCAGCATCGCGTGGACGCGGCTCCAGCGGACGAAGGCTTGGATCAGTACCTGATTGCTGTCGATCTGGAGATTGTCGTCCGGCCGGTTGCCTTCATGGGTGCGCATCACCGGGCTGAAGGCAGCCAGCTCCAGCCAGCGCAGCATCAGTTCTTCGGTGCGCACATTGCCGAACAGGCTGGTGTAGCCTCCGACGTCGGAATGGCTGAAGGCATTGCCGACAAGGCCTGATGACAGTGCGGCGGTGATGACCGTCCCGATCCCGTCGTGGCGGCTGAAATCGACCGACTGGTCGCCCGCCCACAGCAAGGGACAATGCGCCTGCACACCGGTATGCCCGGCGCGCATGAACCACAACGCGTCGCCGGTCTTGCCCCGGGACGCGACGGCGCGGGCGTTCACTTGCGCCCAGCGCACCGGCCAGCGGTTGTGCTCTTGCATCGGGTCGCCGATGAAGAGCCTGAGATCGACCGGGAGATATTCTCCGAAGTCCGCCATCCAGCCGTCGAGGCCGAAGTCCAGCATCCGCTTGCCGATCACTTCTTCGGCAA
>JBBRUU010000187.1:0-4307 GCA_038247515.1 Sphingomonadales bacterium
CTCGGTCGCCTCGCACTGGGTGCGCGACGAGGCGCAGCGCGGGCGCGAGCGCGGGTGCCTCGTGCCGTTGACGATCGACGGGACGATGGCGCCGCTGGGCTTCCGCCAGTTCCAGCTGCTCGACGTGAGCGGCTGGGACGGCTCGCCCGGCAGCGCAGAGGCGGCGCGGATCCTTGTCGCGGTGCGGGCCAAGACGGGCAGCAAGGCTGAGGGCGTTATGGCCGCTACGGCCCCTCCCCAGATCTCCTCCGCCCCCGCCCCCTCCAACGTGCAGGCCCCCGGTTTCGCGCTCTCGCGGCGCACGTTGATGATCGGCGGTGTGGGCGTGGTGGGGGCTGCGGGCGTGCTCGGCGCATGGCAGTTCGGCCTGCTGGGCTCGCCTGCTTCGGCGGCGATCTCGATGGTGGTGCTGCCCTTTGGCAACGAAACGGGCGACCCGGCCAAGAAGTACTTCTCCGACGGCCTTGCCCGCGAACTGCGCACCATCCTTGCGCGCAATCCGCGGCTCAAGGTGGCAGCGCCGACCTCGTCCAGCGCCATCGAGGGCGAGGACGACTTCGCCATCGGCCGCAAGCTTAGGGTCGGCCACATCCTGCGCGGCTCTGTCCAGCGCGACACCACGCGGGTGCGGGTCACCGCCGAGCTGGTCGCGATAAAGGGCGGGCTGGTGCGCTGGGCCGAGACCTATGACCGCGCGCTTGAGGATGTCTTTGCGGTCCAATCGGAAATCGCCGAGACCGTCGCACTGTCGCTGGTCGCCGAAGTCGCCACTGACCGCGAGGCCGCTCAGGCCGTCGCCGCGCAGAAGGACATCGGCGGCACGCAGTCGGTCGCCGCCTACGAGGCCTTCCTGCGCGGGGCCTCGCTCTATAGCCTGTCGGTCGGCGAAGACACTGACCGGTCCGCGCTGGCGCAATTCGAAGCGGCTATTGAGAAGGACCCGTCCTACGCGGCCGCCTATGCCATGCGATCCACCGCGCTGGCGGCGATCGCCAATGCCGCCAGCGATACGCAGCAAAACCGGCGGTTCTATGCCGAAGCAATCGCTGCGGCCGAGCGGGCCATTGCGATCGAACCCAAGCTCGCGCTTGGGCATCTCGCATTGGGGTTTGCGCTGAACAACGGACAGTTGCGCCGCTCTGCTGCGGCCGAGCATTACCGGGCGGCGCAGCAACTTGCGCCGGGGGATGCCGATGTGCTGCGCGGGGCCGCGACCTTCCAATCCTATGGCAAGGATCAGGCGCTGGCCGGGCAGATGATCGCGCGGGTGCTGGCCCTTGATCCGCTCAATCCGGGTGCCTTTCAGGCGGCTGGATTTATCGCCCTGTTTGCGCGCGATTACCCCTTGGTCGTCAAGCGGATGGAACGCGCGCTGCAACTCAATCCTGGCAGTCCCGGTGCTCATTTCGGCATTGCCATCGCCCGGATACTGCAAGGCGATGCCGCCGGTGGGCTTGCGGCAGCGGCGCAGGAACCGGTACTATTGTTCAGACTGACAGCAACCGCGATTGCAGCCGCAAAACAGCGTGAGACCGCCTCAGCCGGTGCTGCGCTGGCGGCACTTATACGGGATTATAGCGATGCCAGCCTGTATCAGCAGGCGCAGATTAACGCGCAGCTCGGCGCAGTAGAGCCCGCCTTGGCGGCGCTGGAAAAGGCCTTTGCCATACGCGATTCAGGAGTGCTTTGGGCACCCAATGATCCGCTGCTCGATCCATTGCGGGGCGTGCCGCGCTTCAAGGATTTGCTTATCCGGCTTGGGTCATGATACCACTGTCCCCACGCCCGATGGGGGGCGAGCATGAGGGGGATACCGCCATGAAAAAGATTGTGACTTTCGCGATGGTTGCCGGCTGCGCGCTGGCTCTGACAGCATGCGGCGCCAAGCAGGAAGAGGCCCCTGCGGCCGACGCTACCGCCGACACCGAGATGATGGCGCCTGCCGCCACCGAGACACCGGCAGCGTCAGAGACGCTCGACCCGACCGGCAATCCGATCCGCCCGGCCGCGGGCGCCGAGGAAGCTCCGATGGCCGCCGAAACGGCCGCTGCTGAATAAGCCTTGATGATCGCCGCCCGCGCGACTGTTCCACGTGAAACAGTGCGCGGGCGGTGCCCTAGCAGGGGTCTAACCGGGGTCTAAAGGGGGTCTAACCGGGGTCTAAAGGGGGTTTAGAGGCCTTAACGCGCCGCCTGCCCCGTTCTGAAACCCCCCGATCTAAACCCCCCTATCTGAACCCCGGCAGGTGCGATGTCAGCCACGCCTGCACCACCGGGTGGCCGAGGCGGGTGTAAAGGCTTGGCACGCCGGTCGTCCCGCACTGCACGCCGCCGCTCACCACACCGATCAGCGTCGGCACGCCCTTCTGATCTGCATAGGTGATCAGCGGCCCGCCGCTGTCGCCGAAGCACGCCTGCTCGCCCTTCGTCCCCGCCGCGCACAGCACCGAATCTTCCCGCTTGCCGAACGAGCGCGCGATTGTCCCGCAAGCTTGCGGATCGCTCAGTTCGAGCCGCGCGCCCCTCAGCGCCTCGGACGCTTGCGGGACGTTGAGCTTCGTGCGGCCCCAGCCGAAGGTATAGACCGGCGCCCTGGCCACCACGGGCCGCTCGGCAAGCGAGCGGTTGTCGAGCTTGATGCGCGCCGCGGCAAAGAGGCTGTCGCCCCGGGTGCTCGCCTGCGGATCGTACTGGACCAGCGCGATGTCGAATTCGAGCTTGTTGCGCAAGAACAGCGGGTGCGGGATAACGCGCCGGATCGGGTAGCTGTTGCCCTCGTTCGAGAGCGGCCTGATCAGGCCGAGGCGGACGCGGTAGCCGTGCTTCTCGATCGGGAATTTGCCCACGTCCTTGACATGGTCGACGACGCAGTGCGCGGCGGTGAGGATCCATCCGGTAGCGACCAGCGCCCCGCCGCAATAGGCGCGGTATTCTTCGCCAACCACCGTCGTCCCAAGCTTTGCCGGACGCCACAGCAGCGCCTGCCACGGGGCCTGCTCGATCCGGCGCACGGCAAATCCGTTCATAATGCGGGTCAAATTGTCGCACAGCCTGTCGGTGTAGGTGATGCCTTCGTAAATCACGACCGTGGTGGTGCAGCGCCGTGCTTCCTCCTCGGCCTCCTCGCGCGCATTTTCAGCGCTGATGGCCGCCTGCTGCGCGGCGATTTCCTCGGGGGTCTGCTCGGGCGGTTCGTAATTTGTGGCCATCAGCGCCGGCGCGGAGGGATCGCTGAGAGCCAGGCTGGTGACGAAGCGGCAGGCGCTGGCCCGGCCCTCATCGCACTGCGGCGCGTAGAGTTCGGCGGCGCGCGCCGCGTCCTGCACCAGCACGGTTCCGTCCGCCAGCGAATCCGCGAGCGTCTGGCAGGCCTGTGTCGACCCGTCTTGGCAGGCGCGCGTCAGGTACAAGTCGGCGCGCTGCGGCTCGGCTGCGCCCGTCTCGCGCGCCTTGTCGAACAGCTGCATCGCCGCGTTGAAGCAGGCCGACCGGCCATCGGCCTCGCACGCCGCGCCCAGCAGTTCGAGCGCGCGGGGTCGGTTTTCCAGCGGGCCGCCGCGCACTGCCATCAGGGTCCCCAGTTTGATGCACGCTGCCTGCGCGCCGTTCGTGCAATCGGCGGTCAGGCGCGGTTCCTCGCGCAAGGCGGCGGCATTGTCGCACGCGTTACCCATCGTTGGGCAGGCCCGGTCGAACAGCTCCAGCGCTGCCTCCCGATCCGGCGGATCGCGGCGCAGCACCGCGAGCGCGATGATCGAGCAAGACCAGCTATCGCCCGCATCGCAGCCGAGCGACTGATAGGTGTGGGCCCGCGCGCTTGTTTCGCCTTCGGCCGTCCTCCAGTGGATTTCCGCGTCGCTGCAGGCCAACTCGTCTCCGGCGCGGCATTGGCGATCGAGCAGAGAAAGTGCCTCGTCCCGCTCGGCGTTGCTGCGGTCGCTGCCGAGCAGCAAAGCCGCGAGCGTCCGGCAGGATGCGCGCCGCCCGGCAGCGCAGGTCTTCCGGCGCAGCTTTTCGGCGGCCACGGGATCGGGTTCGCCCATAATGCCTTGGGCGATATCGTCGGCCTGCGCGTCGCAGCTTTCTTGCGATCCGAGCTCGCAGCCGCGGATAATCATCATGGCGGCGGCGTGGTTATCGGCGGCAACTTGCTTGGGGTCGTTGTAATTCAAGTCTTGCAGCAATCGGCCCAGCCGGTAGCAAGCGCTCGCTTCCTTGGCTTTGCAGGCCTTGCGATAGATCAGCTCGGCGACCGGGCGGTTCTGCGGGCGGCCCGCGCCGGTGTTGTAGGCCAAGCCGAGGTCGAAA
>JBBRUU010000188.1:0-4286 GCA_038247515.1 Sphingomonadales bacterium
CCGCGCGGCACGCCTGCGTCATCGATGTCGGGGAGGTTCGCGGCTGTGATGCCGGCCACCAGTTCGGCTAGCGAGAGCACGGGAACGATCACCAGCTGGCCCTCCCGGACCGTCACGTCCACTTCGGTACCATCGTACAGGCGAGCGTCCTCCGCGAGCGCGCTCGGGATCCGCACCCCAAGACTGTTGCCCCACTTCCGAATCGTGGTCCGCATCGCTGCTCCTTTGAAGTGTACCCATAGTGTATCCGAGGCCAAGCGCTGCCGCTAGTCGGGTTGATGCCGACGGTTCTCGTCACGCGCGCGGCGAATCGCTGGGTCGCCGCGTACCCCTCTCTCAGTGCTCGCGAGGTGCGAGACGTGCTTCCAATGGTGCGAGCGCGCATGCCGCATGCTCCTGCGACAACGGCTCGGCGTCATCGAGCGCATGCGTGAGCACCTCGGCGTCATCGCTGTTGTCGACGTTCTCCAGCACGACGGCTGCGTTCCGCTGCAGCCCCCGCAGCTTCGCCCGCTTCATCGGCGAGCCTTTGAACGCCGCACTGAACTCCACCTGCGACATCGCGAGCAGCGCACGTGAAAGCGTTACCGCATCCTTCCCCGCAATGAACTGCCGCGCCTTGAACGGCGACCCCGCCGCCAACGCCTGCGAGAACTTCTCATTCCACGGACACACCTCCTGGGAGATGTGTCGGTATAACCGTTTTGTGGTTGCGCTCGACACAGGGCGGCGGACACTCCGCATCGCGACGGGTGAGCCGACACTGCGAGCGTGATGCTCACCGACCCTCATGCGTCACTTCACGCGGTCTCACGCCGGCAGCAATCGCAAACTTGCGGCGGTAGCACTCTTGTGCTATCGTCAGGCGCAGAGAACTTGGTGGTCACTCCCAACGACGCAGAGCGAGCCATGGTCCGTGAGCTGACACTTCGGCAGGTGGGTGGGTCCATCGGTGCGACGATCCCCAAGGACATGGCGGAGCGTCTGCACCTCGAAGTGGGTGACCGGGTGCTCGCCATCGAGACGGCGCAGGGCATTTTGCTGACCCCGTTCGATCCCGACGTCGAGGCTGGACTCGCGGTCGCGGCGCATGCCGCCAGGAAGTACCGCAGCGCGTTGCGCGAACTCGCGAAGTAGCGCGGCGTCGTGGAAGAGCCGCGCTGGGTGCCACGCGTCGTCGTCGATTCCATTCACGTCGATCAACTGCGGGAGCA
The DNA here is from genome assembly GCA_038247515.1 of Sphingomonadales bacterium. Classification (GTDB taxonomy): domain Bacteria; phylum Pseudomonadota; class Alphaproteobacteria; order Sphingomonadales; family Sphingomonadaceae; genus Erythrobacter. Next base: position 1,215 of record JBBRUU010000188.1, read on the forward strand.
CGGCGGCCTCGCCGGCGTCCGAGACGAAAACGCACTCGAGGCAGCGCTGGCCCGCGCACGGCAGCAGTGGTCCTATGAGCCGACATCCGACATTGCCTCGTTGGCGGCCGCCTATGCCTTCGGCCTGGCGCGCGCACATCCGTTCAGTGACGGGAACAAGCGAACGGCATTCCTGACGATGATGACGTTCCTCGGCCTCAACGGGAAAGAACTGTCGGCGACCGAGGTGGACGTGGTGGAGATGATGGTGGCCTTGGCGGCTGGCGCCGTCACCGAGGCGATGCTGGCCGACTGGATTCGCGCGCGACTCGTCCCGCTGGCGCTGTAAGTGACCGTCGGCTGTCCTCGCGGGAGGGCCAAGGTGGTAAGCTCTGCCGCTGCGGCGGCCGCGCTTTACGGTGACGATGCCTGGGAATTGGCGATCACCACCGCCGCATTCCGCCTGAGCCCCGCCAGTTTCGCCCGCTTCATCGGCGACTTCCGGAACGCCGTACTGAACGCGTCCTGGTTCAGCGCCAGGATGTCCGTCGCCAGCGTCAACGCGTCCTTGCCGGCGATGAACTCCCGCGCCGCGAACGGCGATCCGTCAGCTAACGGCACCGAGAACTTCTGATTCCACGGACACACACTCTGGGAGATGTGTCGGTATAACTGTTATATGGCAGAGCTCGATACAGGGAGGCGAACTCTCCGCACGCCAAAGGGGTGAGGGCCCTCCGGCCCGTCATGTCCGGTGACCGGTCTCCGCTGCGACCGCGCGCCGACGGGCAACCCCGTCCGGACGGCCACCGAGGCGCCGTGGCGGGCGGAGGGCAGGCCGCCGCCCGGCCGGCGACCCGCGCGGGGTCGGCGATTGCGCCGTACGTTCGCCGGATACTCGACGGAGCCCGATTGAATTTCCTATCCCGACCGCGCTATGCGCTCCAACGGCACAATGTCGGCTTTATGGCCGTGGACGTAATCGCCGACATGCATTCATTCGGGCCAGTCCAGACCAAGTTTCAAGGCTGCGTGCAGGAAGGGCGGATCGGCACGCAAAAGGTGCTGCTGTTGAAGCCCGCGACCTTCATGAACGAGAGCGGCCGCGCGGTTGGCGAGGCGCTGCGCTTCTACAAGTTGGGCACCGAGGCGCTGACCGTGTTCCATGACGAGCTCGATATCGCCCCCTTCAAGGTCAAGGTGAAGCAGGGCGGCGGGCACGCGGGACACAACGGGTTGCGCTCGATCGACCAGCACGCCGCGAGCCTCGGCGCGCCCGACTACCGCCGCATCCGCCTCGGCATCGGCCATCCGGGACACAAGGACCGCGTGACCGGCCACGTGCTCGGCAACTTCGCCAAGGCCGAGGAGGATGACCTTGCCGACATGCTCGGCGCGCTCGGCGCGGAAGCGGAGTGGCTGGGGAAGGGCGACGACGTGCGCTTCATGAACGATGTCGCGCTGAGGATGCAGGGTTAACAATGTCCCCGCCGGTCATCGTGATCCGCAGGCGGTGGTGGGGGCATTTGCTGATGCTCGTCCCGGCAGCAGTGTTTCCCGTTCCATGTGGTCTTCTCGCAATGGCCTCTGCCCAGATTCTCTTCCAACCGGGCGGATGGTGGAAGGCGCCTTTGCTGCTGGCGGCTTCGGGCGTTCTTGGCCTTGCCGTGGTGATCGCCCTCAACGCGCTGTTCACCTACCGGCTTGAACTTGATTCGCGCGGCCTCAGGATCATCGGCAATCTCTACACTCACGATCTGAGGTGGCAGGAGATCACGCTGATCGCCAAGCGCCACAATCATTACCTTGCGCCCGGCTATCATGTCGGCATCAAGGTCGACGGTTCCAACCTTCCGCGCCGCCATTGCCGCAACCTCTGGTTCGCGGGCTATTTCATTCACCCCGGGAAGGAAAAAGGCGGGATCGCGCTGTCCGCCTATCTCAAGCGCAAGCGGTTGGACTATCTCAAACACGAGTGGGTTGCAGCCGAAGCGGTGGGTGCGGAATGAAGCGCGTCCTCATCATCGGGCCCTGCGGGTCGGGCAAGAGCACGCTGGCCTGCGAGCTTGCGCCCCGGATGGGTCTGCCGCTTGTCCACATGGACCAGTTGGGCTGGCAGGCGGGCTGGGTCGAGACAGAGAAGGCGGAACTGAATGCGCGCCTTGCCGCGGCTGTCGCTGAAGACGAATGGCTGATCGAGGGCAACTACGGCAGCACTCTTGCCCCGCGTCTCGAGCGCGCCGACACGGTGATCTATCTCGATTTCCCGATCCGCCTTTGCCTGGGAGGCTCGTGCGGCGGATCTGGAGCCATCGCGGCCAGTCCCGCCCCGATATGCCGGAAGGCTGCCCCGAACGCGTCGACCTCGCATTCTTCTGGTACGTCATGAACTGGAATAGCGGCCCAAGGGTGCGCACCGAAGCAAAGCTCGCGCCGTACGCGGACAAGGTGGTGCGCTTGCGCACGCCCCTCGCGCTGGCCCGGTGGCTGGAACGCAACAATCTGGCCAACACCGGCGCGACCCGCTAAGGGCGCGCGCATCCAAACATCGCTGGCCCTTAGCCCGGACGATGTCAGCAAAAGCTATCACACGAAATGGGTTTCCGTTGCGGGATCGTCGGCCTGCCGAACGTCGGCAAGTCCACCTTGTTCAATGCACTGACCGAGACGCAGGCTGCGCAGGCGGCGAACTATCCCTTCTGCACGATCGAGCCCAATGTCGGCCAGGTCGCCGTCCCCGATGAGCGCCTCCAGAAGATCGCCGCGATCGCCAAGAGTGCCAAGATCATCGAGACGCAGTTGGGCTTCATCGACATCGCCGGTCTGGTGAAGGGCGCGAGCAAGGGCGAAGGGCTCGGCAACCAGTTCCTCGGCAATATCCGCGAGGTCGATGCGGTCGTCCACGTGCTGCGCTGCTTCGAGGATGACGACATCCAGCATGTCGCCAACAAGGTCGACCCGATCTCCGACGCCGAAGTGGTCGAGACCGAGCTGATGCTGTCCGACCTCGAAAGCTTCGAAAAGCGCGTTCCGGCTGCCGCCAAGCGCGGGGCCTCGGGCGACAAGGAAGCCAAGGCGATGGCAAGCGTGCTC
>JBBRUU010000189.1:0-4249 GCA_038247515.1 Sphingomonadales bacterium
GAATGGGCGCCTGACGGGATCACGGTCGCCTCGGTGTGCCCGTCCTTCATCGAGACCCCGCTGCTCGACGGCACCGGCAGTCGCAATTCGAACCAGCAGATCCGCGACCGGGTGAAGGCCGCAGGGCTGGAGATTAGCCCGGTCGAAGACGTCGCCAAGGCGGTGTGGGACGCGGTGCATGGAACCAAGCTCGACTACTTCGTGGGCGCGACTTCGAAGCGGATGGCGTTCGTCAAGCGCTGGATGCCGGGACGGGTGCGCAAGCAGCTGCGCGCGAGTTCGGGGCCCTTGGGGCGGTAGTTACCCGGCAATCCCGTCGATCGACCGCGCCATCACCGCATCGCGCTGCGAGAGCCCGCCGCTGTCGCCCGCGTCATGCGTGGTCAGCGTCACTTCGACCTTGGCGTAGACGTTGAACCATTCGGGGTGGTGATCCTGCGTCTCGGCCAGGAAGGCCACGCGGCTCATGAAGCCCCACGCAGCTGAGAAATCCTTGAACCGGAACGTCCGCGTGATCGCCTTGCCCTCGCGCACGAGGCTCCATGCAGGGTGCTCGCCTAGCAGCGCGGTAATTTCGTCAGGCGTCAACTCGGGAACAGATGTGGCGGGCATTGGGGGCACTCCGGCAAAAGGCGTCGCTTGTTTGCGCGGGCCCTTTTCCCTAACGCATGGCGCCAATGCAAGCCTCAAGCCCCTCGCTGATTGCCGACAATCTCGCCTGCCGCCGGGGTGAGCGGCTGTTGTTCCGGCGGCTGTCCTTCAAGCTTGTGCCCGGCGCGGCGTGCCATGTGACGGGCGCAAATGGCGCAGGGAAAACGACGCTGATCCGTGCGGTGGCGGGGCTGATGACGCCCTACGCCGGCGCAGTCCGCCACCAGGGCGCGCTGGCGCTGCTGGGCGAGCACACCGGGCTCGACCCCGATCTGCCGCTGGGCCGGGCGCTGGCCTTCTGGGCGCAGATCGACCGCGTCGGCTTCCTCGCGCAGGAGAGTTGCTGCGACCGGCTCGGCCTTGGCAATCTGCTCGAGGTGCCTGTGCGCTACCTGTCGACGGGGCAGAAAAAGCGCGCTGCGCTGGCCCGGGTGCTGGGGCAGGCCGCGCCGATCTGGCTTCTGGACGAGCCGCTTTCCGGCCTCGACACCGCCTCGCAGGGCCTCGTCAGCCAGCTCGTGCGCGAACATTGCACAGGCGGCGGGATCGCGCTGATCGCCTCTCACCAGCCGCTTGATGTGCCCGGGATGACCAGCTTTGCCATCGAGGACTTCGCGCCCGCCGCCGGCGATCAACGCCAGGAGCATGAGGCATGATCCTCGCGCTCCTGCGCCGCGATCTGGCGCGGTTCTTCCCTTTCACCGGCAGCAATGCGAGTGGGGGCGCCGCGTTGCCGGTGGTGTTCTTCATTGCGGTCGCAATGCTGTTCCCCTTCGCGGTCGGGCCGGACGCCAACCTGATGCTCAAGACCGGCGGCGGCGTGGTGTGGATCGCGGCGCTGCTCGCAGCGATCCTGCCGCTCGAGAAGCTGGTCGCCCGCGATATCGAACTGGGCTTCTTTGAGCAGCTGCGCCTGCGCGGTATGGCGGAAGAAGCAATGATGGCGGTGCGTCTCATCGCCCACTGGCTCAGCTTTGGCCCGCCGCTGCTGCTGGCGACCTTCCCCGCCGCCGCGCTGCTCAAGATCGAGGGCGAGACCTTCCGCCTGCTGCTGCTCGGGCTGCTGGCAGGCACGCCGGGCCTCGCCGCAATCGGCTTGATGATCGCTGCGCTCACCGCCTCCCTGCGCGCAGGCGCGGCGCTATCGGGCCTGCTGCTGATCCCGCTCGCACTCCCGATCCTGATCTTTGGCGCAGGCGCGCTCGCCCGGCAGGATCAAGTCAGCCTCGTCTTCGTTGCAGCGATAAGCCTCGCGCTGGTGGCAATCGCTCCGTTTGCCGCCGGATCCGCGATCCGGGCGGCAAGGGACAACTAGTGCGCGCACCTGAATCGCACACTCGCGCCAACTTATTGATGGGACGGATCGCGCTGGGGCTGCTCGCCTTCACGCTGTTCGCCTTTACGCTGAAGGCCATCGCCCATCCCCAAGTGCAGGCGCGCTACACGCCGATCGTGGTGTTCCACGCCGTGAGCATAGTGCTGTGGCTTGGGCTGTTGGCGAGCCAGAGCTTCCTTGCCGCGCGCTTCAGGCTGGCCGCCCACCGCGCCACCGGCCGCGCCTCGATCGCGCTGGTGGGCGCGATGCTGGTGAGCGGCGCGGCGATATCATGGCGCATCGGGCTGGAGCTTGGCCGCCCCGAGGTGACGGTGGTGAACCTCGCTGCCTTTGCGACCTTCATCCCGCTCTATTTCGCCGCCCTGCACTTTGCGCGAGCGCGCGACATCGCCGCGCACCGGCAAGCGATGCTGATCGCGACACTGGCGCTGATGACCCCCGCCTATGCCCGCGTGGTGCAGGTGCTGGGCCTGCCCGACCCCGTCGCCATCGCCGTCCAGCCGCCGATCACGATCCTGATTGCCTGCGGTTACGACTGGGCGGTGCACGGGCGGATCACCCGTCCGGTGCTGGCGATGCTGGGGTTCTCGGCCGCGCTGGTGGTGGTGATGAGCGCGGTGCTGGCGGTGTTGTTTTTGTGAACGCAAGATAGCGGGGCCCTGGGTCAAGCCCGGGGAGACGGTTAAGTCAGCGCGCCGGGTCAATCCCGGGACGGGGGAGCTACCACGTAAGGCGGGCAATCCCGTCCAATCGCGCTTTTCGTGAAGATCTCGTTGCCCGTTTCGGTGATCGCAATCGAGTGTTCGAACTGCGCCGACAGCGACTTATCGCGCGTCACCGCCGTCCAGCCGTCGCCCAAAACCTTTGCCCACGGCTTGCCGAGGTTGATCATCGGCTCGATGGTGAAGAACATCCCCGGCTTCAGCTCCGGCCCGGTTCCGGCCTTGGCGGCGTGGACCACCTCGGGCGCGTCGTGGAACAGCCTCCCCAAGCCATGCCCGCAGAACTCGCGGACCACGCCGTAGCGGAAGCTGTTCGCGTGCGCCTCGATCGTCGCGCCGATATCGCCCAGCCTTGCTCCGGGCTGCGCGGCGGCGATGCCGAGCATCAGGCATTCATAGGTCACTTCGACCAGCTTCCTGGCCTTCAACGAAGGTTCGCCTGCAAAGAACATCCGGCTCGTGTCGCCGTGCCAGCCGTCGACCAGCGGGGTCACGTCGATGTTGAGGATGTCGCCATCCTTCAACGCCTTGTCGCCCGGAATGCCGTGGCAGATCACATGGTTGATCGAGATACACGAGGAATGCGCATAGCCGCGATAGCCGAGCGTGGCGGGAACCGCGCCCGCATCGAGCATCATGCCCCGCACCGCATCATCGATGCTGCCGGTGGTGACGCCGGGCCTCACCAGATCGGCGCAGGCATCAAGGATCTCGGCCGCCAAGCGGCCCGCCTTGCGCATTGCCGCAAATCCGTCAGCCCCATGCAGCTTGATGGTGCCATCGCGGTAGACGCCCGTAGCGCCGTCGACAAATTGATACTCGTGCATCACCGCTACATAGCAAAGGCGCGCGCGAATTGCTACTTCGCCAACGCGAAAGCCGTTTTGTATTGGGGCGCCAGCGCGCCGATGACAGCCTTGGTCACCGGCAAAGTCACCTCGTAGGGCCCTTCGGCGTAAGAGCCCGCGACATAGGGCGCAGCGATCAAGCCGATCCGGTCGAACGCCTGCTTGTTGGATGAGCCGAGCAGCACCGTCAGCTCGGCAATATCGGGACACGGGAAGATTTCGTCGGCTGCATACTCAGCGCCCAGCCGCCGGGTCCGCTCGGCCATCAGCGCCTTGCACCACGCGGGGTGGAGCGCGGCTTGCAACGTTTCAGAGGAAGCGAACATCCGCTCCGGCGCGAGCGCTTCGCCCGTCTCGCGGTCCCACACCAGCGCCTCGAAGTCCGAACCGCCATGCGCGCCGCCGCTGTAGAAATACATGTCGGCCGAGAGCGAAAGATAACGCGGCAGGTTGGCGGTCACCTTCCATTCCTTAGCGAAACTCAGGTTGGCGCAGGTCATGCAGTCCGTCATGTCGGGATCGCCCAACGTCTGCTGCCACTCGCCCTTCTGCGCCAGCACCGCCTTGTCACGCTCTTCAGTGAGGTACTGGGCGAGCGCGGGGATGGCAGAGACGGCAGCGGGCCACTTGTAGGCGAATTCGCGGGTGCGGCCGTTGTGCTCGGCATTGTCTTCGAAGGCGGCAGCCCCTGC
>JBBRUU010000190.1:0-4241 GCA_038247515.1 Sphingomonadales bacterium
CCCGCGACCAGCAAGTGCGGCATCGCGGCCAAATCGGCGATGATCGGTTCGCCTGCAATATCCTTGCCCAGAATGATCGGCAGGTTGCCCTTGGCCTCGGCAAAGGCGGCGCAGGCGGCGAGTTCCTTCAGCATCACCACCTGCCGGTCCTGGTTGGGCAGTTCGATCCCCATTACCGTGCGCCCAGGGATGGGGGAAACGCGCGCGCTGATCGCGCTCATGTTGCGGGCGATGTCTTCGGCGAGGCCAATCACGCGGCTGGCCTTGATCCCGGGCGCGGGTTCAAGCTCGTACATCGTCACCACCGGCCCGGTGCGCACCGCGGTGATTTCACCCTTGACGTTGAAATCGTCGAGCACGTTTTCGAGCAGACGGGCGTTGCGCTCCAACGCCAGCTTGTCGAGCTTGGGGCCTTTGTCCTGCGGCGGCTCCGTAAGCAGCTCGAGGCCCGGCAGCTTGAAGGCGGCGAACATGTCGCCCTGCGCAGTCTTGGCGGGCTGGGCACGGCGCGGCGGGGCGGAGGGGTCGGAGATTTCGGGCGCGCGGCGTGGGCGCTCGTCGCTTCCGGAAGGGGCGGCCTCGCCTTTTGCCGCGCGGCGTGGGCGGGCAGGTAGGCGCTCATCGGCATAATCGCGGTCGTCATCGCCTGCAAAGGTCAGCGCAGGCACAGGCGCGCGGCCCGGCAGCGGCAGGCGGCGCATGACGCCCACCAGCGATCCGCCGCCGAGGAAATCGGGCAGGCTTAGCAGCGCGCGCCAGTCGATCGCGAAAATGCGGGTCAGCAAGCCAACGCCCACAGCAAGGGCGGTGAGCGCCATGCCGAGCATCACCCACCCCTGTGCCGCCTCGCCAAAGCGCGCCGCCACCGCCTCGATCACGCCCGCGCCGAGCAGGCCGGCCAGCCCACCAGACTGCGCCGGTAGCGTGCCCCCCTGCTCTTCGAAGGCGAGCGCCAGCGCGGTCGCGATCAGCATCATCGCGATCAGCAGCAGCGCGGTCGGCAGCCACCAGGCGGTGGTTTCGGGCGCGTCTCCATTCTCGACATCACGCCACAGTTTTCGCGCGGAAACATACAGCAGCGGCACCAACAGCACGGTTGGCAAGCCGAAGACCAGCAGCACCCGGTCTGCCGCCCACGCGCCGGCCGTACCCATCCAGTTGGCAACTTGCGCCGGATCGGCTGCAGTCGAAGGGCTGGGATCGGTCTGGGTATAGCTCGCCAGCGCCAGCGCGAGGAATACGCCTGCGCCCAGCAGCAGCCCGGCGCCGATCATCTGCGCGATGCGGCGCAAGGACCGGCGCAGGCCTGCGCGCCATTCGGCATCGGTCTGACGGTTGGGGGTCGGGCGACCGGGTTTGACGGGTGTGACCGCGCGGCTGGCCATGGCTTTGTCTCCTGAGCGGAACACAGCATGAATCCTTGGGCCTGTCGGGTCAAACCTTTTCCGAAGCCAGCGGTTTAGTGCAGGCGATCACGCGGCAAGGATATCACACCGTTCTCCGCCATCCGGCGGACCCACCGCTCGGCTTGGTCAAAACCGACCTTGAACCTGATCTGGAGGTGCGAAATCGCTGGCCTGCCGCCGCGTGTCACATAGTCGATGGCCTGCCAGTAAAGCTGATCATCGTTCCGGTGGTCCATCAATCGAGCCCGTCGATGGCGGCCCAATCCGGCCAGCGCAAAGTTTGGGCGCGCGCCGGGTTCATCCCGCCAAGCGCGATCACCGGCAGGCGCGATTGCCGCGCCAGCAGCCGGAACCGCGCCGCCCCCAGCACCGGCGCGTCGGGATGGCTGCGGGTCGGGAACACCGGCGAAAGCAGCACCGCATCCGCTCCCAGCCTTGCCGCAAGGCCGATCTCGCCTAGGTCATGCGCGGTCGCCAGATGCAACAATCCGGCGCGGCGGGGCCAAAGCGCGCGCGCGGCACCATAGATCCCGTCCGCGCCCCATTCGCGCGCGGTCAGCGCCGAATCGGCGAGGATCACCGTGTGGCCGCGCGCTAAAGCGATCCGCCGCAGCACCTGGAACCGGGCGAACCGCGCGCAATCTGTCAGATGGTAATGGCGGTAGATTAACCCCGACCCGCGCGGCAGGCGGGCGAGCGCGGCATCCAGCCCCGCGTCATTGCGCGCATCGCTGATCAGCCACAGCTTCGGCAGGGTCTTCTCTCGGCTCACCCACCCGCTATAGAGCGGCCCCATGGATAATGCAGCCTCTCGCCTCGACGCCGTCCGCGCCAACATCGCCCGCGTGTGCAAGCCTGCACGGCGCGCGCCCGCCGACGTCACCTTGATCGCGGTCAGCAAGACCCATGATGCCCCCGCGATCCAGCCGCTGATCGACGCAGGCGCGCGGGTGTTCGGCGAGAACCGGGTGCAGGAAGCGCAGGCCAAATGGCCCGCGCTGCGCGAAGGCCGTCCCGATATCGAACTCCACCTGATCGGCCAGCTGCAATCCAACAAGGCGGACGAAGCCGTCGCGCTGTTCGACGTGATCCACGCACTCGACCGGCCGAGCCTGCTGACCGCGCTTGCACGCGCGATGGACAAGTCGGGCAGGCAGGTGCCGTGCTTTGTGCAGGTCAACATCGGCGACGAGGCGCAAAAGGGCGGCTGCGCGCTGGCCGATCTGCCGGGCTTTCTGGCGGCAGTGCGCGCGGCCGATGTGCCGCTGGCGGGCCTGATGTGTATCCCCCCCGCCGACACCGAAGCCGCGCCGTTCTTCGCGCTGCTCGCCAAGTTGGCCGCCGATCACGGCCTCACCGGCCTCAGCATGGGGATGAGCGGCGATTACGAGACCGCCGTGATGCTTGGCGCGACGCATGTGCGGGTCGGCACCGCGCTGTTCGGCGCGCGCGGGTAACTCCAATGAAAAGGGGCGCCCCGTTTATCGGAGCGCCCCTTTTCTCGTGTGCGTTCATCTTAAAATTCAAACAGCGCTTCAACGCCCACATTCCGGCCGCGTTGCAGCGGCGAGAAGGTGCCCTGCGTTGGGCGGTTGGAAAACGGCCGGCGCACGCCGGTTGAATTCGGGCCGCCAAACGGCACCTGCGTATCGCCGCCAGCCTGCACTTCGTCAAACAGGTTGCGTCCATACACCGACAGCGACAGCCCATCGACCGGCGTCACCCAGGTGATGTTCGCCTCAAGGTTCGAAACGTCCTGAATGAAGCCGAGATTATCGTCCGTGAAGGCGAATTCGTCGCGATACTGGTAGTTCACCCGGGTCAGGATCTCGCTGTCGCCCAGCACCAGTTCGTGAATCACCCCCATGCCCCAGGTCACCTCGGGCACGCGCGGAATGCGCAAGGCAAGGTCGGCGGCGTTGATCAGGCCATCGCCCGAGATATCGAACAGGATCTCGTTGTACTTGTAATCGATCAGGCCGAAACTGGCGGTGACAATGAACGAATCCGACAGGCGCATCCGCGCTTCGGCCTCGAACCCGGTGATCGTGGCATCGGCGGTGTTGAGAATGTTCTGCACCACGCCCGCGCCCGGATCAGCCAGGTTCACTTCGCGCTGAAGATCGCTGATCTTGGTCACGTAACCTGCGACGTTCAGCGTGAAAGCACCGTCCTGCGTCTGGAACTTGCCGCCGATTTCATAGCTATCGACCTGCTCTTCGCTGAAAAACAGGCTGCCAGTGGCCGCAAAGGCGCGGTTGAACACCGGGATATTGGTGATGCGGAAATTGTAGCCGCCCGAACGGAAGCCCCGGCTCCAGTGACCATAGACCTGCGAATTGGCGAATTCGTATTGCAGCCCCAGTTTGGGCGAGACGTTGCGGAAGGTCACATCATCGGAGAACCCATTGGTCTCGGTCGCCGGATTGAACGGCGCGGTGCCGGTGGGGCACGTGCCCGCAATCACCGAACACGGCGCGCGCGGGGTGATGTAAGTAACCGCCGCGTCCTTGGTTTCCTGATTCCAGCGAATCCCCGCGATCAGCGAAAGGCCGGTCACGAATTCGTACTGCGCGTTGGCAAACAACCCGATCACTTCGTGATTCTGCCGCCCGCCGCCAAAGAACACTGGCGGGCGCAGGTTCACCGGCAGATCGCGCCGCAACTCGCGGCTTTCGTCATAGGCGAGGTTCTGATCGAAATAGAACCCGCCAAACGTCAAATCGAGACCATCGGCCGAAATCGCGTACCGCAGTTCGTTCGAGATCTGGTCCTGTGTGGTGGAGGTGCTTGAGTGGAACAGGAACACCGGGGTCGCATCAATATCACCGCGCG
>JBBRUU010000191.1:0-4180 GCA_038247515.1 Sphingomonadales bacterium
CAGCAGGTGCTGACGCTCGTTCTCGTCGCTTGCCTTGTCGAGCTCGGCGCTAATGAATCGGCCCGGGATATAGACCACCCGCCGCACCGTCCCGCCCACAGGGGTGCGGTTGATGTGAACATCGAACACGCTGAGGAAGATCGAGATGCGCGTGACCGGCCCGGCGGGAAGCCCGGCATGGCCCGATCCGTCGTCGATCTGGAGTTCAAGCGGGGGTTCGACCGCCGCGATCAGAGTGACGATCCCGTCGGCGGGGGAAATGATCAGGTTGTCGCTCTGCGGCACCACGCGCTCGGGATCGCGGAAGAAGGCGAAGATGCCAGCGGAGAGCGCCAGCATCGGCCAGCCAAGAGCGCTCCAGCCGAGCACCAGCAGCACAAAGAAGCTCGCCGCCACACCGATCAGCCCGAACTTGCGCCCTTCCGGATGGATCGCAGGCCACTGCCAGCCGGCCTCGCCGCGGCCCTTGTTGTCGAGAATTTCGCCTGCCATCGGTTTGCTTCTAGGGAACGGCGCGCAAGGCCGCAAGCAAGTCGCCTGCGTGTCGGACAGCTTAGGCGACCTTGCGCACGAACACGGTGCCCGCAGAATAGCCCGCCCCAAACGAGCAGATCAGCCCGGTATCGCCAGCGCCCAAATCCTCGCAATGCCGGTGAAATGCGATGATCGAGCCTGCGCTCGAGGTGTTGCCATAGGTGTCGAGCACGGTCGGGCTCTCGTCCTCGTTGGCCTCGTGGCCGAATACCTTTTGCGCGATCAGCCGGTTCATTCCCGCGTTGGCTTGATGCAGCCAGAGCCGCCGCAGCCTTGCCGGATCGAGGCCGAGACGCTCCGCCTCGTCGAGGATCATCTGCGCGACCATCGGCACGACCTCCTTGAAGACCTTGCGCCCTTCCTGGACGAACAGCTTGTCAGGCGCGCCTTCGCCTTCGGGGGCGGCGCGGTTCAAAAAGCCGAAATTGTTGCGGATGTTGTTGGAAAAAACGGTCTTGAGCCTGGTGCCGAGGATCTCCCAATGCTCCGCAGGCGCGATCGCGGCATCCTCCACCAGCACTGCGGTCGCCACGTCGCCGAAGATGAAGTGGCTGTCGCGGTCGCGCCAATTCAAGTGCCCCGAGGTGATCTCCGGGCTCACCACCAGCACCGACCGGGCGTTGCCGGCGCGCACGTAATCGGCGGCGGTCTGGATGCCGAACGTCGCCGAGGAGCAAGCGACATTCATGTCAAAGCCGAACCCCTCGATCCCCAGCGCCTGCTGGATTTCGATCGCCATCGCCGGATAGGCGCGCTGCATATTGGAAGCCGCGCACAGCACCGCGTCGACGTCCTCAGGCTTGCGGCCCGCGCGCTCCAGCGCCTGACGCGCCGCGACAACGCCGATCTCGGCCATCACCGACAGCTCGTCATTGCCGCGTTCGGGCAGGCGCGGGCACATGGTATCGGGATCGAGGATCGCCGCCTTGCTCATCACGTGGCGCGCCTTGATACCGCTCGCCTTCTCGATGAATTCCACCGAGGAATAGGGCAGCGCCTCCGCCTCGCCCGCCGCGATCGCTTCGGCGTGGGCGACATTGTGGCGGTTGGCGAAGGCGTTGAAGCTTTCGACCAGCTCGGCGTTGGTGATGCTGTCTGGCGGTGTGAACAGGCCGGTCGCAGAAATGACGGGGCGGCCGGTGAGGGGGGCGGTCATGGGATGTTGCTATTCCTGCATGTCAGGCATGAGAGGCGCGCCTTACTTCCCGCCATCTTCGCCCGCAAGTCCTGCAGCGTTGCCCCCAACAGCTTCGGGAGCGGCGCCGAGCACCTCGCGCAGCAGCGGGTTCGGGAAGGTGCGACCAATGGTGACAGCGTGGAACTCCTCGGTGATGCCGGGGAGCTGGGCGAGCTCGTAGAGGATGCCAGCTGCCAGCTCGTCGCGTACCACGATCGGCGGGATCACCGCCACGCCCGCGTCGGAGCGTGCGAGCAAGCGCAGCATCGCCATGTCGTCGGCCTCGGCAGCAACGCGCGGGACAATGCCGAGACTTTCGACCAGCGCGTCGAACCCGGCCCGCAGCGCGGTTTCGGGCGTGGGGAGCAGCAGCGGCGCTTGCGCGAGCAGCGCGGGGAGGCCGCGTGCCGCCAGTGCCAGCCGCGAGCGTGTGCCGACGAGGCTGACCGGCTGCTGCGCGATGCGGCGCACAAGGTAAGGGCTCGCCGCGTCGCGCGCGGGCACCTGATTGGTGAGCAGCACGTCGATCCTGAGCGCATCCAAGGCGCGCAGCAGCGAGGCCTGCGTGCCCGAGCGCAGCACCACCTCGACATCGTCACGGCCCAGCAAGGGCGCAAGGAAACCCATCTGGAAGTTGCGCGACAAGGTCGCCAGCGCGCCGATGCGCAGCACCTTGCGCTGGCCCCCGACCGCGCGGAACGTCGCGGTGAGCTGTTCGGCGGCGCGGAAGATCTGATCGGCGTAATCGAGCGCGATCCGGCCAGCTTCGGTCAGCACCAGATTGCGCCCGCGCCGCTCGAAAAGGTCATGGCCAAGATCGGCCTCCAGCGACTTGATCTGGGTCGAGACCGCACTTTGCGAGATGTTGAGCGCCTTGGCAGCCGCAGTCAGCGTTCCTTCGCGCGCGGTGGCGCGGAACAGGCGCAGGTGGTGGAGATTGAGGCTCGCCATCAATGGTCGTCCCGATAATCGTTCGCTTCTACCGAACGTTTGGCGGCAAAATATGTATTTTTACTAATTTCGTCCAGTCCCTATCCGGCATCCAGCAAGTTTCACATGCCACCGGAGTGTCGCCTGATGCCTGACGCCATTGCCCTGACCATGCTCGCGCCGCTCGCGCTGTTGCCGGTTATCCTGATCGCGCTGGCCCGCCCGGGCAAGCGTCCCGGCAGCCTGCCGATGCTGTCGGAGGCCTCGGCATTTGCGGCCTTCGCCGTCGCGCTGGCCGGTCTGGTCCAGACCGCGATGGCCGCGCCTGCCGGGGCGAGCATCCTGGGCGGCGCGCTCACGCTGGGCCTGCGCAGCGATCTCGTTGCCGCCAGCATCGGCGCCCTTGTCGGCTTCATCGGCTGGATCGTGATGCGCTACAGCCGCACCTATCTTGACGGCGAGGAGCGCGAGGGCGCGTTCCATGCGCTGATGCTGACCACGCTGGCCGCGGTGCTGGTGTTTGTGCAGGCGGGCACGATCCCGACCCTGATCCTGTCCAGCTTTGCGGTCGGCCTGACCCTGCGCAAGCTGCTGCTGTTCTACCCTGACCGCCCGGAAGCCCAGCGCGCCGCGACCAAGTTCGCCGGTGTCTGGCACACAGGCGACGCAATGCTGGTGATCGCCGCTGCGCTGCTGTTCGCACGCTTCGGCACGCTCGACGTGACTGCGCTGCCTGCCGCCGCGAGCGCCGCTGGCCTCGGCCTTGCCGGCACGCTCGGCGTTGCCGCGATCGTCGCGGCGGCCGCATTGAAGACCGCCGCCTTCCCGCTCCACGGCTGGCTGACCGAGGTGATGGAGGCCCCCACCCCGGTCTCCGCCTTGCTCCACGCCGGGATCATCAACTCGGGCGGCGTGCTGCTCATCACCGCTGCAGGCATCGTCCAGCAGAGCACCGGCGCGATGGCCGCACTCGTCATGATCGGCGGCGCCACCGCATTGTTCGGCGCCGCCGTGATGCTCACCCAGAGCGCGATCAAGACCGCGCTTGCCTGGTCGACGGTCTCGCAGATGGGCTTCATGCTGCTGCAATGCGGCCTTGGCCTATGGACTCTGGCACTGCTGCACATCATCGCCCACTCGCTCTACAAGGCGCACGCCTTCCTCTCCTCGGGGACGGCCGTGACCGAGGTATCGAACATCCGCCGCCCCGGGCCAGTTGCCGTGCCGAGCGTCGCTGCGGTGCTCAAGAGCTTTGCTCTGGCCCTTGCCATCTTCGCGGTTATCGCCACCGCCTTCACTATCGGCCTCGGGCCCAAGTCGCCGCAGGCCCTTGCGCTGGGGGCGATCCTGATCTTCGGCGTCGCCTACCTTGTTGCGCAGGGCCTTGCCGACCGGGCGCCCACGCAACTTACCATCCGCACCGGCACCGCCGCGCTGGCCGCCGCAATCGGCTACTTCAGCTTCCAGGCTGCTGCCACGAAGATCTGGGGCCCGATCCTGCCCGCCGTACCGACCCCCGGCGCGCTCGAATGGGCGCTG
>JBBRUU010000192.1:0-4158 GCA_038247515.1 Sphingomonadales bacterium
AAAAGCGCCGTGTCGACCAGTTGCTGGTCGAGCGCGGTCTGGCCGAGAGCCGCGCGCGGGCCCAAGCGCTGGTGATGGCGGGGCTGGTGTTTGCAGGCGAGATC
Organism: Sphingomonadales bacterium; assembly: GCA_038247515.1. Taxonomy (GTDB): domain Bacteria; phylum Pseudomonadota; class Alphaproteobacteria; order Sphingomonadales; family Sphingomonadaceae; genus Erythrobacter. The sequence goes on from JBBRUU010000192.1 coordinate 105, forward strand.
AAGATCGACAAGCCGGGGCATCAGGTGGCCGATAATACCGCGCTGGATGTGCGCGGGCGCGATCATCCCTGGGTGAGCCGCGGCGGGATCAAGCTCGCCCACGCCATCGAGCACTTCGGGCTGGACCCGGCGGGCGTGACCGCGATGGATATCGGCTCTTCCACCGGCGGCTTCACCGATGTGATGCTGAGCAAGGGGGCGGATCATGTCTTTGCGGTCGACAGCGGGACGAACCAGCTTGCCTGGCGCCTGCGCGAAGACCCGCGCGTCACTGTGCTCGAACAGACCAGCGCACGCATCCTGACGTCCGATCACATCAGCCGCCCCTGCGACTGGGTGGTGTGCGATGCGAGTTTCATCAGCCTTGCCAAGGTGCTCGATGTGCCGTTGCAGCTGGCGGCGCCGCAATGCCGGCTGGTCGCGCTGATCAAGCCGCAGTTCGAAGTCGGGCGCGAGGAAGTCGGCAAGGGCGGGGTGGTGCGCGATCTTGCGCTGCACGCGAGGGTCTGCGATCAGGTGCGCGGGTGGCTTGAGGGGCTCGGCTGGGCGATTGACGGTATCGTGACCAGCCCAATCACCGGGCCTCAGGGCAATGTCGAATTCCTGATTAGCGCGCGGCGCACCACACTGGGGGAACACACATGAAGAAGAACACGGGTCTTATGATCGTAGCGCTGATTGCGGTTGCGCTCGGGGCTGCTGTGGCAATGGGCGTTCTGGGTTAGGCATCCTTGGTCAGGCCCTAAATCAGGCTCTCAGTCAGGCGGGGCCGAACGCTGACGCACAACAGAAAAGACCGGCAGCAACGCAAGGTTGCTACCGGTCTTAATCTTTCCCTGTCCCGGGCTAACCCGGGGCCGGCAATCCTGGGAGCCTGTTGGCTCCCAAGGAATTACATGGCGGGGGTTTCGGTCGCGGCCGGGGTTTCGGTCGCGGCCGGGGTTTCGGCGGTCATCGCGTCAGCGGCCGGGGTTTCGACAGCCATGGCTTCTTCGGTGACGGCGGTGGTGTCGGCTTCGGTGGCGGCGGTTTCAGCCGGCTTCGAGCAAGCGGCGGTGGCGAGAGCGAGGCCGGCGACAGCGACGAGAGCGATCTTCTTCATGGTTATGTTCCCTTTGACCCTTGCGGGCAGATAATGAGCAAAAGCGCGTTATTATGATCTCCCCGCCGCCAACGCGCTTTTCGAATCACGGCGGGAATAAGGCAGCCTCTAGCAGAGGTTTTCGGAACGCGGAAAGGGGAATGTGATGGCGTGCCCCATTTATACCACATTTTTTTCGTCTGGCTCCCACAGAGAGTCGGGTCCGGGCGTGCCTCAAAGCGGGGCAGGCGGGCTCGCAATGTTGGCGCAGCCTTCCGCCTCTGTTATTCGCATCCTCCGCACTGCCGCCTGGAGAGCCCATGAACGTCCTTGCTTCCCCCCAACAGCTGCGCGCAAGCTTCCTTCGCTGGGCGTTGTTCATGGTGCCGCTGATCATGCTGGTAGGCTTTGCCGCCGGGCAATTGGGCGGCCCGGACACGCCGTGGTTCGCCGCGCTGGCAAAGCCTGCGATCTACCCGCCGCCGGCGGTTTTCGGGATCGTGTGGAGCATCCTGTTCGTGATGATCGGCCTTGCGCTGGCAATCGTGGCAAGCGCCTGGGGCGCGGCCGGGCGCGAGGTGGCTTTGGTGGCCTTCGCGATCCACTTCATCGTCAACCAGAGCTGGACTGCGGTGTTTTTCGGGTTGCAGGACATGTTCGCCGCGCTGATGATCCTCGCTTTCGGCGTGGGCAGCTTGTTGATCGCGATGGCGCTGGTGTTCCGGGTGCGGCGCGCGGCGGCGGCGCTGTTGCTGCCTTATTTCGCGTGGTTGTGCTTTGCAACGGCGCTCAATTACCAGTTCATCGTCGCTAACCCCGACGGTGGTCCGCAGGGCGCGAGCGGGTCGGAGACGCGGGTCGAGCTCTAAACCTTCCAAGCTGGCGTAGTGCGGTGATCGGACGGCCAAAGCCATCCGCAAGGCCAACCGGCCGCTCGCAGCGTTGCTGCCTGAAAGGCAACAAGAGCAAGGAGGATGCTTGCACTTCAAGGCAAGCATCCCCAAACAGAACACATGCAAAGCCAGAACCCGATCATCGCCGACCTTGTCAAACTCGCCAACAGCGCCGCCGGGACCATGGCGGGCATGACCCGCGAAGCCCGCGAAAGCACCCGCGAGCGGCTGCGCGAGGCGTTCGGCGGCATCGACTTTGTGAGCCGCGAGGAATTCGAGACGGTCAAGGCGATGGCCCAGAAGGCCCGCGAACAGGCCGACGCTCTGGAAGCACGGCTTTCCGCTCTGGAAGCGAAGTCGAAGGGCAAGTAACGCTCGGATGCGCAGGGCATGAACCTGCGCGCCTCGGCCATTGTGCTTGCCTCGCGCCAGCAGGGCGAGACCGGCGCGATCGTGCGGCTGCTTACCGCTGAGCATGGCCTGATCGCCGCCTATGTGGCAGGCGGGCGCGGGCGGCAGATGCGCGCGGTGCTGGTGCCGGGGAACCGCGCCGCGCTCGAACTCACTATCCGCTCCGCCAGCCAGCTGCCCTTCGCCCGGCTTGAACTAGAGCAATCGATGGGCGCGCTGATGACCGAGCCGCTGCCGGCCGCGGCGATCCAGTGGTCCTGCACGTTGACCGCCACCGCGCTGCCCGAGCGCCAGGCTTATCCCGCGCTGTACCAGGCGCTGGCCGCGCTGCTCGACGCTCTTGCTGCCGCGCCTTCGGCAAGGGGCTGGGTGAGCGGGCTGATCGGTTACGAGACGCTGCTGCTGAGGGAGCTTGGTTATGGCGGCGCGCGGCCTCCTGCTGCTCCCGACTGGCCCGCGCAGGCCGCCGCGCTGGCCGTGCTGGAGCGCCAGCTTTCCCACTACCTGCTTGCAGGGCACAAAAGCGATGTTATGGGCGCGAGGCGTTTGCTGACCGATCGGTTGGCGCGCATGGGGTGAACACATGAAGATCGCAGTCCTGCCCGGCGACGGGATCGGCCCCGAGGTCACGGCCGAGGCGGTCGCGGTGCTCGAAAGCCTAGCACTGCCGGGGCTGACGCTGTTTACGGGCGACGTCGGCGGCGCGGCCTATCACCGCCACGGACATCCTTTGCCGGGCGAGACTTTGGCGATGGCGCGCGCGGCGGACGCGATCCTGTTTGGCGCGGTGGGCGATCCGTCCTGTGACGCGCTTGAACGCCACCTTAGGCCCGAGCAAGCCATTCTCGGCCTGAGGATGCACCTTGGCCTGTTTGCCAACCTGCGCCCGGCGCGGATATTCGCCGGGCTTGAGCACCTCTCCCCGCTGCGCGCGGATATTGCCGCAGGGATCGACATGCTGATCGTGCGCGAACTCACCGGCGACGTCTATTTCGGCGCCAAGGGCCAGCGCACCAACGACGCGGGCGAGCGCGAGGGGTGGGACGCGATGTCCTATGCGGAAGGCGAAGTGCGCCGCATCGCCCATGTCGCCTTCCGCGCGGCGGAGACGTCAGGCCAGCCGCTCACCAGCGTCGACAAGGCCAATGTGCTCGAAACCAGCCAATTGTGGCGCGATGTGGTGATCGAGGTTGCGGCGGAATACCCTCAGGTTGCGGTCGGTCACATGTATGTCGACAATGCCGCGATGCAGGTGGTGAGCCACCCCGAACGCTTCGGCGTGGTGCTGACCGGCAACCTGTTCGGCGACATCCTCTCCGACCTTGCCAGCGCTGCGGTCGGCTCGATCGGGCTGCTGCCGAGCGCCTCGCTCGGCGAGCGCGCAACCGATCACGGCACCTTCGGTCTTTATGAACCCATCCACGGCAGCGCGCCCGACATTGCCGGGCAGGGCAAGGCCAATCCGATCGCGACGATCCTGTCTGCCGCAATGATGCTGCGCCACTCCTTCGGGCGCGAGGCTGAGGCCGCGCGGATCGAGGCTGCGGTGGCCAAGACGCTCGCCGACGGCATCCGCGGCGGCGATCTGGGCGGCAGCCACGGCACCGCAGCTATCGGCGCGGCGGTGCGAGAGCGCCTGTGACGACGACCAAGACGATGTCCCTCGACC
>JBBRUU010000193.1:0-4150 GCA_038247515.1 Sphingomonadales bacterium
AGGCATAGCCCCCCAGCGTCCCATCACTAGCGATCACGCGGTGGCAGGGGATCAGCACTGCCACATGATTGGCCCTGTTCGCCCCGCCGACAGCGCGGCTGGCCTTGGGATTGCCCAAGGCCGCCGCCAATTGCCCGTAAGAGCGCGTCTCCCCGTGGGGGATGCGGCGCAGTTCTTCCCAGACGCGGTGCTGGAAGGCGGTGCCTTTCACGTCGAGCGGGATGGCCGCGCTGCCCGGGCCGGGCTGCTCGACCGCATCGACCACCTGGGCAAACAGAGCGCGCAAGTCCTCGCCCGCCGCGACCAGCTCAGCGCGGGGGAAGCGGTGGCGCAACTCTGCCTCGCCCTCACCGAATGCAAGGCAGCACACGCCTTTGTCGGTCGCGGCAACCAGCATCGGTCCCAGCGAGGTCGGCAGCACTGCCCAATGCACCAACCGGCCCGCCCCGCCTCTGCTCCAATCGCTCGGCGTCATTCCCAGCCTTCCTTTCGTGGCGTTGTAGAGCGCTCCAGACCCCCCGTAGCCTGCTTCAGACAGGGCTTCGGTCACGTTTAGACCCCTCCCAAACGCCACTCGCAAACGCTCCTCGCGCAAAGCTCGGGCAAAAGTGGCGGGCGAGATTCCGACGGTGCGTTTGAACAATCGCTGGAAGTGGGTCGGAGTGTAGCCGGTGAGATCGGACAGCGCATCCAGCGTCATCGCGCCTTGCTCGCGGATCGCAGCGATAGCGGCGAGGACGCAGGCCTCCTCGGTGCTCTGGCTGGCAGGCGAGCAGCGTTTACAAGGCCTTAGGCCCGCAGTGCCTGCATCGGCAGGCGTCGCGTAGAAGCGCACATTCTTGCGCAAGGGCGCCCTCGCCGGGCACGAGGGGCGGCAATAAATGCCGGTAGAATGCACGCCGGTGACAAACGCGCCATCGAAGCGGCGGTCCTTGACCAACATCGCCTGCCAGCACTCCTCGTCCGAGATGTTCTCATAATGTTTCACGTGAAACACTGTGCCACAGCCCTCGCCCTGCCGCACCCCCGGTTGTTGCGTTCAATGTCGCGTTGTTGGTGCGGGCGCTAAAAAAGCAGGTATAAGCGCGGTCATGATCCGGCTTCTCGGCGCGCTTGCGCTGTTCCTGACCCTTCTTGCGCTTCCAGCTTCCGCCGATCCCGGCGACGTCGAGGCGGCATCCCGGGGCGTAGTACGGGTGGTAATCATCGGCACCGAGAACGGCGAGCCTGTGCCCATCTCGCACGGCACCGGCTTTGCCGTCACGCCGACGCGGATCGTCACCAACGCCCACGTGGTGACCGAAGCCGCGCAGGACGACACCCTGCGGATCGGGATCGTCCCGGCCGAGGGCGAAGGCGGCGCCTTTGCGCGCATCATCGCGATCAGCCCGCGCAATGATCTGGCCCTGCTCGAGATCGCCAAGGGCAGCCTGCGCCTGCCGCCGCTGGCCCTCGCCGGCGGGCCGACGGTCGATCAGGGCGAGGTCGCGGCGGTCGGATATCCGATGAATGTTGATCTTGCTCAAGGACTTGGCCTTAACGACATCTTCCGCGCCCAGCCGCCGGTCAAGTCGCGCGGGTACATCTCGGGCCTGCGCCCCAGCCGCCAGTTCGACACGATCCTCCACACCGCGCCGATCGCGCGCGGCAATTCGGGCGGGCCGCTGCTCGACCCGTGCGGGCGGGTGATCGGGGTCAATTCGTTCAGCACGGATTCGACGGGCGGAGACGCGGAGTTCTTTTTCGCGGTATCCTTGCGCGAGTTGCTACCGTTTCTGCGCAATCTCGGTGTTGAGCCGGTCACCAACGCCCTCCCCTGCCGCTCGATCGACGAATTGAACGCCGACGAGCGCCAGCGGCTCGAGGCCGAGCAGTCGCAGGCCCGCGCGCGGCTCGCCGAGCGCGCCGAAACCTTGCGCGACGTGCGCGAAAAGGCGCAGCTGACCGCGCAGATGGACGTGCTCGAAGCGCGCGAGAACCGCATGGCGCTGGCGCTGATCGCGCTGCTGGCGGCGATCGGCGCGGGCTATGCAGCGATGGTGTGGCGGGGCGACGAGGCAAGGCGCACCCACGCCCACATCGCCGCAGGTCTGGCTGGCGTGGCGGCGGTGATCGCGGTGCTGGCGTGGGTCACCCGTCCAGGTCTTGCCGAGATAGAGGACCGGGTCGCGGCCGCCATCGCCAAGGCCGAAGGTCGCGAGGCTCCGGGCACGACGCCCGCATCGGGAGCCGCTGAGGGCGCTCTTATCTGCACCCTCGTCCCCGATCGCAGCCGCGTAACCTCGGCGCGCACCGATGATGTCGCGCTTGAATGGTCGGCGGATGGATGCGTCAACAAGCGCACGCAATACGGGCTCGGCACGGGCGGCGAATGGCAGAGGGTGTTCGCCGCGCAGGACGATGCCGCGGTGGCGGTCAACACTTACGACCCCGAAACCCGCACGCTGCGCACGGACCGCTACCTGCTCGGCCAGCAGGCACTGAGCGCAGCGCGCGAGGCTCGCTCGGCCTACACGCCCCCCGCCTGCGGGGTGAGCGACGCGGCAAGGACGCTGGGCGAACAGCAATCGGCGCTGATCGCCAAACTACCCGAGCGGCCCAATGAACGTCTGGTCTATGCCTGCACGGCGGAGTCAGGGACTGCCGCCAAGTGAGCCGGACAAAGTGGCTGACGCTGGTCGCAGGGGTGCGTGCGCTGCTGGTCGGCGGGCGGGTGGTTTTGCGCTATCTCGGCTAGCAGGCGTCGGAAGCTGAGCGTGTGGCGGAAGCCGCGCCTTATCCCGAGGACGGGATCGACCCGGCCATGCCCGCCGGCAATGTGGGCGAAGCGCGCCTGCAAGCACTCGCCGCCGGTGCTTGCCGCTGTGCCCGTGAAAAAGGCGGGCCAACGAGCGTGCTGGCGCGGCCTTCAGGGACAAGGTCGTGCGCATCAGGCGGGGCGATCGCTTGGCCGCATCGCCTGGTCCTGGCGGGTGCACCTGACCTCGCTCCACTTCGCACCCGCACAATTCCCGCCCCTCGCGGCTTGCACCGGCGGGAATCAATTGCTAGGCGCGCGCCATCCTTGAGGGCAGCCCTTGCGCATGCCCTATTCCCAAGGCCCAAGCATATTACCCTTCGAAGCTTCGCAAGAGGATTGCACGCGCGTGGATATTTCCGCCGGTATCAAGGCTAGCCTCGCTGGACGCTATGCCTCGGCTCTGTTCGATCTTGCCGCCGAAAACGGCCAGGTGACCGCCGTCGAGAAGGACCTCGAGACGCTGGGCGCTGCCCTGGCCGAATCGGGTGATCTCGCCGCGCTGACCACCAACCCCGAACTGTCGCGCGATGTTGCCGGCAAGGCCATGGCGGCGGTGGCCAAGACGCTGAAGCTTTCTGCCCTCACCACCAATTTCCTCGGCGTGCTCGCCGCCAACCGCCGTCTCGGCAAGCTGCCCGCGATCATTGCCGCGTTCAGAGCGATCGCCGCTGCCCAGCGCGGCGAAGTAACCGCGACCGTGACCAGTGCGCACCCGCTCAGCGACGACCAGATCGCCGCCCTTAAGACCAAGCTGACGGCGCGCGAAGGGCGCACCGTCATGCTTACCGCCTCGGTCGATCCCGACCTTCTGGGCGGCCTCGTCGTCACTATCGGTTCGCAGCGCATTGATGCCTCGATCCGCACCCGTCTCAACTCGCTTGCCCAAGCCATGAAGGCCTAAAGGACAAACCCATGGAAATCCGCGCCGCAGAAATCTCGAAGGTCATCAAGGACCAGATCGCCAATTTCGGCACCGAGGCCGAAGTCAGCGAAACCGGCACCGTGCTGTCGGTGGGTGACGGGATCGCCCGCATCCACGGTCTCGACAAGGTGCAGGCCGGCGAGATGGTCGAATTCGCCAATGGCGTGCAGGGCATGGCCCTTAACCTTGAAGCCGATAATGTCGGCGTCGTGATCTTCGGCTCGGACGCCGAGATCAAGGAAGGCGATGTCGTCAAGCGCACCGGCACTATTGTCGACGTGCCGGTCGGCAAGGGCCTGCTTGGCCGCGTTGTCGACGCGCTCGGCAACCCGATCGACGGCAAGGGTCCGATCGTTACCACCCAGCGCAGCCGCGTCGAAGTGAAGGCTCCCGGCATCATTCCGCGCGAATCCGTTTCGGAGCCAGTG
>JBBRUU010000194.1:0-4135 GCA_038247515.1 Sphingomonadales bacterium
AATTTATTGATAACTCATAAGTGTTGTCCCATATTCCATACCTGTACTGGGACAAGTATTTAAATACTCAATTACTTGAGAAATATTAAATGTAGTAACCCATGCGGCTGCCCGTGTCGATCAAGGCGGTCGCGATGATCGAGAGCGAACCACCTTCCTCGATATTACGCGCGGCACCGAAGAAACGCTTCGGGCGCTGCAACGCATTCGCATCGACACCACCGGTCAACACCGTGCCCGAGGAGGGCACCACGGTGTTGTAAGCACGGCCTAGGCGCGTGATCGAGTCGAGCAGGATCACCACGTCGCGCTTGTGCTCGACGAGGCGCTTGGCTTTCTCGATCACCATCTCTGCGACCTGCACGTGGCGGTTAGCGGGTTCATCGAAGGTTGAGGAGATCACCTCGCCCTTTACCGAACGCTGCATGTCAGTGACTTCCTCGGGACGTTCATCGACCAGCAGAACGATCAGGAACACCTCGGGATGGTTATCAGTGATCGCCTTGGCGATGTTCTGGAGCAGCACGGTCTTACCGGTGCGCGGCGGGGCGACGATCAGGGCGCGCTGGCCCTTGCCCTGCGGCGCAATGATGTCGATCACCCGCGCGCTCTTGTCCTTCACCGTCGGATCAAGCGTGTCGAGCGACAACTTCTCGTCCGGATAAAGTGGGGTGAGGTTGTCGAAATTGGTGCGCAGGCGCACCGCGTCCGGGTCATCGAAGTTCACCTTGGCCAAGCTGGTGAGCGCGAAATAGCGCTCACCATCGCGGGGCGCGCGGATCTCACCTTCGACGGTGTCGCCAGTGCGCAGACCCCAGCGGCGGACCTGATTGGGCGACAAGTAGATATCGTCCGGCCCAGCGAGGTAGTTTGCCTCTGGGCTGCGCAGGAAGCCGAAACCGTCCTGGAGCACTTCGATAGTGCCTATACCCATGATCGGCTCTTCGTATTCGTCGTCCTCGGCAAGTTCGCGCAGGATGCTGAACAGCAAGTCCTGCCGGCGCATCGTTGAGGCGCCCTCGACACCGAGTTCTTCAGCCATCGCGACCAGTTCGGCCGGGGTCTTTCGTTTAAGGTCTTTAAGATGCATTGTGAAATTCCGAAATTCGAAGGGTGGCCGGATGGTCAGTGCCGCCAGGTATGGCAGCGCCCCGAAGAACAGGGCTGGGCTTGGAGAAAGCAGACCGCGGCGCGAGGATTTAGGAGCGCCGCTTACCGGATAGATGTGCACGCGTTAAGGGCGCGCAAGAGCAAGGTCAATCGGCGATTGGCGGCCCTCTCAGTTGCCAACCTCAGAACGGCTTGAGGTACACCAGCACCACGATCAGCACCAGCAGCAGCCCCGGCACTTCGCCGATCATGCGCAGCTGCTTTTCGCTCAACGGCCGCTCACCGCGGGCCATCTTTTTGGTCTGGGCGACGAGCCAGCCGTGATAGCCGGTCAGGATGAGAACCAGCGTCAGCTTGGCGTGGAGCCAGCCCGAGCTGAACCAGCCGCCTGAATAGGCCATCAACAGGCCTAGAACCCAGACGATGATCATCGCCGGCGTAAGGATGATTTTGCGCAGCTTGCCCATCCGTGTCGCCCACTTGGCCTCGCCCGGCGAACCCGGCGCATGGTCGAGTATGTAAATGGCTTGACGCGGCAGCATGAACAGCCCCGCCAGCCAGAACACCATAAAGATCACGTGCCCCGACTTGAGGAACAGATAGATCGACGAAAGCAGTTCCTGCATGTCGCTTAGCCCCTCCCCGGGTTTCTCAGCGCTTCGAGCAATTCTTCGACATGGGAAATCGGCGTGAACTGGCCGATCCCGTGACCAAGGTTGAAGATGTGCGGCCGATCCTCGAAGGCGGCGATGATGGTCTTGACCCGTGCTGCCACGGCCGGACCGCCAGCTTCCAGCAGCAGCGGATCGAAGTTACCCTGCACCGGCATACCCTGCGGCAGGCTGGCATGGGCCCATACCGGATCGAGCGTCTCGTCGAGGCCGACCGCGTCCACTCCTGTCTCGCGGGCATAGGCGGGTAGCTTGGCACCTGAGCCCTTGGGGAAGCCGATGATCGGCGTGTCAGGGTGGGTTTCCTTGAGCTTCGCCGTGATGGCCGCGTTGGGCGCGATCACCCACTTTTCGAACTGGTCGGGCGCAAGGCTTCCGGCCCAACTGTCGAACAATTGCACCGCTTCTGCGCCGGCATCGATCTGGCCGCGCAGGTAGATCACCGAAACCTCGACGATAGCATCGATGATCGCCTGCATATGCGCCGGATCCCGGTAGGCCAGCAGCCGCGCCGGGCCCTGATCCTTGGAGCCCTCGCCCGCGATCATGTAGGTCGCGACTGTCCACGGGCTCCCCGCAAAGCCCAGCATGGTCACCTCAGGGCCGATAAGCGCGCAGGTGCGGCGCACCGTCTCGTAAACCGGCTCGAACCGCTCGAAAGCGGGGGTGAAGCTGTCGAGGCCCACCTCCAGTAACGTCGGCGCAAGGTGCGGGCCTTCCCCTACCGCAAAGGTCAGCCCCTGCCCCATCGCGTGGGGCACGATCAGGATATCGGAGAACAGGATCGCGCCGTCGAAACCGAAACGGCGGATCGGCTGCACGGTGATCTCGGCGGCGGCTTCGCTGTCGTAAACCAACGCCAGGAACCCGCCTTTCTCGGCACGAAGTTTCCTGTATTCAGGTAGATACCGCCCGGCCTGACGCATAAGCCAGATGGGAGCGACGTCCTGACGGACACCTTTGAGCGTATCGAGAAGCGGACCGGGCATAGGACTCCTTAGAACAATTCAATTCAATTTATAAAGAGGATGATGGAGTATGTTGGCCCTGTGGAAAGTGGGAATTACCGGCCTCTGCCCGGTTACGCCCGTTAGGCCCCTTAGCCTCAACCCCTATCGAATCCGCATGGATTGGACGTCAAGCGCGCTTTATCCCCACAGTTCCCAGCCTGTCGACAAGTCTTATCCCATGTGGGCAAATACCCCGAGAAAAAGGTCGGGAGCGGCATGAAAATTGCTCCCCAGCTTGTCCGCCACTCCCTCCCGTGGTTTATGCCTGTGTCTGTCCACAGGGGCCGGACCCGCCGCGAGCGATCCACCAACTATGACGCGACTCAACCTCCACCTTGTATCGGATTCGACCGGCGAGACGCTGGAAATGATCGCCAAAGCAGCGCTCGCGCAGTTCGACAACCCTTCGGCGAACCGCCATTTCTGGCCGATGGTGCGCTCGCTTCAGCATCTGGACCGGATCGTGCCGGATCTCGCCGCCCATCCGGGGCTCGTGCTCTACACGCTGGTGAACCCCGATACGAGGAAGCGGCTTGAGGAGCATTGCCGCATCCTCGGCCTTCCCGCTGTGCCGGTGCTCGATCAGGTGACAGCGGCGCTCGAGGCGCAGCTCGGCCAGGCGGCACATGGGCGTCCGGGCCGCCAGCACATGATGGACGAAAACTATTTCAAGCGCGTCGATGCCATTCATTACACCATCGCGCATGATGACGGGATCGGGCACGAGGAGTGGGAGCAGGCTGACATCATGCTGGTCGGCGTGTCGCGATCGTCGAAAACGCCGACGTCGATCTACCTCGCCAATCGCGGATATAAAGTCGCGAACATCCCGCTGGTGGTGGAGAGCCCCCCGCCCGCGGCACTTTACCGGCTGCGGCATCCACTGGTGGTCGGACTGACGACCAGCCCCGAGCGGCTCATCCAGATCCGCCGCAACAGGTTGCTTTCATTGAATGAAGCGACCGAGACGGCCTATGTGGACAACGACAAGGTCAAGGCCGAGCTGCAATTTGCCCGGCGGATGTTCGGCGACAATGGGTGGCCGGTGATTGATGTCACCCGCCGCTCGATCGAGGAAACTGCGGCGGCGATCATCCGGCTGGCGCAGGAGCGTGGTCGCAAGCCTGCAAGCGAAGGAGGAGTGGGAACACCCATATGACTACCCCTCTGATTCTCGCCAGCAAATCCGCCTCACGCCGGGCGATGCTCGATGCTGCGGGGGTGGCTTATGAGAGCATCCCTGCCGATATTGACGAACGAGCTGTCGAGGCGGGGCTGGAAGGCGCCGCACCAGCGGAGATCGCCGAGGCCCTCGCCGTCGCCAAGGCAGCAGTAGTGGCGCAG
>JBBRUU010000195.1:0-4027 GCA_038247515.1 Sphingomonadales bacterium
ACCACAATTGCCTCGGACTTCGCGCGCGAGAGCGCGACATAGAGCATCTTCTGATCGACCAGATTGGCAGAGCGGCTGTCGGCGTGGATCAGGACGCGTTCGGCGGTCTGGCCCTGCGCGGCGTGGGCGGTCTGGACATAGGCATGGCGCAAATGGGCGTCGCGTGGGTCGGTGAGATCAAGCCGCTGCTCGCGGCCACTGGAGAGCGCGATGGTCGCCTGCTGCCGCTCGGGGTCGATGCCGGTGACGGTGCCGCGCAACCCGTTGATGCGCCCGGCACCGCGGTCGTTGCGGGTGAATTGCACGCGGTCGCCCGCCTGCAACTCCATCGACTTGGGTTCGAACACTTCGACCTTGCCCGCGCCCCACTGGCGCAAGCGCCAGTCGATGGCTGACCCGTCAGAGGATTCGAGGGATATCGCGGCCTTGTCCGGATCGATCCGCTCAATGCGGTAGGCAGCGCCGCGCGTGACGCCCTTGTCGGCATAGTCGCGCAGGAAGCGGACGGAGACCCACGGCGCATAGTATGCTGGATCACGGGCATCGAAGCGCGACAGGTTCTTGGCGACCAGGCTCTCACTGGTCACGGCAGGACCGGAAAGGACTCCGGTAGCTGCAAGCTCGCGGCGGATATCGGCGGTCAGCGCATCGCGGCCATCGCGCGATGGCTCGATCACCAGCGTGCGGGCGCGTTCGGACACATCCAATGCCGCATAGGCTTTGGCCATTGCGGCAAAGCGCTCCCCCTGACTGCCAAGGGCAATGATCTTCCCGCCGCCGCGTTCCAGCGCGTCCAGTGCTTTGCGCGCATCGCCTTCGATCGATGCCAGCACCGCCTCGCGGGTGGCGGAATTGGTCTGACGCACAACATTGTCGAGCCGGGCGGTCGCCATGCCGGCGGATTGCAGCTGCGCAAAGGCTGCGCCTGCGCCAACGGAGCCGAGCTGCTTCACATCGCCGACCAGAACCACGCGCGCTTTGGAATCAGCGGCAAGGCCAAGCAGCGCCGCCATGTCGCGCGCCGAGAGCAGCGAGGCCTCGTCGACAATCCACACGCCGCCGGACAGTGATGTGCCATTGCGCATCAACTGACGGGCCACGGTCTCGCCGCGCTGGCCGAGGGCATCACCCAAGGTCTGCGCAGCCGACGCAGTCGGCGCAAGACCGGTGACCGCAACCCCGCGCGCCTGCGCCTCGCGAGCAAAGGTCGCCAGCACAGTGGTGGTCTTGGCGGTCCCGGCATAGCCTTGTAGCCCGGTGACGCGGTGCGGGCTGGCGAGTAGCGCGCGGGTGGCCGCGCGCTGGCCTTCATTCCAGGGGTGATCGGAGCGCAGCTCGGCACGGGCAACGGCGCTCGCCGCCTGCCTGGCCGAAAGGATCGGCGAAGCGGCCCCGCGCCCTTCGGCCTCCAGACGCAGCAATTGCCGCTCATGGGCAATATTCTCGGCGGTCGTAAACCCGGCAAACTCCGCGCCGCGCTTGTCGAGGAAGATGCGCGACACCAGCGTGCCGTCGCCCTGCGCTCGCGCAACGGCTGCGCTGATCTGCGCGGCGGTCACCCGGCCCAGCCCATATCGCCCTGCTTCCTTTTCCAGCTCAGCGACGGCAAAGACGGATTGGCGCTCGCCAAGATTGGTGGCGGCAAGGGCAACCGCCTGATGCGCCGCGATCTGCCCCTGCGCGGCCAGCGCGCTGCCATGTTCGGAATTGGCCGCCGCCTCCTTGCTGGCCGCTACCAAAGCCTCCCGCGCGTCCTTCCCGAACCCGGCGGCATCGGCCTCTGCGCGCCAGTTCGCGACAAGCTCGCCCCGTTCCAGGCTTTGCTTCGCTTCGCGGGTATCGAGCGCAGCGATCTGCTTCTCTTCGGCGGATGCTGTGGCGCGGGTCTGGCCGCGCTCGGCAAGCCGCGCTTCGACCTGGGCGGCGCGCTCGCTGAAGGCGCGGATTACGGCGGCGGGCACGCCCTTGATCTCGAACAGGGAATCTTTCCCCTGCTCGATGGCATAGCCAAGCGCCCTCACGCCCACGGCCAGCTCCTGCCGATAGACCGCGCCGATGGCCTTTTGCAGCTGGTAGAGCGCGCGCGGCTCAAGGCTGCGCCAGTTGCCTTCGGCATCCTGCGTCATGTTCATGATGACATTGTGCGTATGAAGCTGCGGGTCTTGCGCCCGGCTTGTGTCATGCCGGAAGCTGGCGATGACAACATTGTCGGTGGTGTGTCGCTCGACGCCGCCCTGGGCACGAATAAGGGTAGCAGCAGCGTGGCGCTCGACATAGGTCAGCGCTGCCTTCACCGCATTGGCGTGCGCGCCAATCAACCGCCGGTCACCCGCCACCTCGGCCATGATCGACACCGACTTGGGCGCAGACATGGTGATGTCCCAACCAGGACGGTGCTGGAGCTTGCCCTCGCGCATTGTGCCAAGCTGTTGGCCATGGGGCAGCGTGCCATCAAGAATGGCGCGGAAGGTCTCGCGATTGACTTCGCCCGACAGGCCAAGCGCCTTCGCCCCTTCGCCCTGCCATTCGCTGGGGGAGATCCCACCATCGGCGTAGTAGTCGTCGGCTTCATAATAGCTTGAGGCTGCTGCCGAACTGCCGATGGCGCCGATGGTGGCGACCATCAGACCGGCCCCTTCAAGGTGGTGGCCGGGTCTTCCTTGGCAGTGCCGCTGTCACCCTTCTTCGGCATCCGGTTCCAAAGCATCCGGCTGATATGGGCTGGAACAAAGGCCGGATGACGCGCAGGCCCGCGCGCATCGATGTGCTCCCGCGTCAGCTTGATCCGCCCTACGGGCAAGGCGTCGGGCAATTGCAGGAAGCCGTGATGCGGCTCCAGACGCAGATCGCTCTCGATCACCGCAGGCCGCACGACACGGGTGCTGCCGACGGACGTTCGTCCGCTATGTGGCCCGGTCTCGAAGCTGTCCGACGCGCTGCGGACTTCTACTTCGACATCGCCAATGTTTCGTGATGCCCATTCCCGCGTGTCGCGGTCAATCAGCTGGAGATACAACTTCGAGTTGCAGCAGCCGAGCAGCGCCTCGGCGCTGTCGCGGCCATAGCGGCGGTGCATCTGGCCGATGGCCTGAAAGGTCAGGACGACGCTGGCCCCGAACTTGCGTCCCTCGGGCAAGAGCCGGGTGAGATTATCGACGCGGGGCAAGTCGGCCAGCTCATCAAGGAAAAACCACATGCGGCGCTGCGATGACGGCGTGAGCCCCAGCATGGCGCTGGCCGCGCACTCCAGCCAGCAGGCCAGCAGCGGCTTCATCGCCTCGAAATAGTCTTCCTTGCGCGGGACGAAAAGCCAGGGTTTGGGCCCATGATGCGCGTCCAAGCCTGAAATGAACTCGCGGAAGGCGAAGCTGCCCCGATCCCCCGGCTCGCGCCACAGGAACTGGAGCAGGGTCGCCGCCTTCGCGAGCATGAACAGGACCGAACCGGTGGCGCGATCAGCGTCGTCGGCGAATGTCCGCGCCGATGATGTGCCCGCCAGCCACACCTTCATCTCCTCCTTGCCCTTGACCTGAAGGGCGTCGAGCAGGTCGGGAAGAGTGGTTCGCCCCTCGGCGCTAAGCACCCGCAGGATATTGGCCACCAGAATTCGGGACGTTTCCAACCAGACGTCGTCATCGCGCTCCCCGGTCTCGGATACGAGCTGGCGGGCGATGCGGTCGGCATCAGCCGGATGGGCAATCTCAGAGAACGGCGACCAGAAGGACGAGCGTTCGTCGAAGGGATTTAGGATAATGTCGCCGCGCTCGGGCCGGTAGTAGTGGGTGATGAACTCGCCTGAGGTATCATAGACCAAGGCAGGCTCGCCGAGCGCTTCGACCTGGTCGAGCATCTGGCGCATCACCGTGGTCTTGCCCGATCCGGTGGTACCCAGCAGGGCGAAGTGACGGCATTCGAGCCATGCCGGAATGCTGACCGATGCAATCCGGATCGAACGTGCATTGGTCACCTTGCGGGTGATTTTGGCAAGGACGCGTTCGGTCACGATCTGCGTCCCGGCAATGAACCG
>JBBRUU010000196.1:0-4011 GCA_038247515.1 Sphingomonadales bacterium
CATCGCCCCCAGTCGCGCCCCCGGTCGCGCCCCCGGTTGCGCCCGAGGTGCTGACCGCCGCGCCCCAGCGCCGCAGGGCCTCCTTTGCAGCATCGGTCGCCGGACCGAGCGGGGCGATGACCGTCACCGCATTGCCCGCCTCGCGCAAGCGCCGGGCGATCACATAGCCGTCGCCGCCATTGTTGCCGGGGCCGCACAGCACGGTGACGGAGCGGCCCGCCGCCGCTCGCCGGATCCATTCCGCCGCGCCGCCTGCGGCGGTCTCCATCAGCTCTGTGACGGTGGTCCCCGCATCGAACAGCGCCTGCTCGGCTGCGCGCATCTGAGCTGCGGTGAGGACTTGCGCGGCGCTCACGGCGTTGGCGTGGCAAGTGGCTCGCGCGGTATGCGATATCGGTCAGAACCAATCGCGAACTGGATTACGCCCTCGCCCTGCTCCAACACCAGCGGGTCGGCGCCATCGAGCGGGGCGAGCGCGCCGGTCGCGGGATCGAAGCTCAGGCGGCGGAAGCCGCCGTCGGGGTGATGGATGATGATCTCCTGCGCGCCCGCAACACGCTCAAGCTTGCACACCGAGGCGAACTCGGCCCCGATGCCGATCGCGCATTCGATATCGTCACCCGGCGGCGGCGGGCTCTGAGCGCCCCCACACCCTGCCAGCAGGGCGAGCGCCGCCAGCGCGCTAGATGTCCGCAAACACATGGGTCTCCGCCTTGGCTCCGGGGTGTGTGAGCGCGCCGTAGCGTGCCGGGCCGACGACCTGCTGGTAACGCCACAAGGCCCCCGACTGATAGTCGTTGCTGCGCGGTTGCCATTGCGCGCGGCGCGCCGCGAGCACGTCATCGGCCACATCGAGTTCGATCGTCCCTGCCTCGGCGTCGATGCTGATGGTATCGCCGTTCTCGACCAGCGCGATCGGGCCGCAGTCAGCCGCTTCGGGGCAGACATGGCCGATGCAGAAGCCGCGGGTCGCGCCCGAGAAGCGCCCGTCGGTGATCAGCGCGACTTTTTCGCCCATGCCGAGGCCGTAAAGCGCGGCGGTGGTGGAAAGCATTTCGCGCATCCCGGGGCCGCCCTTGGGTCCTTCGTAGCGGATCACGATCACGCAGCCCTCGGCAATGTCGCGCTGCTCGACTGCTGCGAAGGCTTCCTCCTCGCACTCGAAGACGCGCGCTGGGCCAGAGAACTGCAGCCGCGCCATCCCGGCGACCTTCACGATTGCGCCATCGGGCGCGAGCGAGCCCCTGAGGCCCACCACGCCGCCTGTGGGCGTGATCGGGGTCCTTACATCGTAGAACACCTTCTGGTCGGGGTTCCAGGTAATCTGCTCAAGGTTTTCGCCGATGGTCTTGCCGGTGACGGTGATCGGGTTGGGATCGATGAACCCGCCGTCCAGCAGCGTCTTCATCGCCATGTAGACCCCGCCAGCCTCGTGCATGTCCTTGGCGACGTATTTCCCACCCGGCTTGAGGTCGGCGATGTAAGGCGTTGATTTGAAGACTTCCGCGACGTCGAATAGGTCGAAGTCGATGCCGCATTCGCTGGCCATGGCGGGCAGGTGTAGTGCGGCGTTGGTAGAGCCGCCGGTGGCCGCGACTACCCGCGCCGCGTTCATGAAAGCCTCGCGCGTGCAGATGTCGCGCGGGCGCAGGTTGAGGGCGACCAGCTCCATCACCTGCTTGCCTGCGGCAACCGCGATATCATCACGCGACCTGTAAGGAGCGGGCGTCATGTTGCTGTTCGGAAGCGACAAACCAATCGCCTCGCCGACGCAGGCCATGGTGTTGGCGGTAAACTGGCCGCCGCAGGCGCCGTGGCCGGGGCAGGCGACCTTTTCGAGCGCGATCAGTTCGGACAGCGGGCAGTTGCCTGCGGCATATTGCCCGACCGCCTCGAACACATCGACGACCGTCACGTCGCTGCCGCGGTGGGTACCGGGCAGGATCGAACCGCCGAAGACGAAGATCGCCGGCACGTTGAGGCGGAGCATCGCCATCATCATGCCCGGCAGGCTCTTGTCGCAGCCTGCAAAGCCGACAAGCGCGTCATAACAATGGCCCCGGACCGATACCTCAATCGAATCTGCAATGATCTCGCGGCTGAGCAGCGAGCTTTTCATGCCCTGGTGGCCCATCGCGATGCCATCGGTGACGGTGATGGTGTTGAACCGGCGCGGGGTTCCGCCGCCCGCAATCACGCCCTCGCGGCAGATGTCAGCCTGCGCGTTCAAGGTGGTGTTGCACGGCGCCGAATCGTTGCCCGCGCTGACCACGCCCACGAACGGCTGCCCGATCTCCTCCTCGGTCATGCCCATCGCGTAGTAGTAGGAGCGGTGCGGCGCACGCTCGGGGCCGACCGAGACGTGGCGGCTGGGGAGCTTCGACTTGTCAAAGGTGCGCGACATAAGATTTCCTGAAACTGACGATTTGTGAAACGTCCCATGCCTTCAGGCGAGCGCCGACGCAACCCTTTGCGCAATATTCGCCAAGAGCGCGGCCCAGCGGGCGTGATTTTCGGGCGTGGCGACAAGGTCCTGCCGCAGCTCGATGCCGAGGTAGGGGCGGCCCCTATCCTCTGCATGGCGGTTCATCGTGTAATTGAGGTCGCGGCCCGAATAGGGGAGGTTGTCGCCCACATTCAGGCCTTGCGCCGCGAGCAGCGGAATGGCGATGCGCGCGGCGCGGTCGTCCGTGTTGGTGAGCACGCCGACTTCCCAAGGCCGCGCCGCAGCGCTGGCGGCGAGGCGCGGGGTGAAGGAGTGGACCGAGAGGATGAGCGCCGGTTCCTCTGCCGCCAGCCATTCGGCCAGCGCAGTGTGATAGGGACGGTGGAAGCGGTTCAGCCGCGCCTCACGGTCTGCGCCGACATTGCCGGGGATGGGGTGCCCGTCGCTGACTTCGGGGACGAGGCCCGGTGCGGCCTCCTCGCGGTTGAGGTCGCAGACAAGGCGGCTGACGGCGGCGATGTGCGCCGGGATGGCGTGATTGCGGGCGAGGCATTCGGCGATAGCCTCGGTGCCGATGTCGAGCGCGATGTGTTCGTGGAGCAGGCGCGCGGGGATGCCTAGGTCGATGTCGGCGGGCACCGCGTTGCTGGCGTGGTCAACGACGCAGACGATACCGCCCGAGATGGGTATGCCGATCTGGCGGTACGGCAGGTTCATCTAGCTACCTCCGTTCGCCTCGAGCGTAGCCCAGAGGCCTGTGCAAGGTGTCTCGGTTGCGCTCGAGGCGAACCGGATCGGGGGTGATTCACCGTAGCCGGCCCGCCATCGTCCACCACTCGTTCGGCATCGCCGCCGCCGCAGCATCGCGTGCCTCGGGCGTGTCGTAGAGCGCAAAGCACGTCGCGCCAGAACCGGACATGCGGGCGAGCCACGGGGCGGTATTGCTGAGCGCCGCCAGCACCTCGGCGATCACCGGGCACAGCGATATGGCGGGGGCTTCGAGATCATTGCGCCCTTCCCGCGCGATCCGGCTTGCGGGGCCTTCAGGCAGCGCCCCCCTGTCCGTGCCGTCCCCCGTACTGGCCCACGCCTTGAACACAGGCCCGGTCGAAAGCGGCACGCGCGGGTTGACCAGCAGGACGCAGGTGCCGGCGAGATCGTCCTCGACCTCGACCTGCTCGGTGCCGGTGCCCAGCCCGATATGGGTGCGGCTGAGGACGCAGGCAGGCACATCCGCGCCGAGTTTTGCCGCGCGCAGCTGCCAATCATCGGGCAGTCCGTGGAGCGCCTCGACCATCCGGAACACCGCGCCTGCATCCGCCGACCCGCCGCCGAGACCAGCCGCGACGGGGAGGTTTTTTTCGAGCGTCACCGCGAGGGCGCCCTTTGCTCCGGGCGGGCGCGGGAGGGTGGAAAGCGCGCGGGCGACGAGGTTATCGAAAGGATTGTCGAGCACCCCCGCAAACTCGCCCAGCGTAGTGACGCTATCGCTTGCGGCAGGCGCGGCGCTCAGCACATCGCCCGCATCGACGAAGGCGAACAGGGTCTCAAGCTCGTGATACCCA
>JBBRUU010000197.1:0-3999 GCA_038247515.1 Sphingomonadales bacterium
ACGCTGCAATAGGCGTCACGCCTCGCAGGAGAACCCGCTGATCGCCGATGGCCTTGCGTAGCGCTTCGGCCAGTTCGCGCGGATCGACCGGCTTGGTGAGCATCGGCGCGAGCAGGTCTTGTTCGATCTGCAGCGCCGGCTTGGCATAGCCGGTGCAATAGACGAACGGCACCCCGCGCGCGCGCAGCGCCTTTGCCACCGGAGCGCTGCTCGATCCGCCGAGGTTCACGTTGAGGATGGCGAGGTCGGGCGTCACCTGTTCCAACCGGTCGAGCGCCGCAGGGGCGGAGCTGGCGGGCCCGACGATCGTGCAGCCGAGTTCCCGCAGCGTATCCATCAGCGTCAGCGCGATCAGCGCCTCGTCCTCAAGCACCAGGACCCGGACGCCGGCAAGGTCGATGGCGGGCGCGGCAGCGCAAGCGAGCGGTGTGTCTGTTGGCTGGGGTGCGGCTGGGAACGTAGCCAGGGCGGTGTTCCGGGCGAGCGGGAAGGTGATCCGGCAGGTGACACCGGTGGGCGCCCAGTCCAGATCGAACTCTCCGCCGAGCTGGTGCTCGATCGCGCCGCGGATCGCGGTCGAGCCGAACCCGGGCTCGGTGGGCGGAGCGACCTTGGGACCGCCGGTTTCGGTCCAATTCAGTTCGAGAATGTTGTCGGCCCCGCGCTCGGCCAGCTCCCAAGCGACAGCGAGCCGTCCTTCCTCGACGGACAGCGCCCCGTACATGCCTGCGTTAATGGCAAGCTCGTGCACCGCCATCGCGAGCGCCTGCGCGGCGTTCGGATCGAGCAGCAGCGATGGTCCCGAAAGGCAAATCCGTTCTGTCCCGGCGCGCCTGAAGGGTTCGAGCTCTTCGTGGACGAGGGCGGCGATGTTCACACCCTGCCAGCGATTGGCGGCGAGCAGGGTATGCGCGCGGGCCAGTGCCTCGACCCGGCCGCTCACAGCTGCCTTGAATGCCGCGACGTCGCCAGCCTTGGTGAGCCGCACTAGCGACATTACCACGCCCAGCAGGTTCTTCGCGCGGTGATCGACCTCGTCGGCGAGGAAGCGCAGGCGTTCCTCCGACTTGTGCCGGTCGGTTACATCCAGCGAAATGCAAATGATGCCCTGGGGCTCCCCCGCCGCATCCCAGAATGGCGCCTTCGACGATAGCCAGTGCGACCTTTCGCCATTGGGGAGCAGCAGTTCTTCTTCCACTTTACGCGGGGTTCCGCCCTCCATAACAGCCGCGTCATTGGCCATGATGGCGCGTGCCTGATCCTCGTCGATGAGCAATTCCAGGTCATCCCTGCCAAGAAAGGTGTCCGGGGTATGGCCGATCGCCGTTGCGAAGATTGGATTGCCCATGAGGTAGCGCCCCTCGACATCCTTGGCAAAGGCGGCGCCCGGCAGGGTCTCGAAAAAGGTTTGCAGCAGGGAGTTGGCCTGATCACGCTCGTTCTCGGCAGTGCGGATCGGCGTTGCGTCGAAATTGATCCCTAACAACCGCGCGGGATTGCCCTGTGCATCACGGAACAGCTCGGCCCGGCCCGCCACCCAGATAGTCTTGCCATCGTCGCGGTTGAAGCGGAAATCGATCTCGAGCCGTTCGAGGCCTTGCCCGGCGCGCTCGAAGGCGTGCCTCGCCCGGTCCCGGTCCTGTTCGTCGATGCGCCCGATGAAGGCTGCGACCGAAGGTGAATGGCCGGCACTGATGCCTGCCATCTTGTAGAAGGAGGGCGACCACCACACCGTCCCGGTCTTGAGATCGAGGTCCCAGATGCCGATCCTGCCGACCTCCTGCGACAGGCTCAGCCGCGCCTCGCTTTCGCGCAGACGGCCGATCGCGGTACGCAGGAGATCTGCGACGAAGATGTTCACCACGTTAGTGACCAGGAACAGTGTGGCGCTGATCGTTTCCGGCCCTGACATCGCCAGCATGCTTTGCGGTTCGAGCCAGAGATAGAGCGCCGCGACGCTCGCAATCGCCAGCGACAGGAAGCCGGGCCCGAGACCGCCGAACAATGTGCAGACGAGCACCACGGGGTAGAACAAGGCAAACGGCGCAATGCCCTCGCCGAAAATGTCGAGCGAACGACGCATGCCGGCCGCGCCAGCGGTCAGGGCGATGGCAGCCGGATAGGTGATCCATGGGGAGTGATCGCGCAGAAACCGTGCCGTTTCGGTGATGCCGCGGTAGGCCGAGCGGCTCTGCCTGGCCGAAGCCCCTGCAGGTGGATCGCCCTCTTCAGAAAGGGGCGGCGTGGCAAGGAACCCGGAGATCGTTGGCTCATGTATCAAGATCGTCTCTCACCCGGTGCAAAACCACCATATGTCCGGCGCCGGTTCGAGTTTGAACCAGATCCCTGTTTTACCCAGAACTGTTATTAAATTGCCGCGGAATGCTCTAATCTATGTTGCATTCGTGCCGCACAAGGCATTGTAATTGTCAATTATGACAGCACAAAGCATTTAACCCACTTGGTTTTTGCGGTTTACATTGTTTTGCGAATTTTTGGTGGGGTGAGGCAAAGCACAGGGTTAGAGAGCCGGAAAGGCCTTTATATCCCTGTGGCCGGTTCGCTTTCGCGTCTGCAATTCTGCTCATTTGTGGGTTACAACAAAATACGAATGTGATGCGCGCAAATGTGGGGTCGCGCCGCCCGGAACATCACCCCGATCGGCAAAGTCCGGAGCTAAGGAGCGACAACCATGGAAGAACATGTGGTGGCTTACGGAGAATATATGCCGCACGGCATGTGCCTCCTGTGGAAACCTTGGCTGGTGTTGCTGTGGGCCGGATCGGACCTTCTGATATTCGTGTCCTACACCGCGATCCCCGTCGCGATTCTCATGATCCTGCGCAAGCGCACCGAGGTGCCCCAAGCCCCGCTGGTCGCCTTGTTCGGCGCTTTCATCCTGCTGTGCGGTATCACCCACCTGTTCATGATCGTGACCTTGTGGGTGCCGATCTATCCGTTTGTCGGGTGGATCAAGCTGGCCACCGGGCTGGTGTCGACGGCCACGGCGATCATGCTATTCCGGCTCATCCCCGACCTCATCAGACTGCCTTCGCCCGGTGCGATGGAAAGTGCGAACCGCGAGCTGCAAGGGGAGATCACCGCCCACCAGGCGACGCTCGCCTCGCTCGACCGGCAGGTGCGCGAACGGACCGCCGAGCTCGAGGTCGCGACGACTGCGCTCGCGGTGCAGGCGCGCGAGGCGGTGCACCGCAGCAACAATCTCCTGACGGTGGTGCATACCCTTGCGGTGCAATCGGCCAAGGGGACCGAGAACACCGCCGCGTTTCTCACGCTCTTCCTGGGGCGCCTGCGGGCGCTGGCCTACGCAACGCAGGCGATTGCTACCGGCGATCAGGTTGCAGCTCCGCTCGAAAAGCTGGTCGAGGCGGGCATGGCGGTGCTTCAGGCAACCTATGAACCGCGCATTAGTGCGTCAGGCCCTTCGCTGCTCGTTAATCCGGTCGCCGCCCAGTATATCAGTCTCGCGCTGCACGAGCTTGCCACCAACACACTCAAATACGGGTTGGGCGCGTCCGACGAGGTGCGGCTGAGCGTGAGGTGGACGGTGAGCGACGAGACCTTCACCTTCGTCTGGCACGAAACGCACGTGCCCATGGGTGAGGGCGCGGCCGAGGCCCCTGAAGGGTTTGGGACGATGCTGCTCACCACCATCGTGCCGAGCACGCTGAAAGGAACGGCCGAACGCAGCCTTGAGCGCGGGGAACTGCTCTATCGCCTCACAGTGCCGCTCGCCGCGATCACCCACCGCGATTTGGCAAGCGGCGACCCGCTGCTTGCCGCGCGGATCATCGAGAGCAACTTCAGCGGCTGAAAGGCTGCGGCAAGGGGGAGGCTTGGAGCGGGTAGCGGGAATCCGCTCCACATTTCCAGGATCTCGAAAACCGCAGAAAACCTAGGGTTTTTGGGTTGGTAAAAGTGGTTGTATCCTGCTGTGTGAGAAGGTCAAGGATCAGCTTTTGGCACCGGTTCGATTCC
>JBBRUU010000198.1:0-3954 GCA_038247515.1 Sphingomonadales bacterium
GACATTGCTCCCTTCAAGGTGAAGGTGAAGCAGGGCGGCGGGCACGCGGGTCACAACGGCCTGCGCTCGATCGACCAGCACTGCGCCAGCCTCGGCGCACCCGATTATCGCCGCATCCGGCTCGGCATCGGCCATCCCGGGCACAAGGACCGGGTGACCGGCCACGTGCTCGGCAACTTTGCCAAAGACGAGCAGGATGACCTTGCCGAAATGCTCGGCGCGATCGGCGCAGAAGCGGGGTGGCTGGCAAAGAGCGACGATGTGCGCTTCATGAACGATATCGCGCTCAGGATGCAGGGCTGACATTGTCCTGGTCAGTCATCGTCATTTGCCGGCGGTGGTGGGCGCATCTGCTGATGCTGATCCCGGTCACGATCTTCCCTGTCGTTTGTGGCTTTTTGGCATTGGCATCGGCCGGGATCCTCCCCCAAGCTGGCGGATGGTGGAAAGCGCCATTGCTGCTGGCGGGCGCAGGCGTGATGGGACTTGCCGCTGTGATCGCGCACAACGCGCTGTTCAGCTACCGGACCAGACTTGCAACGCGCGGCCTCCGGATCGTCGGCAATCTCACCACGCATGATCTGCCGTGGCAGGAAATCACGCTGATCGCCAAGCGCCGCAATCACCGCATCCCGGGCTATCATGTCGGCATCAAGGTCGATGGCTCGCGCCTGCCGCGCCGACACTGGTACAACCTGTGGTTCGCAGGGTATTTCATCCATCCGGGCATGGAAAAGGGCGGCAGTGCGCTCTCAGCCTATCTGAAGCGAAAGCGGCGCGAGTGTCTCAATCGCCAGCAGACGGCGGCTCAGACGGCGGCTCAGACGGCGGGGGCGGAATGAAGCGCGTCCTCATCATCGGGCCTTGTGGATCGGGCAAGAGCACCCTCGCCCGGCAACTCGCGCCGCGCATGGGCCTGCCGCTCGTCCACATGGACCAGCTTGGCTGGCAGGCGGGTTGGGTGGAGACCCAGAAGGCTGAACTCAATGCCAGCCTCGCCGATGCCGTCGCGCAGGAGGCGTGGCTAATCGAGGGCAACTACGGCAGCACGCTGATCCCCCGGCTCGAACGGGCGAGTACCGTAATCTACCTCGATTTCCCGATCCGCCTTTGCCTGTGGCGGCTGATCCGGCGCATTGTCGCAAACCGCGGGCGTTCCCGCCCAGACATGCCCGAAGGCTGCCCCGAGCGCTTCGATGCCGCCTTTTTCTGGTACATGTTGACTTGGAGTTACGGCCCGCGTCCGCGAACCGAGACCAAGCTTGCGCTTTACGCGGACAAGGTGATCCGCCTCCGCTCCCCCGCCGCGCTCCATGAGTGGCGCGTCCGCAGCGGCTTGACCTGATCGCGCGTCTCACCCCACTGGTCATGGTGGCCAACCGGGGCTAAGGGCTAGCGCTTTCAAGCCCCACCCTTTTCTAACCATAGCCAAGAGACAATCATCATGGGTTTCCGTTGCGGGATCGTCGGCCTGCCGAATGTTGGCAAATCCACCTTGTTCAATGCGCTCACCGAAACACAGGCGGCGCAGGCAGCGAACTATCCCTTCTGCACGATCGAGCCCAATGTCGGCCAGGTCGCCATGCCGGACGAGCGCCTTCAGAAAATCGCGGCGATCGCCAAGAGCGCCAAGATCATCGAAACGCAGCTCGGGTTCGTCGACATCGCCGGCCTCGTGAAGGGCGCGAGCAAGGGCGAAGGGCTGGGCAACCAGTTCCTCGGCAACATCCGCGAGGTCGATGCGATCGTCCATGTGCTGCGCTGCTTTGAGGATGACGACATCCAGCACGTCGCCAACAAGGTCGATCCCATCGCGGACGCCGAAGTGGTCGAGACCGAGCTGATGCTCTCCGACCTCGAAAGCCTGGAGAAGCGCGTGCCTGCTGCCGCCAAACGCGGGGCGGCGGGAGACAAGGAATCCAAGGCGCTGGCGAGCGTGCTCGGCCAGGCGCTCGAACTGCTGCGCGAAGGCAAGCCCGCGCGCCTCACCGTGCCGGCCGACGAGGAGGAGGACCGCCTCTTCAAGCAGGCCCAGCTCCTCACCGCCAAGCCCGTGCTTTATGTCTGTAACGTCGCCGAAGAAGATGCTGCAACCGGCAACGACCTTTCCGCCCAGGTCTTCGCCAAGGCCGCAGCCGAAGGCGCCGAAGCTGTGGTCGTGTCCGCCGCGATCGAAGCTGATCTGGTGACCATGCCGATGGAAGATCGCGGTGAGTTCCTCGAGGCGTTGGGCCTTACCGAAAGCGGCCTCGCCCGCGTGATCCGCGCCGGTTACAAGCTGCTTGGCCTCAAAACCTTCTTTACCGCCGGCCCCAAGGAATCGCGCGCCTGGACCTTCCCGGCGGGCGCCAAGGCCCCGCAGGCCGCGGGCGAGATCCACTCGGACTTCGAACGCGGCTTCATCCGCGCAGAGACCATCGCTTACGATGACTACGTCACCCTCGGCGGCGAAGCGGGAGCGAAGGAATCGGGCAAGCTGCGGCAGGAAGGCAAGGAATACGTCGTGCAGGACGGCGACGTGTTGCTTTTCAAGTTCAACGTCTAGGCGTCGCTGTCTCGCCCTTGTCGTCAGACGCGTGTAAGGGTCGCGCCATGCGATTGATCCTGCTCATTGCCGCCCTCGTGCTCACGCCCTTCGCTGCACAAGCCAAGGAGGCCCAGCGCCCCGTCACCGTGCTGGTCGGCATCGACGGGTTCCGCGATGACTATCTGGATCGCGGCGTCACTCCCCGCCTTGCCGCCCTCGCCAAAGACGGCGCGACCGGGCCGATGCGCCCCAGCTTCCCGACCAAGACCTTCCCCAACCACTACGCCCTCGTCACTGGCAAACGCCCCGATCGCAATGGCATTGTCGGCAACTCGATGATCGACCCGCGCCGCCCGGGCGTGATGTTCAGCCTTGGCAATGCGAGCCAATCGCTCGACCCCTTCTGGTGGAGCGAGGCCGAGCCGGTCTGGATCACGGCGGAGCGCGCCGGAATCCGCACCGCGACGATGTTCTGGCCCGGCAGCGAAGTCGCCATCAGCGGCCTGCGTCCCAGCGATTGGCTCCGCTACGACCAGAACGTCGGCAATGTGCAGCGCGTCAACACGCTCCTCGACTGGCTGCGGCGCCCCGCTGCGATCCGCCCGGGCTTCGCCACGATCTATTTCGACACGGTCGACACCGCCGGCCACCGCTTCGGCCCCGACAGTGCCGAAGTGGGCGCCGCGCTGGCAGAGGTCGATGCGCGGATCGGTGAGTTGGTCGACGGCGCGGCGGCGCTGGGGGTGCAGATCAACCTCGTGATCGTCGCGGATCATGGCATGCGCGCCACCGACGATGCGCGGGTGATTCAACTCGACACGCTGATCGACCGATCGAGCTACATTGCGGTCGAAACCGGGCCTTACGCGGCGCTCGAGCCTGTCACCGGCACCGACGACCGCGTGGCGCAGGCACTGCTGGTTCCGCACGAGCACATGACCTGCACCCGCAAGGAAGACCTGCCCGAGCGTCTCCACTGGGGCAGCAACCCGCGCGTCGCGGCAATCATCTGCCTCGCCGAAGCCGGATGGACGATCCTTTCGGGCCCGCCGCAATATCCGGTGAAGGGCGGCGCGCACGGCTACGATAATGCTGATCCCGAGATGCTGGCGCTGTTCATCGCTCGCGGGCCTGCGTTCGCGCGGGGTGCGAAGCTGCCGGTGTTCGACAACGTCGCGGTGGCCGCGCTGCTGCGCGCGGCGCTGGGGCTGCCTGAGGATTCGGAGGCTGACGGGAAGCTGGCGGATGTCCGAGAGGCGCTCCGAAGGTAGGCCTTGAAACCGCCAAGTTGACTCGCTACCGCTTGCTGGGTCTATGGTCGGGCTAAAGTTTGTAGGTGCAGCTTGGCGAACGTAACTCTTACAAAGCAAGCGGCTGCATTCAGGCTTATCTTGGCAGCGGCGCGGATGATTCAAAGCAACCAAGAC
>JBBRUU010000199.1:0-3896 GCA_038247515.1 Sphingomonadales bacterium
CAAGATGGCGCGCACGTTCCTACGCCACATCCGCGTCAGGTCCATTGAGGAACTGAAGGCGCGCATCCTCATGGGCGTCGAGGAGTTCAACGCCTCACCCGTCATCTTCCGTTGGAACAAGTTCGACCTCGGGGTTGCCTAATACGTAACTGTATTGGTGAAACGCACTACTAGGCGCCCTCTCACCCGCGGAAGGCTGTGCTTTCGTCGGCGATCTCGCGCAGTTCGCCCACTTTTGTCTCGACCCCGGCCTTGAGCTGTGGATCTGCAATACTCTTTAACGCCACCTCCAGATCTGCGGCGGCTTTCTCGCGTTCCCCACACTGCTCGTAGAGTTGCGCGCGCATGCGCCGGGCATGGACGTTCGCCGAGTCGATCTCGACCGCCGCGTCCAAATCGGCCAGCGCCCCCTCGCGATCGCCGAGTCCCAATTTGACGACGGCGCGGTTAATGTGCGTGTGCAGACTCTTGGGCTTGAGCTGGATGCTGAAATCGAAATCGGCGAGGGCGCCGGCCAAGTCGCGGTCCAGCATGCGCACGACGCCCCGGTAGAAGCGCGCCGCGGGATGGCACGGAAAGACGTTGAGCGCATGCTCGAAGTGGGGCAGCGCTGCGGCACGGTCCTCGTCAATCAAACTGGCGCCCCGCGCGCATGCCGCGTCGGCTTCGGCGAAGGACTGCGCGGCACGGTTGAGCCACGCCTCCAGCGACTCGGCCTGCCCGTTCCGATGCAGCGCCTGCGTCAGCAGCTCGCGCCCTTCCCGGAGCAAGTGGTACCAGCGGTCCTGCTCCGACAGCACGGCCGAGTGCACCCCCACCGAGTGAAAGAGATGGTACTGGGCCTCCTCCCAGTTGCCGAGCGAGATCGCCACTTCCGCCAGCTTCCTATGCGCCACGCCGACGTGCACGTTGGGAGTGTTTGGCAGCGACCACGCCCACGCCAGGAAGCCCCAGGCAAGACCGCGCGCCTCGGTGCCATCGTGGTCGCTCAGCGCTGCCTGAATTCCGCTGCTGAAGCGCGCCACCATCTCCATTTCCGGCAGCGCGTAGTCGCGCTGCGCGAGCTGCGCTTCGGCCATCGCGACGTGCTCGTTCAGCGCGCGATGCAGCCGCGGATAGCGGCGCGCATCGACGGCCGCGGCGCCTTCGCTGTACCAGTCGCGCCCCTGCGCCAGCCAACGCACTCGGTCGCCGCCGACCTTCATGCCGCAATTACCCAGGTGTTGCAGCAGCGCTGGCAGCTCGAAGGCGCGCGTCTCGGGCATCTCGCGCAGCGATGCGACCGCGCGCTCGCCCTGATCGATCGCATCAAGCAGGTTCTCGTCACGCTCGGGCTCAAAGCGCTCGCTCAGCACGTGGCACGCCTGTGCACGCACGCGCGCCAGGGACAGCACGTCGTCCTGGTCCTGCGCAAGGTACGCGGCGCTTTCGAGCAGCGACGAAAGGCTGCGCAGGCGCGCTTCCTTTTGCTCCGGTTTCGCCTGGGCGGCGTAGCGCGCGGCTTCGCCAAGCAGCAGGAAGCCGCGCGTGGCGAGCGCCGGCTCCTGCACGCAGTCGAGCCGCTCCACGGCCGCCCGCGCGCACTGTTCGGCTTGGGTCACCCGCTCGGGGGCATCGGGTGTGTTCAACGGCATGCGCAGCAGCACCTCGGCCTGGCCGAGCAGCGCCTGCGCTTCCAGGGTCGCCGGTCCGGCCGCGGCGAAGCCGGCGGCGGCCTGGCGATAATGCTCCAGCGCTTGAGCTAGTAGATCCGGGTCGAGAGGGCGGTCTTCGGGGACGACCGCCGGGTCGTCGAGCCCCTGCGAGGCGGCGGCGTAGGCCGCGTGTCCCTGGCGCAGGTGATCCTGCGGAGACCCGCGGTCCTTGCCGGCGCCGTCGCTTCGCTTGGCCATCAGCCTGGCGCTCCCTGATGGCCGGCGGCAAGCGATGCGACGGCTTTCTCGAGCTGGGTGCGCCCGCGCGGAGACTTCTCCCGCTCGAGAGCGGCGCTCAGGTGTAAACGAGCTTCGGCCATCTGACCCGCCTGCGCGGCCAGCGCGCCCAGCAGCCGGTGGCCCTCCGGCCGATCGGGGGCCAGCGCGACCGCTTCCTCGGCGGCCGCGCGCGCCTGCGGCCACTGCTGGAGTTGCCCGCACGCGATGAAGCGCAGGCCAAGCTCCTCCAGGCGCCGGCTACGCAGCCCGGCCAGACGGTTGTTGTCGTCGTCGAGCCCGTGGCGGTCGCGCGGGTCGCGCGCATCGCGCGCCGCTTCGCGCACACTAATGCGCTCGGCGTTTGCAGCCAGTGCGGCGGTGATGTCCTCAAGAACGCTCGGCCAGTCGCCGGTTCGCGATCTCGCCATTGCGCGCAAGTGACGCGCACCCTCGTGCGCCGGGCCGCGCGCGACGGCGCGGTCCAGATAGCCGAGCGCGGCCTGGAACTCCTGCGCGTGCCCAGCCGCGTTTCCGATGCGCGCGATCTGCTCCACGCTCAGGCGATCTAGCAGGTTCTCCTCAGCTTGGTGCGCGAACAGGCTGCCCAGCTCGTCGGCGAAGGGCTTCGAGGCCAGAGGATCGCCACCATACTGCTGGACGAAGCGCGCAATGACGAGCGCCTGGTACAGGCGCGCTACGGCCTCGTCGGCATCGCCCGCGCGCGGATCGGCCGCGCCGATGCGACAGGCGGCCTTGAAGTGCGGAACCGCGAACTTGGCGAGGCGATCCATCTCGACGTCCATGAGCGCGGCGCCGAACGCGTAGCGAGCCGCGAAACTCGCCTTCGCCTCCGGCCTGTAGGCGAGATACCGCTCGAACAGCGCCGGCGTATCGAGGGTGACCAGGCCGACGATGACGCGCAGGAACTCGTCGCGGGTGATGCTGACGTGCTTCTTGCCACTGAACTGCGGCCCGACACGTTCGAACACGCCCGCCATGTAGTCATCGACCTGCGCTTCGACCCCCGCCGCGTTGAGACCGGCCTTGAGGAAAATGCGGTCCGGCCACTCGTCGATAAAGAAAATGCGGTCGGCCTCACGCGCAACTTCATCGACGGTGGTGTAGTGATGCGTGACCCGGTCCGACAGCAGGACGAGGTCATCGGGTGCGGCCATCCACCACAGGTCCTCGCGCGGGACCGGGATTACCTCGTCGAGCGGCATCTTCACGCGGCTGCTGCAGAAGGCGAGCTGGAAGGCGTCCCAGGCCCAGGGCCTCTTCTTGGCCTTGTCCGACTGCGCGCGTTGCGTGGCACCCGCCTGCAGGTAGTCCGACATCTGCTGCTTGATCGTGTAAAGCGTGCGATAAGGCAGCGGGCGGGGGTCGGGATCGTCGCCGGCGTAGCCGAAGGTGTTCATCAGCAGCAGGTTCCACCACCGGCCGTTGGCCGCGAAGTCCTCGACGCGCGGGTCGCGTCGGGGGCGACCGGCGAGGGGGACCGGCCCGGTCTCACTCATCGAAATACACCAGCAGCGTGTCGGTGACCTGCTGCCGGTCCACCCCGCCAACGCTGTAGTCGAAGACGAAACGAAACTCGTACAGACCGTTCTGCTGCGCGAGCACGGTGCCCTGCAACTCCTCGATGTCGCTGCGGTCGCCGGAGAAGGTCAGCAGCTGCGGGTCTTCGGTGTCGAAGAAGTTGGCGCTGCGGGCCACCGCGGTGCGCCCCGAGCGCCCATCCGTCACCCAAGTTGCGGGACCGATATTGTTGCCGAGCAGCGAGATCGAGAAGACGTGCGGGCGCGCGACCCCCGCCCCCTGAATTTCCGACCCCTCGATCGCGTAGGCCAGGCTGGCCCGCGCACCCGGCGTGAATCGCACCAGTTCCAGCTTCAGCCCGAGCAGGTTGATCGACTGCCTGCCGGCGCCGTTGTGCGCGAGCGTGAAGGAGACTTGCGCGCCACCGGTATGAATCAGCGCACC
>JBBRUU010000200.1:0-3845 GCA_038247515.1 Sphingomonadales bacterium
GACCGACGCCGGAAGTGTTTCCATAATAGCTGGTCGGCGCAGTCTCCTGCCCGGTCGTCAGGCGCTGGACACCGTGGAGCGTCGTGCCGTGCTGGAGCAGCCGCTCGCGCTGCGGATTCTCGCTGACGGTGTAGATGCCGAAATAGCTGCGGCTGCGGGCGCCTTCGAGCGTCGTCTGCGCCTGCGACAGGGCGCCCAATGCCGCGATCAGCGCGGCGCAGGCGGCGACATAGCTCCACCGCTTTGCCGCGAGCAGCGCCGTCGCCCCGATTAAGACTACGAAAGCTGCAATATCGAGGAACCGCCATGCGGGCTCGGACTGGAGCTCGACACGGAACAGCAGGCTGCCGACGAAAACGAGGAACAGCAGCAGGATCACCGCGATGCGGAAGGTCTGCGGCGCGGCGAAGATCCGTCCCAACCCGCGCGACCACACCCCGAGCGGCAGCAAGGCTGCCGCGGCGAGGATCAGCAGCGGGTGCTCCCACGTCCAGTCGAACACCAGCGGCGCGATCAGCGCGGTGAAGGCCCCGCCAAGCACGCCGCCCGCCGACATGACGAGGTAGAACTGCGTCAATCGCGCAGGCGCGGGGCGGGTCTCGTACAGGCGTGCATGGAGCGCGACCGAAACGACAAACAGCATCGCGAGGCTTGCCACGACCGCGATCATGCTGGTGCCTTTCGCCCCGAGCATCGCCAGTCCGCCGCCCACGGCAAGCACCACTGGCGCGGCAAGCGTCAGCGCATTGGCCAGCCCGCGCCGTTCGGCAAAGGCGATCGAGAAAGACAGCAAGTACAGGCCGAGCGGGATTACCCACAATAGCGGCATGGCGAAGATATCGGTGGTGAGGTGCGTCGTGGTCGATAGCATCAGGCCAGACGGCACTGCAGAGAGCGCCAGCCAAAGCGCGATCTGCTTGCCCGAAGGCGCGGCATCGTCCCTGTCACCGGCTTTCGCCGCGAGGGGAGCAGGCGCCGCCGCACTCCGCCGCGTCAACGCGGTCAGCGCGACCAGCACAACCAGCACGCCGTAACCCGCCGCCCAGGCCCCGCTCTGCGCACCGATCGGCAGCAGTGGCTCGGCGAGCAGCGGATAGGCAAGCAGCCCGGCAAAGCTCCCGAGGTTGGAGGCGGCGTAGAGCGGATAGGGATCCCCCGCCTTGGGGTGCGCCGCAAACCAGCCCTGCATCAGCGGGGCCTGCGCCGAGACCACAAAGAACAGCGGGCCGATGGTGAGCAGGAACAGCCACGGGACCCAGACCGCCTCGCTACCGGCGGCAGGTGGCGCGATGTCGGGCAGCGCGATCGGCAAGGTCAGCGCGGCGAGCAGCAGCAAAGCGAGGTGAATCATCGCCTGCCGCGTTACGGTCAGCCGCGACAGGGCATGGGCGTAAGCATAGCCGCCCAGCAAAAGCGCCTGATAGACCAGCATCGCGCTGTTCCACACATTGGGCGCGCCGCCCAATCGCGGCAGCGCCATCCGCGCGACCAGGGGCTGAACGAGAAACAGCAGGAAGCTGCCGGTGAGGATGGTGACGGCAAACAGCCAACGCTGCGGCGACATCGGCGCGGCTCCCGGTCCGGGGGTGTCGTTCATCGCAAAGCCTCCCATTGCGCCCGGGTGAGCGCGTACTGGATCGTCGGGTTCTGCTCCGGTGGCATTGCAGGGTCGGTAAAATCAAGGTCGGGCCGGCGCGCCATGCCCAGTTTCTCCATCAGGCGCCAGCTACCCACATTGGGCTCGCAGGTCAGGGCGACGATCTGCGCAGCGCCGATCGCGGCGAAAGCCCAGTCCACCACCGCGCGCATCGCCTCGTGAGCATAGCCCAGCCGCCAGCTATCCTCGCGCACCAGCCAACCGATTTCGTGATCTGCGGGGTTGGGCGCGAGCGGGCTGGCGACGCGGCGCAGCCCGCAATGGCCGACCACCTCGCCGCTCGCGCGCTCCTCCATCATCATGAAGCCGAAGCCCTCGGCCGCGAAGTTGTCGCGCGCGGCCGCGTGCTTGGCGGCGATGACGCTGCGCGGCTGCACCCCGCCCAGATGACGCATCACCGCGGGCGTGTTCAGCAACGCCATGTGCAGGTCGAGGTCGTCCTCCGCAATCTGGCGCAGCGCGAGGCGCTGCGTGGTCAGCACCGCTGCCGTCACGACGCCCGCCAGCCAGCGCGGGTGATGGCATAGGCGATAATCAGCGGGTTTTCCGGATCGAAATCGGGGCTCGCAAAATCGAGGTCCGCGCGGCGCTCCATCCCGAGCCCCAGCATCAGCCCCCAGCTGGCAACGTTGCGCTCGGTGGTCAGCGCGATCACTTCGTCCGCGCCAAAGCCCCCGAACGCGAGGTCCAGCGACGCGACGGCGGCCTCTTTTGCATAGCCCTTGCCCCACGCATCCTCGCGCAGCCGCCAGCCGACCTCCATCATGCCCTGCGGCCCGCCCGCCTGATTGGAGCGTTTCAGGCCGCAAAAGCCGAGCAGCGCGCCGTCCTCCTGGCGCTCGACGACCCAGAAGGTGTGGCCATGATCGGCCCGGTAACTTTCCAGCCGCGCCCGCGCCGCCGTTCGCGTGGCATCGTCGGCCACCCCGCCGAGCCAGCGCATGACGGCAGGCGTGTTGGTGGCGCCCCAGAATTCCGCCCAGTCCTCGTCGCGCCAGTCGCGCAGCAACAGCCGCGCGGTTTCATTCCGGAACTCAGCCGGGCCGTCAGCCATTGAGTAGGCGCGCGGCGTGGGGGGCGTGATAGGTCAGCACCCCCGAACAGCCGGCGCGCTTGAAGGCGATCAGCTTTTCCATCAGCAGCGCGTCGCGGTCGCCGATCCCGGCCGCCTGCGCGGCTTCGATCAGCGCGTATTCGCCGCTCACCTGATAGGCGAAGACCGGCACGTCGAAACGCTGCTTCACCCGGTAGATGATGTCGAGATAGGCAAGGCCGGGCTTGACCATCACCGAATCCGCGCCCTCGGCGATGTCGAGCGCGACCTCGCGCATCGCCTCGTCGGCGTTGGCGGGGTCCATCTGGTAGCCCTTCTTGTCGCCTTTCAGCAGTCCGCCGCTGCCCACCGCGTCGCGGAACGGGCCGTAGAAGGCGCTCGCATATTTGGCGGCGTAGCTCATGATCTGGACGTTGGGGTGGCAGTTTATCTCCAGCGCCATGCGGATCGCGTGGATGCGGCCGTCCATCATGTCCGACGGCGCGATGATGTCGGCGCCCGCGTTTGCCTGATTAACCGCCTGATCGACCAGCATCGCCACGGTCGTGTCATTCACCACATAGCCGGTGTCGTCGACCAGCCCGTCCTGCCCGTGTGAGGTATAGGGGTCGAGCGCCACGTCGGTCAGTACGCCCAGGTCGTTGCCGCAGGCGTCCTTGATCGCCCGGATCGCGCGGCACATCAGATTGTCGGGATTGTGCGCCTCGGCCCCGTCATCCGAGCGCAAGTGCGCAGGCGTGTTGGGGAACAGCGCGACCACCGGGATGCCGAGCGCCACCGCCTCTTTCGCGCGCGCCACGATCCCGTCAACCGACCAGCGCGAAACGCCCGGCAGCGTCTTGATCGGATCCTCCACGCCCTGTCCCGCCGTGACGAACAGTGGCCAGATCAGGTCGGCGGGGGTGAGCACGGTTTCGCGGTGGAGGGTGCGGCTCCATCCGTGGGCACGGGTGCGGCGCAGGCGGGTGTTGGGATAGCTTCCGATCATAGCCAAAGGTTTAGGCGCAATCGCAGCTAGACGACAAGGCTTGCTTAAGGGGAGCTGCTTACAGCGCCTTCGAGCGAACCGGCGTCCCGGTATTTGGCCCAGTCTTTGGCCCAGTCTTTGGCCCAGTCTTTGGCCCAGTCTTTGGC
>JBBRUU010000201.1:0-3841 GCA_038247515.1 Sphingomonadales bacterium
CGCCACGGTGGGGTTCTGGAGGCGCGAATAGGTCATGCCCTGCGCCGTACCCGCAAAGCGGTCGGCGACGGTCTGCGCGTCGTCGTAGGTGTAGCCCGAGGTCAGGAACAACGCCTCGCTGGTCTCGCCGTGTTCGGAACGCCAGGTGCCGCCCCGAAGCGCCTTGGTTGCGGGGCGCCATTTGGCCGTGGCGGCGCGGTCCATGCCGGTGGTCTTCTTCATGGGGCGCTGCTTAGGCTGGCAAAAGCCCGCCTGCAAGCAGGCCTTGATGGGCAGTATCACCGTGGCCGACGGCGCTCAGCATCAGCGTTCCCTCGATGACTGTCATCAGATAGCGCGCCCCGCCCGCCGGGTCAGGATCATCCTCGGGCATCTGCCCTTCCAGCCACTCCAGCTGTTTTGCCATCATCTCCTCGGCCGCCGCCCCGTAACCCGGCAACCCGCGCGCCGCGCCTGCGACGATGTCCCACCACAACACGAGAAACGCCTGCATCGCCGGATCGCTACCCGCGCCGAGGATTCGTGCGATGCATTCCTGCCGGGTCGCGGGCCGCTTATCGCCGAGCATCGCGTCAAGCGCGCCGGAATAGAGCGTGGCGATATAGCTGAGCAGCTCGGTGATCAGCGCTTGCTTGTTGCCGAAATGGTAGATCAGCATCCGGTCGCTGGTGCCTGCCGCCTTGGCGAGCGGCCGCAGGCTCGCCTGCCCAAGCCCGTGTTCGAGCACATGCGCGGCAAGCTTCGGCAAAAGCGTTTCGCGTGACAATTGCGTTTGCACCATTGGGGCGGCGATTTCCTCTTGTAGCAGGCGCTACGTAGCTCTATTGGCTTGTGTAGCAATCGCTACATCAGCACGGAGAATCAGTCATGACCACCTTGGAGATTATCTGGCTCGCGGCAACCACAGGCGGGTTTGTCGCACTTCTTACCATCCTGTCCGCAAAGCGCGAGAGCGGCAATGCCGTCGCGGCGGCGATGCTGGCAGCCGGGTTCGGCGCCTTTACCGCAGTGCAGATCGGACAGGAGGGCGTGATCGGTTTCTGGACCAACCACACCCAGAGCTTGACTGGCTTGCAGGTGTGGTGGGACCTGATCATGTGCGCGTTGATCGCGCTGTTCCTCATCGCCCCGCGCGCCCGTAAGCAGGGGATGAACATCCTACCGTGGGCGCTGTTCGTGGGCACAACTGCCAGCATCGGCCTGCTCGCGATGTGCGCGCAGCTGTTCTGGCTCGAGCAACAGTCGGGCAAACGCGCCACGGCATAATCCTGCTTGCTCCCTTGGCTGGCCCTGCCTAATCGCGGGGCCAATCATGGCCGAGGCGCACGCTTCCCCCCTTCCCGCCGCACACCCGCCGCCCCGGCCGCGCGATCCGCTTGCGTGGGTAGCGGCGCTGACCGGGCTGTATGCGCTGCTGACCGGCTGGCGGCTGGCGACGCCGTCGATCCTCTATTTCGACGAGGTCCACTACATCCCCGCCGCGCGCGAGATCCTGTCGCTGTTCGAGACCGGCGCGGGCACCTATCGCAACCGCGAGCATCCGCTGCTGGGCAAGGAGCTGATCGCGCTCGGCATGTGGGTGTTCGGCGATACGCCGCTCGGCTGGCGAATCGTGCCGTGGCTGTGCGGGGTGCTGGCCTATTTCGCTGCGCTGCGCGCGATGTGGCACGCCAGCGGCGACCGGTTTGCGTGCGCCGTGTTCGGCGTGCTTCTGGGAACCGGCTTTGCACTCTTCGTCCACACCCGCATCGCCATGCTCGACATCGTCATGGTGGCGGGCCTTGCGGTCGCCGCGTGGCAGTTTGCCGCCGCCTGCGCCCAGCCCGAGACCGGTCGGCGCCGGCTCGCGCTGACCGGCATCGCGATCGGCTGCGCGCTGGGGGCGAAGTGGAACGCGATCCCGTTGGCGATGGTGCCGGGCCTCGCCTTCTTTGTGGCCCGCGCCTTTGCCGGTCGCCGCCGGTTGATCTGGAGCCGCCGTGGTGCGCCGGTGCCGGGGGTGACACTGGTCGAGGCCTTCGTGTGGCTCGGGATCGTGCCGCTGCTCGTTTATGCCGCGACCTTCCTTCCCGGCTATTGGCTGGCCGAGCCGTTTCACCCCTCACCGCTCGCCGAGCAGGGGTTGATCGGGCTGCACGCCGAAATCTTCAAGCTGCAAAGCCAGCTCGTGACCCCGCACCGCTACATGAGCAACTGGCAGCAATGGGCGGCGAACGCGCGCGGCATCTGGTATCTTTACGAGTCCGTCGACGGGGCGCAGCGCGGAGTGCTGCTGATCGGCAATCCGCTGACGATGTTGCTCGGATTGCCGGCGCTGGCGTGGTGCCTCGTTCGCGGCGCGTGGGTGCGCGATTGGGCGCGGCTGGGCGCGGTGATTGGCTACGGCGTGAGCCTGGGCCTATGGGTGATCGCGCCCAAGCCGGTGCAGTTCTACTACCACTACCTTGTGCCGAGCATCTTCCTGCTCGCCGCGCTGGCGCTGACATGCAGCGATCTGAGGGGCGCGGGCCGCGCCGCGTGGCTGGCGTGGGTCATCCCCGTGGCCTCGGCGGCGGTGTTCGCGTGGTTCTTCCCGATCCTCGCCGCGCTCCCGCTAGCCAGAACAAACAGCTATCTGGTCTGGGCGTGGTTGCAGGGGTGGAAGTGAGGGTGGAAGTGAGGGTGGGAGCCTAGAACCTACCCCACACGAACCGGCTCGACAGGGCGTAGTTCCACACCGAGCCGACCACGATTCCCGCCAGCGCGGCGAGCACCCAGAACACGCCCTGCCCTTCAAGGAAGGTGGCAATCGCGACGTTGGCGAAGCCGCCGATCGCGCAGGTTGCAATGAAGCCCAGCCAGCCGCGCAGCAGCGAGCCTGCGCCGACCAAACGTTTGTCACGATACGTGAGGTAGTTGTTGAGCCAGAAGTTGAAGCTCATCGCCACCAGTACCGCGCCGGTCTGTGCCAGCGTAAAGTGGTGGCCGACGACGAACAGCAGGCTGGTGAGCACCAGAAAGTGCACCACCACGCCCATCGCGCCGACCGTGCCGAACAGGGCGAAGCGGGTCGGGATAACGCGCCCGAGGCTCTTGTCGTACAGCCCGGCAAGGAAATCGAACAGAATAGCGCGGTCCAGCTTGCTTTCTCCTTCGCGGCGGGCCGCGAAATTGAGGGGAAATTCCTTGACCCGCATCGGCGTGTCCGTTGTGGCCAGCAGGTCGAGCAGGATCTTGAAGCCGATTCCCGACAGGCGCGGCACCAGCGCGCGCGCCGTTGCAGACGGGAGCATGAAATAGCCGCTCATCGGGTCACTGAGTTCAACGCCGGTGATCTTGCGCGCCAGCGCATTGGCGATGGTCGAGAGCTTCTCGCGCTCGGGCGCGGCCCATTCGGCGGTGCTCGCCCCTTCGGCAAAGCGGCTGGCGACGCAGATCTCCGCCTCGCCCGATTTCAGCGCGGCAAGCATCCCCGGGAGCAGCGCCGGATCGTGCTGGTGGTCGGCGTCCATCACCGCCACATAAGGCGCAGCAGTGGCGCAAAAGCCCTCGATCGCGGCACTGGCAAGGCCGCGCCGGCCGATGCGCTGGATTACCCGTACGCGGCCGTCGGTCAGTGCCAGCGCCCGCGCCTCGTCAGCCGTCCCGTCACGGCTGTTGTCATCGACGATGATCACTTCCCACGCGGCAGCAGCGCCGATTGCGCGGTCGATCCGCTCGACCAACGGGCCAAGATTGCCGCGCTCGTTGAGCGTGGGCAGAATGATGGCGAGGTCGAGGGACATCACAGCCGCTCGCGCACCGCCGCGCCGATCGCTGCGGTGCCGTGGCTGCCGCCGAGATCGCCGCCGAGGATGCCGTC
>JBBRUU010000202.1:0-3802 GCA_038247515.1 Sphingomonadales bacterium
CCGCGCGCCGCGACCTGCGGCGAGTGCGTTACCGCCAGCAACTGCCCCTCCCGCGACGCCAGCCGCGCCAGACGCTCGCCGATAGCGGATGCCACCGCCCCGCCTACGCCGCGGTCGATTTCGTCGAAGATGATCGTCGCCGCCCCGCCCTGCTCCGCCAGCGCAACCTTCAGCGCGAGGATGAAGCGCGACAGCTCGCCGCCGCTCGCGATCTTGTTGAGCGGCGCAAAGTCGGCGCCGGGGTTGGTCGAGATCAGGAACTCCACCGCATCCATGCCCGAGGCCGCCCAGCGTTCCTCGGGAAGCTTGGTGACCGCGGTGCGGAACCTGGCGGCGTCGAGCTTCAGCGGCGCAAGCTCCGCCGCCACGGCCGTATCGAGCCGCTCGGCGCCCGCGAGGCGCCCCGCGTGCGCTGTCTCGGCCGCGCGCACATAGGCCCCGCGTGCCTCCCGCGCGGCAGCTTCCAGCGCATCGAGCTGCGCCTCCCCGCCCTCGATCGCATCGAGGCGGGCACGCATGGTGCGCATCAGTTCAGGCAAGTCGTCGACCTCGCAGCGGTGCTTGCGGGCCGCGGCGCGCAGTTCGAACAGCCGCGTTTCGGCACGGTCGAGCTCTTGTGGATCGTGGACCAGCGCCTCGGCGGCCAGCCTCAGCTTGTCCTCGGCCTCGCTTGCTTCGATCACCGCACGGTCGAGCGCGGCGAGCGCTTCGGCAAGCATCGCGTGCTGCTCGGCGATCCGGTCCAGCTTGCGCGCGGCCACGCGCAGCGCGGCGAGCGGCGAATCCGAGCCTTCCCACAGGTGGCGCAGATCCTCGAGATCGCCCGACAGCTTCTCGCCTTTCTGCATGTCGGCCCGCGCGCCTGCGAGCCGCGCTTCCTCGCCCGCGACCGGCTCCAGCACGGTCAGTTCGGCGAGATAGGCGATCAGCAGGTCCTGATCGGCCTTGGCCTGATCGACCGCCGCGCGCGCCTCGGAAAGCTGCGCCTCGGCCCGCGCCCATGCCGCATAGGCCCTGTCGAGCCCCGCCACATCCGTCCCGGCATAGCGGTCGAGCAGCAGGCGGTGCCCGCGCGGGTTCACAAGGCCGCGGTCGTCGTGCTGGCCGTGGAGTTCGACCAGCGCAGGCGCCAGTTCGCGCAGCAAGGCAACGCTGGCGGGCTGATCGTTGATGAATGCCTTCGAGCCGCCATCGGCCTTGACCTGCCGCCGGATCATGAGCGGCTCGCCCGGCTCGATAGCGATCTCCGCGTCATCCAGCGCAGCGGCGATCGCGGCAGGCAGCGCGGCGAATTCAAAGCTGGCAGTAACGCTCGCCTTGTCCTCGCCGCTGCGAACCAGCGAG
The DNA here is from genome assembly GCA_038247515.1 of Sphingomonadales bacterium. GTDB lineage: Bacteria > Pseudomonadota > Alphaproteobacteria > Sphingomonadales > Sphingomonadaceae > Erythrobacter. The sequence continues at coordinate 1,345 of JBBRUU010000202.1, forward strand.
GTTTCCGCGCGGTCGCCGAGGATCAGGCCGAGCGCGTCGAGCAGGATCGACTTGCCCGCCCCGGTCTCGCCAGTGAGTACGCCGAGCCCGCGCGCGAAATCGAGATCGAGCGCTTCGATGAGGACGATGTTGCGGATGGACAGGCAGGTGAGCATGGGCGACCCGATGATTAGCGTAGCGCCCGCGCCCCGTCACGTCTCAAGCTGCGGGGAATCCCCCACAGTCGCTCAGGCACAGTCGCTCAGGCACAGTCGCTCAGTCAAAGTCGCTCAGGCACAGTCGCTCAGGCAACGTCGCTCAGGGGTAAGCTGCAAACCACCGCAGCGACCGCGACGTCCAATCCGAGAAAAACTGGTGCTCGGCGCGCATCACCGCGATCTGGCCCAGCAGCACGAACCGCTGGCCAGGGGTGAGCCCCGAAATCGTCGGGAAACTGGAGGGGGACGCTGCGAATGCGGCGCTGATCGACGCGGTCGAGGCCGAAAAGAACCCGTTTGCATCGACAAAGCCGCCGGCCCGAAGCTCGTTGGCAATGGCCGGTGATTGCGCCGCGCTTACCCCGGGCACCCGGATAAACCGTTGATTATATAGCGGCGTCGCCGGGTGCAGAATACCGACTGTCGGCACCCCGCGCCCCGCCAAAGTCTGGCTGTTGGCCAACGCCTGAGCATTGCTGACATTCTCGTTCTCATCGTTGCCGCAAAGATAAAAGGCGCTCGGCGTCGTGGTGATGCCGACCGCAACCGGGTTCCCTTGCGCGCAATAGCTGATCACGGCCTTGAACCGGAGGTTCGGGAAGGTCGGTGCGGCAGCGGTCGCCGCGACCGCCCCGAGCGAGATTGCCATCGCTCCGCCGTTAGACATGCCCATGACATAAGTCGGGAGGCCTGCCGGGATCACGGACGTCGACACCAGCGAGCCGAGCAGCGTGTCCAGCGAGCGGAAATCGGTATTGGCGGGATTAAGGGCGATATCCCACTGGATCTTGCCATTGAGATCAAGGTCGCCCGCAGCCACTTCCTCAGCCTCGGGCGCCAGCACGGCATAGCCCTTCGAAATGGCCTTGAGTGCAAAGGAGCGGGTCTCGGCCTGCTCGATAAAGTTGCTCGATCCGCCGGACCCGTGCAGCAGCACGATCAACCCGCGCGGGCTGGCGGGCACCCAGAAGCGCGCCGTCTTGGGCGCGGTTGTCGGCGCGGCGTAGCTGCGGGTGGTGAAGGTGATGTTGAGCGTCATCACGTTCGCAGTCAGCGCCGCGTTTGACGACGGCACGGTCAGCGTCGTGTGCCATTCCTCTGCGTCCGGCGTGAAACTGCCGCCTGTCCAGTTCACCACAACTTGCGACTGCGGCAGGATCGAGGACCAAAGCTCGACCTGGCTGCCGGGTAAAGCCGTCGCCGGGCCAACCCCATTGACGACAGTCAGCGCGACAGAAGATGTCGGAGTTGGTGCGGGCGCCGGTGTGGGCGCCGGTGTCGGGGTGGGTGTCGGGGTGGGCGTCGGCGCCGAGGACGAGGAGCCCCCGCAACCCGTCAGGACCGTCGCCATGGCCATCATTGCGAGGATCGAACACGCGTTATTGAATTTCATCGTCGACAGTCCCCCTGCGCAATCGCGTCTTGGCCTTTCAGCGAATGGTTTAACGCAGCAACCTCGGGCTACCCTTTGCACCCATGGGACGCAATTTTGGCGGCGTGCCGATAAAGGTGCAATGCTGGCAGCTGCCGGGCGAGCCAGAACCGGGCTCGCGCGTTTCGATACAGACGATGTTGCGGACCATGAGCCGGGCGGATACGTCACGTAGGGGGTGGCCAATCCCCACGGGTTATCACGCTGACGACTTGGCATAACCTTCCGCTTTGGTATCGCCAATCACCCAAACAGACCTATACCTGCGCGCTGTAGATCGGCGCACAAAACGGGGGCGAGACGATCTTCGGTTTTCCGAATTCGGCGCTAATGTAAGACCATGCTCGAATTCGGCGAGATTAGGGCAAGTGGCCAGTTGACTAGAACAACACAAGAACATAATTGAAGAAAATGGAGTCGTATATGCAGTCAATCGAGCTCTTCGCTGGTGCCGGTGGTCTTGGCATAGGGTTGTGCCAATCGGGCTTCCATCCTGCGAAAGTAGTCGAATGGGATCGCTGGTGCTGCGACACAATCCGCGAGAACCGCAGACAGAAAACCCACCCGGTCGCATTGTGGCCGGAACCGACTGAGGGCGACGTGCGTCAGGTCGATTTCCGGTCTTTTGAAGGAAAGATCGCCCTTGTAAGCGGCGGCCCACCTTGCCAGCCCTTTTCGCTCGGAGGGAAGCATCGCGCCCACGCCGATGATCGCGACATGTGGGGCGAAGCGGTCCGCGTGGTGCGCGAAACGAGGCCGCCGGCATTTGTGTTCGAAAACGTAAAGGGCCTAACCCGCGCGTCATTCGCTACATATCTCGCTTACATCG
>JBBRUU010000203.1:0-3787 GCA_038247515.1 Sphingomonadales bacterium
CAAGACCGGTGCGGTGACGCCTAGCGGCCTCGCCATCACCGAAGGGTTGACCGGTTCGGAACGCGTGGTGCTGCGCGCCGGCGGGTTCCTCAACCCGGGCGAGACCGTCAACCCGCAGCCCCTCAAGAAGTAAGGCGTCCATCCCCGCAGGCCGCGCCCGCGTAGCTACCGGGACACACGCCCACACCGGCCAAATCATACCGGCCAAATCATACTGGCGACAAAACAGGCAGGACTTTCATGGCACTTCGCGACATCTCGGCCTGGTCGATCCGCAATCCGGTGATCCCCTTGGTGTTCTTTACCGCCCTGTTGTTTGCCGGGGTCGTCAGCTTCCTGCGGATGGACGTGACGAACAACCCGGACGTCGAATTCCCTGCGGTGATCGTCAGCATCGCGCAACCCGGTGCCTCACCGACCGAGATCGAGAACCAGATCACCCAGCGTGTCGAAAGCGCGCTGCGCTCGATCAACGGGGTCGATTCGATCCAGTCGACCGCGACCGAGGGCAGCTCCCAGACGATTGTCTCGTTCCAGATCGGCACCAACCTCATCGAAGCGGTCAACGAGGTCGAGACCGCGGTATCCTCGGTGCGTGGCAGCCTGCCCGACGGCATCCTCGAGCCGCGCGTCTTCAAGGTCAACGCGATCGGCGGATCGGTCGGCGTGTTCGCGGTCGAGGCCGACGACATGACGCTCGAGCAGTTGAGCTGGTTCATCGATGACACCGTTGCCAAGCGCCTGCTCAAGATCGAAGGCATCGCCGAGGTTGGCCGCTATGGCGGTGTCGACCGGCGCATCGAGGTGATCCTCGATCCTGCCAGGATGCAGGCGCTCGGGGTGACCGCCACTCAGATCAACGCCGCGCTGCGCCAGAACAACCTCAACGCCGCAGGCGGCCTCGCCGAGGTCGGCGGTACCCGCCAGTCGCTGCGCGTGCTCGGCAACTCCACCACCGCCTACGGCCTTTCGCAGACCCAGATCCAGCTCGGCGGCGGGCGCACAGCGCGCCTCGCCGACGTCGCCGAGGTGCGCGACGGCATTTCCGAGCGCACTTCGAAAAGCGAGATCGCCGGCAAGGAGGTCGTCAACTTCTATATGAACCGCGCGCGCGGAGCTTCGGATCTTACCGTCTATGACACCGCGCTAGGGGAGATGGACAAGATCTCGGCCGAGAACCCGGGCGTGAGGTTCCTCGTCCAGTCGACCACTACCACCTACACCAACGGCCAGTACAAGTCCTCGATGTGGGCGCTGGTCGAAGGCGCGGTGCTCTCGGTGGTCGTGGTGTTCGTGTTCCTGCGCGATTGGCGCGCGACCTTCATCAGCGCGGTTGCGATCCCGCTGTCGGCGATCCCGACCTTCTGGTTCATGGATTTGCTCGGCTTCAACCTCAACGCCCTCTCGCTGCTCGCGCTGGCGCTGGTCGCAGGCGTGCTGGTCGACGATGCGATCGTGGAGATCGAGAACATCGTCAGACACATGCGCATGGGCAAGACCGCCTACGAGGCATCGATCGACGCCGCCGACGAGATCGGCCTGCCGGTGGTGGCGACCAGCTTCTGCATCGTTGCGGTGTTCCTGCCTGTGGGCCTGATGCCGGGCGTTTCGGGCCAGTTCTTCCAGAACTTCGGGATCACCGTGGTGATCGCGGTGCTGATGTCGCTGGCCGTGGCGCGCATGGTTACGCCGCTGATGGCGGCCTACTTCCTCAAGTCCAAGGGCCATTCCGAGCATGGCGGCGGCCGCGCCATCGAACGGTACATGGACGTGCTCGCCTGGACGCTCGACACCGGGCGCATGGCCGCGGCCCGCGCCGGGATTACCGGCCCGCGCCGCCGCTACCTCTACGTCCCGGCGCTGCTGCTAACCGTGATCGTGCTGCTGGCGGTGCCGGCGGTGACCATGTTTACCAGCTTCGACCTGATCAGCGGCCTCGGCCTGCCCAAGACCATCGCCGCTGCTGTGTCGAGCGACAGCAACAGCTTTGCCTTTTATCTCGTCTCCAAGATCTTCGAGGTGACACAGCTGCTGGTGGTATCGCTGCTTTCACTGGCGGCGCTGCTCCTCGCCTTCAAGCTGATCGAACTGCCCGGGCGCGGCTCGGGCAACTTTGCACACGGCCAGCGCTGGCTGACGGCGCGCTTCTACGATCACCGCCTGTGGATGCTCGGCATCGGCTGGTTCTCGTTCCTCGTTACCATCCTGCTGTTCGGCCAGATCCCCGGCCAGTTCCAGCCGACCATCAATGATGAAAACCTTCAGGTGCAGGTCGAGCTGGTGCCAGGCACCACGCTCGCCGATGCCAAGCGCGCAGTGAACAGCGTCGCTGCCGAGCTTCGCAAGGAGCCCGAGGTCGAGCGCATGCTCGAACGGATCCGCATCGGCGATGCCTCGACAATTTTCATCAAGCTGAAGAAAGACCGCGAACGGACCTCGACCGAATTCTCGCGCGACTTGTCGCCCAAGCTCGCCCGGTTCCCTGATGCCCGTGTCCGTTTCCAGTCGCAATCAAGCGGGTTTGGCTCGGGCCGCGACATGACGATTATGCTGGCGGGCTCGGACCCGGTGCTGCTCGAACAGACCGCGCTCAAGCTGGTCGAGGAGATGAAGGGCCTCAAGACGCTGGTCGCCCCGCGCATCAGCGCCGATTTGAACCGCCCCGAGATCATCATCACCCCGCGCGCCCAGATCGCCGCCGAACTCGGCGTCACCACCGCCGCCTTGTCGCAGACGATCCGTATCGCGACGCTAGGCGAGATCGAGCAGAACGCTGCGCGCTTCTCGCTGTCGGATCGCCAGATCCCGATCACGGTGCGCCTCTCGGACGAAGCGCGCACCGACTTCACCACCATCCAGAACCTGCCTGTGCCGCTCACCGGCGGCGGATCGGTGCCATTGAGCCGCGTCGCCGAGATCAGCTTCGGTTCCGGCCCGACCGCAATCCAGCGCTACAACCAGAACCGCCGCGTGCTGGTTGGCGCGGACCTTGCCGCAGGCGTGCTCAAGGGCGACGCGCAGACGCAGATCGATGCGCTGCCGGTGCTCCAGACCCTGCCGACCGGGGTGATCCGCGACACCGTGGGCGAAGAAAAGTGGCAGGAAGAACTCAAGGTCAATCTCGTGATCGCGATTATCGCCGGGTTCCTGCTGGTGTTTGCGGTGCTGGTGCTCCTCTACAAGCGGCTAATGAGCCCGCTGGTCAACATGACCTCGCTGCTGCTCGCGCCGCTGGGCGGCATCCTGTTGATCTGGTTGCTTGGCCAGCCGCAGTCGATGCCGGTGTATATCGGCGTCCTGCTGCTGCTCGGCATCGTCTCGAAGAACTCGATCCTGCTGATCGACTTCGCCATCGAGGAGATGAACAAGGGTGTCGGCCAGATCGACGCGATCCTCGATGCCGGGCACAAGCGTGCGCAGCCGATCGTGATGACCACAGTGGCGATGACCGCAGGGATGGTGCCGGTGGCGCTGTCGCTCTCGGGCGACGGGGCGTGGCGCCAGCCGATGGGCATCGTGGTGATGGGCGGCCTGATCCTCTCGACTCTGCTGACGCTGGTGATCGTACCGGCAGGCTTCAGCCTTGCTGACAGTTTCGAGCGGCTGGTCGGACCGTGGCTGCGGGCGCGGATGCTGACCTACAAGCCGGGCGACGACAGTCGCGGCATCGCCGGTGCGGAGCCCGATCGGCCCTTCCCCGGCGCACCCGGCGCGGTTGCGGCACGGCACCTGCCACCGGGCCTGCCGCCGGGCCTGCCGCCGGGCGCCGAACCGGCGGAGTGACGGG
>JBBRUU010000204.1:0-3770 GCA_038247515.1 Sphingomonadales bacterium
ATACGCCAGCCAAGCGGCCATCACGAGGTAATCGGCGGCGACCTCGAGCTTCAGCGCCCCGGCGCGGTCGATATAGGTGAGATATTGGTCCACAAGGGAAAGGATCGAAATCTGCCGAAGATCGACCTTCTGCCGCCGCGCCAGATCGAGCAGCAGGTCGAGCGGCCCCTCCCACCCGTCCAGCGCGAGATAGAGCGCGTCCCCCTCGGCATTGGCGTCGAACTTCCCCCCGTTTTGGGCGCCATCGGGCGGGAACATGAAAGGCTGATCGGAGGCGTTCATACGTTGCCTGCCGCCAGCGCCAGCAGCGCATCGCGCTTGGCGAGAAGCTCAGCGTGCTCGGGGGCGATAGCGGGCGCAATGCGGGTGCCTTCAAGCGCCCGGTCGAGCCGCGCGGCGGTGGCCTCGGACATGGCGGGGAGCACGTCGCAGATGCCCTGCATGTCGTCCATTTTCGCCCAGCAATTCAGCACGATATCGCACCCCGCCGCGTGCGCCCGCGCCGAGCGTTCGGGGATAGTGCCCCCCAGCGCCTCCATGTCGATGTCGTCGGTGAGCAGCAGGCCGCCAAAGCCGATGGCGCCGCGGATCACGTCGCGGATGATCGTGGCCGAGAGCGTCGCCGGGTTCTCGGCGTCCCAGGCGGTGAACAGCAGGTGCCCGGTCATGCCGATAAGCGCCTGATTTAGTGTCTTGAAGGGCGCGAGGTCGGCCTCCAGCTCGTCCGCGCCAGCCGTGACGGTCGGCATCGCCTTGTGGGTGTCGACATCGGTCCGGCCGTGGCCCGGCATGTGCTTGATGCACCCCGTCACGCCGCCTGCCGCAAGACCTTCGAGAATGGCGCGGCCCAGAGCCGCCACCTGCATCGGGTCGCTCCCCAGCGAGCGATCGCCGATCACGTCGTGCGCGCCGGGCACTCTCAGGTCGAGCGGAGGGTGGTAATCGACTGTGATGCCCATCGTCGACAGTTCGAGCCCCATCGCCCGGGCATTGACCCGCGCCGCCTCGATCGCGCTGGCGGGAGCAATTTGATACAACATATCAAAGGCTTGGCCTGCCGGATAGGGCGACCAGCCGGGCGGGCGCAGGCGCGCAACGCGGCCGCCTTCCTGATCGATCGAGACCAGCAGGCGCTCGCGTCCGTGGATGCTTCTGAGGTCGTCGGTGAGAGCGCGCAGCTGCGCAAGATCGAGGCAATTACGCCCGAACAGGATGTAACCCGCCGGGTCCACCTCGCGGAAGAAGGCGCGCTCATCTGCAGTCAGTTGCGGGCCGGAAAGGCCGAAAATCGCCGGAATCATAGCGGCAGACTCGCACTCTAAGGGGGGTCTAGCAAGGGCAGGAGGGAGTCTAGAGCGGGGAAAAAGCGCTCTGAAGGGGGCCGGGTTACCCCTTATTTCACCTGGCAATCGACCCCATCAGCCTTCAGCGCGGCGCACAGGCGATCGGCCTCGGTGCGGCTGCCGGCGACTGCCTGCAAGCGGTAGACGGTGCCGATGTCGACCTTGCCCTCGACGATCCGGTACTTGACGCCCTTGAGCGCATCGGTGCGGCGCGAGACCTGCGTCCAGCCTTCCTCGGCGCGGGCGCGGGTGCCGTAAGCGGCGAGCTGGACGCCGGTTCCGGCCACCGGAACCGCTGCTGCGGTCGCCGGCGTGGCGGGCACTAGCTTGGATGCGCCGGGCGTCGGCATTCCGGGGGGCGCTCCCGGGGGCGTTGCCATCGGCGCGGCACCCGGCAGCGGGGGCATCGGCGCTTCGGCGACCACTGCGCGCCGCGATCCGCCCTCGCCCACCACGGGCGCGACATTGCCGGTGCCAGCGAATTCCTTGCCGCCCGGATCATCGGGGCGCTGCTTGATCGGGCCTTCGGGGGCGGCAATCACGCTGCCATCGGCCACCGCCTGTTGGCCCGCGACGCGGTCCGAGACGATCCATACCCCGCCGACCACGGCGCCCAGCACAGCGAGCAACAGCGCGACAAAGCCGACGATCTGCATGACGTCGAGCCCGCCCGCGTCATCATCCTCCTCGTCGGATTCGAGCCACGGCAAGCTGTCGGTGTCGGTGAGATCGAGCTCGCCGTCATCGGGGAGCTCCTCATATTCGGCTTCGACCATCATCGGAATCTCGCGCGCCTTCCCCTACCCGGCCAAAGACACAGGTCACATGCTTTCGACGGCCTCGACACCCAGAACGCCGAGACCAGCGCGGATCACTTGCCCGATTGCCTCGCCGAGGAAAAGCCTCGCCGCAGTCAGCTGCGCGTCCTGTTCCACGATGAAGCGCTTTTCCGGACGGTCGTTACCCAGGTTCCAGTAGGAATGGAGGTCGCCGGCAAGGTCGTAGAGATAAAAGGCGATGCGGTGCGGCTCGCGCGCGCGGGCGGCGGCCTCGATCTCGCGCGGGAACTGCGCGGCGCGGGCGATCAGCGCCAGCTCCTCGGCCCCGAGCAGGTCCAGCGCGGCGCCCGACGGGGCGATGCCCGCTTCGGCGGCCTTGCGCAGCGTCGATCGGATCCGGGCGTGGGCATATTGCACATAGAAAACCGGATTGTCCTTCGAGGCTTCGACCACCTTGTCGAAGTCGAAATCCATCTGCGCGTCGGGCTTGCGGGTCAGCATGGTGAAGCGCACCACGTCCTTGCCAACCATGTCGACCACGTCCGCAAGCGTCACGAAATTGCCCGAGCGCTTCGACATCTTGAACGGCTGGCCGCCCTTCAAAAGCTGCACCATCTGGACGAGCTTGACCTCAAAGGGCATGGGGCTCCCGCCGTCAGCGCTGGTCAGCGCAGCCACAGCCGCCTTGATGCGCTTCACCGTCCCGGCATGGTCCGCGCCCCAGATATCGACGAGGGCATCGGCGTTCTGCGCCTTCTGGAAATGGTAGGCGAGGTCAGCGCCGAAATAGGTCCACGCACCGTTCGACTTCTTGATCGGGCGGTCCTGATCGTCGCCGAACCGGGTCGAACGGAACAGCGGCAGCTGCACAGGCTCCCAGTCTTCCGGAGGGGCCTTGCCCTTGGGCGCTTCGAGCACGCCGTCATAGACGAGGTCGTGGTCGCGCAGCCATGTCTCAGCCGCATCGACCTTGCCCGAGGCTTGCAGCTCGGCTTCCGAGGAAAACAGGTCGTGCTTGATCCCGAGTATGGCGAGATCATCGCGGATCATGTCCATCATCGCAGCAACCGCGCGGGTGCGGAACTGGATGAGCCAGTCGGCATCGGGCGCGGCGGCAAAGGCATCGCCGAACTCGGCGGCGAGCGCCTGGCCCACGGCGACGAGATAGTCGCCCGGATAAAGCCCCTCGGGGATGGTGATATCCTGCCCGAGCGCCTCGAGATACCGCATGTGGACCGAGCGGGCGAGCACATCGACCTGCGCGCCTGCGTCGTTGACGTAGTATTCGCGGATCACCCGGTGCCCGGCGAACTCGAGCAGCGAGCCGAGCGCATCGCCGACAACCGCGCCGCGGCAATGGCCCATGTGCATCGGCCCGGTGGGGTTGGCAGAGACATATTCGATGTTGACGCGGCGCCCCTCGCCCATCGTGGAACGGCCGTAATCGTTGCCGAGGGCGGCGATGGCCTGCAACTCGTCGATCCATGCCTGCGGGTCGAGGCGAAGGTTGATGAAGCCGGGGCCGGCGATGTCGGCGCTGGTGATGCCGGGGCGCGCGGCGAGCTTGGCGGTGATCGCCTCGGCGAGTGCGCGCGGATTGAGCCCGGCGGGCTTTGCGAGCACCATCGCTGCGTTGGTCGCAAGGTCG
>JBBRUU010000205.1:0-3660 GCA_038247515.1 Sphingomonadales bacterium
AACGCTCAAGCGTTGGAAGAGTAGGTCGTCGCCAGGCATTGAAGGCAGTGGGAGCGGGTATAACCCATTCACAAAGTCAACAGGGCTGACCCGCGAAGGGCAGCCCTGTTAGCGTCTTTGGTGCTGTGTCACCAAGGATGCATTTTCGGCCTCTGGCCGCAAAATCGGTATCGCGGGATGGAGCAGCCCGGTAGCTCGTCAGGCTCATAACCTGAAGGTCGTTGGTTCAAATCCAACTCCCGCAACCACCGCATTCAGCCGTAACCTGGCGGTGCACTCACAATCCTTCCTTATCTAAAGCACGTTCGGCGATCCCCGCCTGTGCTATTCGGTTTGGCCTGCAAATGCAGGCAGCGTTCGCCCCTATGCGATGCTTTACAAAAAAGTGCCTTTTTTCGTGCGAATAATCGTGCGGCTTCTCTCCTTGCGAAGCGAGAGAAAAAGGGCGCGCGATGTATATTCCACATGAAAACCTGAAGCCCGCTGAAGGCGACGCCGCGTTAGACACGCCGCCGATTGGCGGTGCCCGGACCGGCTCCATTGTGGCCGCTTCGATTGCAACGCGTTCCGATCTGGCTCCGCAGCAAGCCGCAAAGTCGGCGACCATCGGCGCTCTCGCGCTCGCGGTCGCAGCCTGTGGCGGTGGTGGCAACGGCTCGGACACGGGGACCGGCACAGGAGGCACGCCTCCTCCGGTCGCCGCGCCTCCTCCGGTCGCCACGGTACGCAGACCGCAGACCGACGCCGAGGCCGCGCGCTTCCTGGCCCAAGCCTCGATCTCCGTCTCGACCGCCGCGATCGCCGAGGTACGCAGCGAAGGCTACGCGCCATGGCTCGATCGCCAGATGAGCACGAACAACGACCAGACCGGGGCCGAATTCCTCGCCGCGCGCGGCTACGACCAGGTCACCGCTGCCCAATTCTACCACCGTACGGAAACCGGCGACTACATGATCTGGTCGCAACTGCTGTCGGGCGGCAATTCCGTCCGTAAGCGGGTGGCATTTGCGCTCTCGGAATTCTTCGTCGTGTCGCTGTCCCAGATCGAAATGACTTGGCGCGGGCCCGCAATCGCCGCCTATTGGGATGTTCTCAACCGCAACGCCTTCGGTAATTACCGCGAACTGTTGCAGGACATCACGCTCAATCCGGCGATGGCGATGTTCCTGAATACCCGCGGCAATCGCCGCGCCGACAGCACGGGCCGAGTGCCCGACGAGAACTACGCGCGCGAGGTGATGCAGCTGTTCACCATCGGTCTGTTCAATCTCGACCCCGACGGTACGCAGAAGCTGAACGGCGGCGTTCCGATCGAAAGCTACACCAGCGCCGATGTTAGTGGGCTGGCGCGGGTGTTCACCGGTTACGATTACGACAAGGCCGGCCTCGTCTCAACCACCGAAACCGGCGACCAGAAGGTCACTCCTGAATACACCCGCCGGCCGATGACAGCGGATCCGGCGCGTTGGGGCTGGAACCATACACACCCCACCGGGTTTCATGCGGCGGAGGCCAAGAGCTTCCTTGGTTTGACGATCCCTGCGAACACCAGCGCGCCCGACAGCTTGCGCCTCGCGCTCGACCACCTGTTCAATCATCCCAACGTCGGCCCGTTCTTCGCCAAGCAGATGATCCAGCGACTGGTGACGAGCAATCCTTCGCCAGCCTATGTCGGACGCGTCGCCGCCGTCTTTGCAAACAATGGCTCGGGGCGCCGCGGCGACCTTGCGGGAGTGTTCAAGGCGATCCTTACCGACGACGAGGCGCTCGACACCGCCAACATCACCAATCCCAATTTCGGCAAGCTACGCGAGCCGGTCTTGCGTTTTGCCCAGCTGGCGCGAACGTTTGGCGCGCGTTCGACTTCGGGCAACTGGCTGATCCCCGACCTGACCGATCCTGCGACTGCGCTCGGACAGAGCCCGCTACGCTCGCCGTCGGTGTTCAACTTCTTCCGCCCGGGATACTTCCCGCCCAACACCGAGATTGCCAACCGCAGTCTGCTCGCGCCCGAGTTCCAGCTCGTCAACGAGACCTCTGTGGCAGGCTACATCAATTTCCTTGAGCTTGCGGTGTCGGGCAGGCGCTTTGCGGACATTACGCTCGACTATTCGGCGGAGATCGCGATCGCGCAAGACAGCACCCAGCTGCTCGACCGGCTCGACCTACTGCTCACCGCCAAACAGCTGACCGCGAGCGTGCGCGACACGATCCGGGAGGCGATGGAAGACGTCGTCCTGACCGCCAATTCGACGAATGCCGACCGGCTGCGGCGGGTGCAGATCGGCGTCGCGCTGATCCTCGCCTCGAGCGACTACCTCATCCAGAAATAGGCTCACGCCGCAGACGACGAAACAAAGGGATCACGGGCATGTTTATCGGCATGAGCACTGAAATGGAGCGGCGGGCCTTCCTGCAACGCACCGGACAGCTGGCGATGATGGGGGCGGCATCGTCCTATGCGCTGGGCCTGGCTGGCATTGGCGAGGCTGCGGCGTTCAGCAACGCGGGCGGCTACAAGGCGCTGGTTTGCGTGTTCCTTTATGGCGGCAACGATCACGCCAACACCTTGATCCCCTCTGACGCGGCAAACTACGCGCGCTATGCCGCGATCCGCGGCACAGCAGGGTCGGAAGCAGCTTCGGGCATTGCACTTAGCCGCGCCTCGCTCACGAACACCGTGCTGACCCCGCCGCAGGGTCAGACCCTTACCGACAACATCACCTATTCGATCGCGCCAACCATGCCGCGCTTGAAGGCGCTCTACGATCAGGGCGTGATGGCGCCGGTGCTCAATGTCGGTCCGCTGGCCGCGCCATTGACCCGCGCCCAATACGACAACAACAGCGTGCCGCGCCCGGCCAAGCTGTTCTCGCACAATGACCAACAATCAACCTGGCAAAGCTCGAACCCCGAAGGCTCACGCACCGGGTGGGGCGGGCGCATGGGCGAACTGGCGCTGACGTCGAACACCAATGCGATGTTCACCGCGATCAATGCGACCGGCAACGCGGTGTTCCTGAACGGCCAGGCCGCGACCCCGTACCAGGTCTCGCCCGCGGGCGCGACGCTCTACGTTCCGCTGCAGACCCGGACGTTGTTCCACTCCGCCGCCGCCTCGCAAGCGCTCGGCACCCTGCTGCGCAGCGGTTCGGGTAATGTCCTGGCCGCCGATTATGCGCGGTTCAACGATCGTTCGATCCAGTACGGCCCCTTCGTCAGTAACGCGATCGCCACTTCGACGCTGACCACTAGCTTTGGCACCGGGAACCGCCTCGCGGACCAGTTGCGCGTTGTCGCGCGACTGATCGCCGCGCGGCAGCAACTTGGGGTGACGCGGCAGGTGTTCCTTGTCTCGCTCGGCGGGTTTGATCATCACGACGGGCTGATCGGCTCGCACGAGGCGCTGCTCGGACAGGTCGATGTCGCAATGGATGCCTTCTACCGCGCAACGGTGGAACTCGGCGTGGCGAGCAATGTCACGGCCTTCACCGCCTCCGATTTCGGACGGACTTTCACCTCGAACGGCGACGGGTCCGATCACGGCTGGGGATCGCACCACTTCATCGTCGGCGGCGGCGTGAGCGGGGGGCGCTTCTACGGACGCGCACCGAGTGTCTCGGTGAGCACCGCCGATCAGGTTGGGCAGGGGCGCCTGCT
>JBBRUU010000206.1:0-3541 GCA_038247515.1 Sphingomonadales bacterium
AAATGCCGATGCCCAGATCGACGGGCGCATAGAGATCGGCGTAGTCGAATTCCTCGATCACGTCCGATCCGACGATCCTGACCTGCGCCGCGCCGTGAGCGACAAATGTCGCCACGTCGAATGCGCGCACACGGATCAGGCGCATGTCGGCGCGGTTGGTGGCGAAGGCCAGCGCGCGGTTTTTGGGGTCGTGGAACTCGGCATCGGGCTCCACCCCGGCGCGCGCCATGACCGGCAGCGCCTCGTCGAGGATGCGCCCCTTGGGGACAGCGAAGGTAAGCTGTCCGGGATTGTCGTGGATACCGCCGTGGGTCATGATTGGCCGCGCACTTAAGGCTGGCACGGCGAAAGGGCAATGGGAATGGGCAATTCGGGCCAAGGGAATTCGGCCACGTCCGGCTTATGAATTCATCGACATGAACACGCGCGGGGAGGGCGCGGTGGCCACCGCCTTTGCCAATCAGGTCGCCTATTGCCGCACAGGCGGCGCACCGGTCACCGCGCGGGTGGTGGCGGGGATCGCCGAGGTGGTGCTGGGCGGCGCTGCGGGCGAATTGGCGCGGCGGGTCCGCGAATGGGAGGGCGCACCGCTTGCCGATGCGCTGCCCTTGCGGGTCGCGGGCGGGATCCATGCGCTGCATCTTGCAGGCGCGGCGCCCTTGCTTGCGCCGATCTATCGCGGTGAGGAGGCCGACGATGCGCGGGTGATTGCGGGCGTCATGGCGGCGCACGAGGCGGCTTTGCTGCCGTGGCTGGGCGGCCCGCCGCAGACCAATGAGGCGGGGCGATCGGCCAATTTCATCGCCGCGATGCTGTGGCTGGCGGAGCAGGGCTTGCCTGCGCGGTTCGAGTGCCTGGAGATCGGATCGAGCGCGGGGATCAACCTGATGCTGGATCGCTATCGGTATGATCTGGGCGGGGTGATCGTCGGTCCCGAGGAGCCGGTGATGGGTTTCGCCCCCGCTTGGCACGGCGCGCCGCCGCCAGCGCGGGACATCGCGATTGTCTCGGCAAGGGGCTGCGATGTTGCCCCCGTCGACCTCACCGATCCTGTGCAGGCGCTGCGGCTCAAGGCCTATATCTGGCCCGAACACACCGTGCGCTTCGAACGCATGGACGCCGCGATCCGTGCCGCCTTCGCGCGTAAGCCCGATCTGGTGCAGGCAACCGCCGCCGATTTCGTCGAGGCGGAACTCGCCAAGCCGCAGACACCCGGCACCACGCGGATGCTGATGCACTCGATCGTGTGGCAATATGTGCCCGCCGACCAGCAGGCGCGGGTGACAGCGGCGATGGAAGCGGCGGGCGCGAGGGCGACGGCAGATGCACCGCTCGCGTGGGTCATGGTCGAGGCCGATCGCACCGTCCATCGGCACAAGCTGACGGTGCGCACCTGGCCGGGCGGGGCGCCTTGCGGAGGAGGGGAAGTGCAACTCGCATGGTCGCACCCCCACGGCGCAGAAGTGGAGTGGCTGGCGGATTAGCCCGCCAGGAACGCCTCCATCGCCGCATTGACCGCTTCGGGCGCTTCCCACGGCACGAAATGCCCGCAGTCCGGCACCTGCACGATGGTGAGCGGGTCGATGATGTCTTCCAACCCTGCAAGGTTCTCGGGCGGCAAGGCGAGGTCGTCCAGCCCCCATATCACCAGCGTCGGGATGGTGAGCTTGGGCAAGACGGGCGGCGTCCAGCCTTCGGGGATTTCGAAAGGCGCATCCATCGCCGGCACGTTGATCGGGCTGGCGCGGTAGTAATTGAGCATCCCGAACGCCGCATCGCGGTTCTGCCAGTCGAGCAGCAGCGCGTCGCGTTCTTCGGGCTCCATCGCGCTGGGGCGGTCCCACCTGACCAATTGCAGCAGTAGCGCGGTAAGCCCGTGCTCCTTGACCAGCGCGTCGTTGGACGGGTCGCGGAAGCCGCGGATGTACTGGCTCGCCTCGCGCTGGACGCGATGCGTGTAGAGCAGCCTCTGGAAGGTCCCCGGATGCGGCGCGTTGGCGATCACGGCGCGGGTGACGCGCGCGTGCTGTCCGCCGATCGCCACGCCCCAGGCGAGCGCGCCGCCCCAGTCGTGGCCGACGATGGTGAAGTGCGCGATCCCCAGCGTGTCCGCCAGCAGGAACACGTCACCGATCAGCTTGTCGGGCGTGTAGGCCTCCACCGCCTGCGGCTTGGACGACCCGCGGTAGCCGCGCTGGTCGGGCGCGATGCAGCGGAAGCGATCCGAAAAATGCGCGATCTGATGGCGCCAGGTGCGGTGGCTTTCGGGAAAGCCGTGCAGGAAAATCAGCACAGGGGCATCGACCGGGCCTTCGTCGACGATGTTGAGATGGATGCCGTTTGGCAGCGCCACGCGCTTGAGGTCGAAGTTCATCATTCGTGCTCCAGCTTGTCCATGTAGCCGCTGGCGACCATCGCCGCGACCGAATCGAACAGCGCATCCGGGGTGCGGCGCAGTTCGCCCATGCCCGCTTCCATCCCTTGCGCAACGATGATCTCGCGGTCCCCGGCAGCAATGGCGCCGAGCATGGTGCGGGCTGCATCATCGGCGGGGATGCCGTTGTCGATCGCCTTGTCCGAGCGGTCGCGCCGGATGCCTGCGCCGGTCAGCGCATTGCGCGATACATTGGTGGCGACCGAGCCGGGGTAGATCGTGTGAACGCTGACGCCCGACTGCGAGAGCTCGGCCCGCAGCGCATCGGCATAGCCTGCGAGCCCGAACTTGGCGGCGCAATAGGCGGTGCGCAGCGGCACGCCGACTTTGCCCGCGATCGACGAAATGAACCCGAGCGCGCCCGAGCCGCGCTCGCTCATGTGATGGATCAGCCCTTGCGTGAAGGCGATTTGGGCGAGGAGATCGACCGCGATGATGTCGCGGTAGACTTGCATATCGGTATTGAGCGCGCGGCTGCGCTGTGAGATCCCGGCGTTGGCAAAGGCGATGTCGACGCCGCCTTTCCACGCGATAGCCTTGGCGGTCGCCTCGGCGAGCGCTTGGTCGTCGCGCACGTCGAAGGCGAGGATCAAAGCCTCCCCGCAGTCCGCCGCGACTTCCGCAAGCCGCGCTTCATCGCGCCCCGACAGTACCACATGCGCGCCGCGCGCCGCCAGCTCGCGCGCCAGCGCTGCGCCGATGCCTGATGATGCCCCGGTGATCCACGCGACGTTACCTGTGTAGTCCATGTCTCTCTCCCGTTTTCATGAAAGGACTAGCGAGCGCATGGGGCAAGGGCAATCAGGTTGGAGTTCGGCAGGCTGCGGTTTGCGACCTGATAATCGCAGCAAGTTCCACCGGGAACACCGCCTCGGGCCAGCTTTCCAGCTCGCCTAGGGTAAACCAGCGGTGCTGCGTCATCAGCTGCTGTTCGAGGACGGTGTGGCCACTGGTGTCGACCCGCGCCTCGGCAACGCGGACCAGAAAGAAGCGCTCGTATGCCTGCACCAGCTCGCCTTCGACTGTGACGAATTCAGGTGTCATCCGCGCGATTTCGCGGCCCAGATCGGAAACGATGATCCCGGTTTCCTCGAAGAGCTCGCGCCG
>JBBRUU010000207.1:0-3470 GCA_038247515.1 Sphingomonadales bacterium
CCGGCGCTGGGCGTGTGGCTCTACGGCCATTCGGACTGGCTGGGCTTCGGGCTGATCGTGGCGCTGTGCCTCATCGTGCTGGTGCACGGCTGGTTCCGGCTGCAGGCCGACCGGGATCTAATGCATTCTTGATTGCGCACCCGCCTCCGCGGGTGCGTCCTCGGTGCTGTTCCCTCCGCTACGCTACAGGGCACCTGCGGCTCGCGCGCGTGCGCTCGCGGTCGCGTGCCGCGACCGGGCGCATCGCCAGACCTACAATATTTCCAGCACTACGTCCTGCGGTCGGCACAGCCGCACACCCTTGTCGGTCTCCACCAAGGGCCGCTCGATCAGGATCGGGTCGGCTGCCATTGCCGCCAGCACGGTTGCGTCGTCCGCCTCAGGAAGACCCCGCTCCCCAGCGTCGGTGCCACGCATACGTAGTCCCTGCTGCGGCGTTATCCCGGCGTCGCAATAAAGCTGGGCGAGCTTCTCAGGCGTGGGCGGCGTCTTGAGGTACTCGATCACCGTCACCTCCACCCGGCTGAGGTTCTCGAGGATCGCCAGCGTCTTCCTGGAGGTGCCGCAAGCCGGGTTGTGCCAGATCGTCGCCTTCATCGGCCCCGCCTCCTACTCGCCCTTCGGCACGATTAACGCCGGCACGGCCTTGGCCGCATCCTCGGGGCTGATCCCCGGCGCGGGCGCGGCGCTGACGCTTTCCTGCCGCAGCGCCACCCGGCCCGCCTGCTCGACAGCCTTGATCAACCGCGGATAGACCCCGCAGCGGCAGATGTTCGGGATGCCCGCCTCGATATCCGCTCGGGTCGGCGCCGGGTTGCGCAGCAGCAGCGCGGCGGCGGACATGACGATGCCGGGGGTGCAATAGCCGCACTGAATCGCCTGCTGCGCCACCATTGCCTGCTGCACCGGATGCGAACGGTCGCGGCTCAGACCCTCAATGGTGGTGATGATCCGCCCTTCGGCCTCGGCCAGCGTGATCGCGCAGGAGCGCAGCGCCACCGCGTCGACCAGCACCATGCACGCGCCTGAGCACTCCGGCCCGCCGCCACACGCCTTAGTGCCGGTGAGGTTCATCGCCTCGCGCAGCGCGTAAAGCAGTGGCATACGCGGATCGAGGTCGAACTCGACCGGCCGTTCGTTAACGGTCATGCGCGACATTGGGCGCCCCTGTTAACGGCTTACTGGCGCCAGCTGTCGTCGATCTTGTCGATCCGGCGCTTCCACGCCTCAAAGTCGAACATCCCCGCGCCGCCCTGCCCGCTCATCACAGAAAGGTCGCGCTGGTGAACGTCAACCACCGCCTGGGGAACGAGGTTGGGGTTGCCCATGCTGAGCGTCGCCACCTGGATCTCGCAGGCGCGCTGGAGCGCCCACATCTTGACAAACATGCCCTGGATGGTGCGGTCCATCACTACCGGGCCGTGGTTGCGCAGCATCAGGATGGTGTGGTTGCCAAGGTTCTGCACCAGCCGCTCGCCCTCTTCGGCCCGCACGGTCACGCCCTCGAAGTCGTGGTAGCCGATCTGGCCCTGGAAATTGCAGGCGTAGAAATTCAACGGCAGCAGCCCGTCCTTGTGGCTCGCCACCGCCATCGTCGCCGTCGTGTGGACGTGGCAAATCGCGTCGGCACGGCTGCCCAGATGCTTGTGGAAATAGGCGTGCTGGGTGAAGCCCGCCTTGTTCACCATGTAAGGCGACCCGCCGACATTGTTGCCTTCGACATCGATCTTGACGAGGTTGCTGGCGGTCACTTCGCTATAGAGCAGCCCGAACGGGTTGATGAGGAAGGTATCCTCCTCCCCCGGCACCTTCACCGAGATGTGATTGTAGATCGATTCCGACCAGCCGAGGTGGTCGAAGATGCGGTAGCACGTCGCTAAGTCCAGCCGCGCCTGCCACTCTTCCTTGCTGCACGAGCCTTCTAGGCTGTTGGGTTTGAGCTGGGTTGCCATCGGGCCATTCCTCTCGCGTCTGTTATGGCCGCCGCTATCGCACGCGCAGGGAATGCTTTGCAAGCCGCGTAGCCTGCCGCTAGGTCCCGGAAAGCATGAACGCGCCCAACACTCCGCGCCTCGTCAGCGGCAGCATCCCCGGCCACCTCGTCAGCCAGACCACCCCTGCGGTGATCGGCGTCGCTGCGATCATGTCGATCGGGATCGTCGACGCCTATTTCATCGGACAGCTCGGCAGCGAGGCGCTGGCGGCGATCTCCTTCATATTCCCCGTCGCGGTAGCAAGCACATCGCTTGGCGTGGGCATAATGGTCGGGATCAACTCGGTGGTCGCCCGGGCATTGGGCGAAGGCGACCACGCCACGGCGGCACAGCGCGCCAATTTCGGGATCGTCTTTGCGGTAGCCTGCGGGCTCTTGATGGGCCTTGCTCTGTGGGCGCTGATCGACCCGATCTTCACTGCAATGAACGCGCCGCCTGCGCTGATGCCGCTGATCCGCGCCTACATGACCCCTTACGCGATAGGCTTTCCGTTGAGCCTTGCGATCATGGGCTTCAACGGCGTGCTGCGCGGCCAAGGCGAGGCTCGGCGGACCAGCACGGTCAGCATCACCTATGCGGCCGCTAACTGGGTGCTCAACCCGATCCTGATCACGGGTGCTTTCGGTTTCGAGGGCTTCGGGATCGCGGGCGCGGCCTATGCGACGACGATTGGATGGGCGTTGGGCGTCGCCACGGCGCTATTTTTGCTGCGCGGCACGCCGCTGCCCTTGAACCTCGGCCTGCTGAGGAACGGGACTCTAGCTGGTTCCGCCAAGGCGATCATCCGTGTCGGACTTCCGGCGGCTTTTTCGAATGCGATCAACCCCTTGGGTCTGTCCATCCTGACCGCGCTGGTGGCGCTTGAAGGCGAGGCGGCGGTCGCAGGCTTCGGCGCGGCGTCGCGTTTGCAGAGCTTCGTGATCGTCCCGCTGCTCGGCCTGTCGGGTGCGATCGGGGCGATTGTCGGGCAGAACTGGGGCGCTGGCCGCGCCGACCGGGCGCGCGAGGCGGTGCTTTACGCAGGCGGCTTCTGCATCGTGTGGGGGCTGTTCGTCGCGATCGGGGTGATGGCGGCGGGGCAGAGCTTCGCGCGGATCTTCACCTCCGACCCGGCGGTCATCGCCGAATTCGACCTCTACCTCAGGATCGCGGCCTGGGGCTATGCCGGCTTTGGCCTGCTGATCGTCGGCAACGGGATCATGAACGCGGTCGACAAGGCAGGATTTGCCCTCGTACAATCCATCGCCCGTGTGTTTTTCGTGATGCTCCCGGTGGCGCTGATCCTGCGCCCTTCAATGGGCTCCTCGGCGATCTACATGGCGGAGCTGGCCGCCAATGTGTTCGGTGCGGTATCGGCGGTGGTGCTGGTGCGGTACATTTTCCTGCGCAAGTCTCCCGCGTCGCAGGCCCCCGCCCGCTAGGCGCCCATGCTAGGCGCCCATGCTAGGCGCCCGTGCTAGGCGCCCGTGCTAGGCG
>JBBRUU010000208.1:0-3464 GCA_038247515.1 Sphingomonadales bacterium
GAAGCGGATCGTGACTGCCACGCCCCCTCCGAACCTCTTGGCGCCAAGTGTGCCTTCGCCGATTGCGCCTTCAAGCGTCACCGGCACGGGCTTGGCGAGGCTGCGCACCTTCGCGGTCAGCGGTTCGTCGGGCAGCGCGCCGATGCAGTTGGTTTCGGTAAGCCGCGCGGCGTTCACCGCCAGCATCCGCTTCGGCCCGACGCGCACTTCGCGCGCGGCCGCATCGAGGCCGGTGACATAAAGCGGTTCAGGCTGGCCGCCGATCTCGAGGCCCTTGCGCTGGCCCACCGTGAAGTGAACGATGCCCTTGTGTGTCCCCAACGTCTCGCCGGTTGCGGCATGGACGATGGCACCGAGGGCCGCGCCTTCGGGGCGGACCTTAATGACGATCTTGGCGTAATCGCCATCGGGGACGAAGCAGATGTCCTGACTGTCGGGCTTGGCTGCATTTCTAAGCCCGGCCGCTTCGGCCAGATCGCGCACTTCGGCCTTGGGCATCCCGCCCAGAGGGAAGCGCAGGTAATCGAGCTGCGCTTCGGTGGTGCCATACAGGAAGTAGGACTGGTCGCGCGCGGGATCGGCGGCGCGGTGAAGCTGCACGCCGGTGTCGGTCATTGCGCGGCGCACATAGTGGCCGGTTGCAAGGCAATCTGCACCAAGTTCGCGCGCCATGCGGAACAGGTCGGTGAACTTTGGCCCCATGTTGCAGCGGATGCAGGGCACCGGCGTGCGCCCGGCGAGATATTCATCGGCGAACTGCTCGACCACTTCCTCGCGGAAGGCGCTTTCGTGGTCGAAGACATAATGCGCGATGCCCAGCCGGTCGGCCACGGCCTGCGCGTCGCGGATGTCATCGCCGGCGCAACACGCGCCCTTGCGGCCCGTCGCTGCGCCATAATCATAAAGCTGGAGCGTGATGCCGATCACTTCTGCGCCGCTGGCGGCGGCGAGGGCGGCGACCACCGAGGAATCGACCCCGCCGCTCATCGCCACGACGATCCGGCACAAGGACGCAGGGCGCGGCAGGTCGAACAGCGCGGCGGCATCGGTTGCGGCTATCAGACCGGGGGCAAGGCCAGGAACAAGGAGAGCGGGGGTATCCATGGGACTGCGAGCATATAGCGGCCGCCATCCGGTTTTGCCAGAGGGCGCGCGTCTTGCCCCCGTGTCTTGCCACATTCGCCCGGATTATTCCTAAGCATGAGTAAACGACGGCTTTACCAGATTTTGACGCCCTCGCGTTAGCAGGGACGATGATGTTCGAGAAACCCAAGTCTTTGCAAGCGCCGCACGGCGCAATCCGCGCATCGGGCGGTGCCTTCGGTGCCGACGAGCGATTCGCCGGACGCGCCGCCCGGCGTGCAGGCGACGCGCTGCGGGCGGTCGAATGGAGCGAAATCACCGCCCGGCTCAATGCCGCGCGCGACCTCAGGCTTCTGATGCGCACCGAATCGGCTGCGCCGATCGAGCCGGTGGCGGCCAGCTTCGGCGACGCAGCGGCAAGTTACTTTGCGCTTCTCGAAGATGGTGAATCCTGGGCCGAACCCGGTGTTAACCGTGTTTCCTTAGGGCAATCTAAAGCTCTTGGAGCGAAGAATGCTCAGAATGATGCAAACCGCCCCCACGATGCGGAAGGACAAACCTCCGCTGCGCCACACGGCGATTTGAGAGACAGACGATGATTGAGAACCAGGATATCCGCCCCGCACAGGTGATCGGCCCGCTCGGCGAGCCGCTGACCATTGCCGACCTGCCCGCACCCGAAACCAAGCGGTGGGTGGTGCGGCGCAAGGCCGAAGTCGTAGCCGCCGTCAAAGGCGGGCTGCTGACGCTCGACGAGGCGCTGGCCCGTTATGGCCTCACGCTCGAGGAGTTCGCCTCGTGGCAGCGCGCGGTCGACCGCTCGGGCATGCATGGGCTGCGCGTGACCAAGATCCAGCACTACCGCGACCTTTATGAGCGCCAGTTGAAGTACTGAGCCGCGCCGCTCCAAAAAACCGCACGAAGCCCGCCCAAGACCCGCCCCGAGCCCGCACGAAGCCCGCCCTAAGCCCGCCCTAAGCCCTCAACGCCCGCAAGGCGTTGCGGGGGTTTGTCATTTTGCGCCGTTTCCTGCGCCAACGCCGTTGCACCCTTCGTCTAGGCTCCAAGTCATCGGTCGATGCACGCATTGCGGCCTTGGGGCCGACAATCTATGATGCGTTGCACTTGGTGCTTTATGGGAATAATACACTCCACGGCCAAGGCGTGCACGGCGCGCCCGTGGCCCGAGTGAGGGAATGGCGATGAATTACGAGACGACGATCACGGCTGAAGCCGCCGACGGTGTGACCACGGAGTTTGCCGGTAGCCGCGCCGCGCCCGGACCCGCGATCCCGCGCTGGCTGATCGTCGGCGGGGGCGGGCTGTTTGTGCTGCTGCTGCTGATCGCGGCCTATTTTGCGATCGCCGGCGGGCAGCCGGCTCCGGCAGACGACAACAATTCGCAAGCCGCCTCGGTCACGGTGGTGACTCCCGGCAAGACCATGGTTGCAGGCGAGATCGACGCGCCCGGCACGCTCGCCGCGCGCCGTCCCATGCCGGTCGGCGTGGTCGGCGAGGGCGGCCAGGTGCTGCGCGTCACCGTCGATGCGGGCGACTGGGTGAAGCAGGGTGAGGTGCTGGCGGTGATCGACCGCTCGGTGCAGGTCCAGCAGGCCGCCGCGCAGTCCGCGCAGATCGAGGTCGCCAAGGCCGACGCCAACCTTGCGCGCGCCAATCTCGACCGCGCGCTGCAACTGGTTGCCCGCGGCTTTGTCTCCAAGGCCGATGTCGACCGCCTGACCGCGACCCGTGACGCGGCTGTCGCGCGCGTCCGCGTTGCCGAGGCGCAACTGCGCGAACAAAGCGCGCGCAACCAGCGTCTCAACATCATCGCGCCCGCCACCGGCTACGTCCTGACCCGCGCTGTCGAGCCCGGCCAGACCGTCGGTGCCGGTTCGCAGCCTTTGTTCACGATCGCCAGCGGCGGCGAGATGGAAATGCTCGCGCAGGTCTCCGAAGAACAGCTCGCCAAGCTCTCGGTCGGCACGCAGGCGACGATCGTCCCGACCGGTTCGGGCCAGCGCTTCGCAGGGCAGGTGTGGCAGGTCTCGCCGGTGATCGATCAGGCGACCCGGCAGGGCACGGTGCGCATCGCGCTGCCCTTCTCGACCGAACTGCGCCCCGGCGGCTTCGCCTCGGCAAAGATTAACAGCGGCAGCTTTAAGGCTACCGTGCTCCCCGAAAGCGCAGTGCTGGCCGACGCCAAGGGCAGCTTCGTTTACGTCGTGGGTGCGGACAAGAAAGTGCTGCGCCGCGCGGTAAAGACCGGTGCGGTGACGCCTAGCGGCCTCGCCATCACCGAAGGGTTGACCGGTTCGGAACGCGTGGTGCTGCGCGCCGGCGGGTTCCTCAACCCGGGCGAGACCGTCAACCCGCAGCCC
>JBBRUU010000209.1:0-3464 GCA_038247515.1 Sphingomonadales bacterium
AGCGGGCATAGACCCCGCGGTGAACGGTGGCGTAATCCGCGCCCATCGCGCGCGCCATCGCACCTATCACCGCTTGCGGCTTTTGAGCGGTGGCGCCGGTGTCGAGGTAATGCCACGGCTTGCCGTCATTCGTGACCATGCCGGGAAAGTCGGCGCGCAGATCGGCCAGCGGGGGGAAGGTTACAGGAGCGTTCATAGCCGCGCGCCCTCTAGTGCGCCAAGCGCCGCAGCGAGCAGCCGTTCGCGTTCGCCCGCGTCGTCCAGCGCCACAAACGCATCGCCGATAAAGGCTTGCACCAGCAGTGCTTGCGCGGTCGCTGGATCGAGCCCGCGCGCCATCATGTAGAACCGCGCGGCTTCATCGAGCGCGCCAACGGTCGCGCCGTGTGCGCATTTGACGTCATCGGCAAAGATTTCGAGCTGCGGGACGGCGTTGGCGCTCGCGCCTGCTTCGAGCAACAGCGCCTTGAAATCCTGCGCTGCATCGGTCTTCTGCGCATCGCGCGCAACCTTGATTTCGCCGAGGAAATTGCCGGTGCCGGTGTTCCAGTGGACCGCGCGGATGGTCTGATTGCTGGTCGCCTCGGGCTCGGCATGAACGACCTTGGTGACGAATTCGCGGGTCGCATCCCCGCCGCCGATGGTCACGCCGCCGAATTCGAAATGGGCCCCGCGGGCGAGCCTGACTTCCAGCTCGACGCGGGTGTAATCAGCGCCGCGATTGGTGACGAAGAACGCTGCGCGCGCGCCTTCGCCGAGCGTTACGCGAATGCGGTGCAGTTCGGGCGTGTCGCTGCCGACTACCAGAAACTCGCTGAGGCACTCACCCGCCGCCACGGCAATCTCGCGCCACGCGTCAAGCGCGTCTGCGCCGAGCCGCGCCAGCGCGCCAAAATCGGCATAGCGCCACGCCTCGTCGCGGCGCGTGGGGAGCGTGGCGGTCGCAGCCATCACGCCATCACCGAATCATAACCCTCGGCCTCGAGCCGCAGCGCGAGTTCCGGTCCGCCGGTTTCAACGATCCGGCCGCCAGCAAGGATGCTCACCTTGTCGGGCTTCACGACGTCGAGCAGGCGCTGGTAGTGGGTGATCAGCAGCACGCCCTTGTTTGCGTTGCGCATGATCGCGTTGATCCCCGCGCCGACGATCCGCAGCGCGTCGATATCGAGGCCCGAGTCCGTTTCGTCCAGCACTGCAAACGCCGGATCGAGGATGCCCATTTGCACCATCTCGGCGCGCTTCTTCTCGCCGCCCGAAAAGCCGACGTTCACCTGCCGCTTGAGCATCTCCATGTCCATTTGCAGCAGCGCCGCCTTGTCCTTGGCAAGCTTGAGGAACTCCCCGCCCGAAAGCGAAGCTTCCCCGCGCGCCTTGCGCTGCGAATTCAGCGCTTCACGCAGGAACTGGACGTTGGAGACGCCGGGGATTTCGACCGGGTATTGAAAGCCGAGGAACAGGCCTTTGGCCGCGCGTTCATGCGGGTCGAGTGCAAGCAGGTCCTCCCCCTGGAACATCACGCTGCCCGCAGTAACCTCGTAACCCGGCTTGCCGCCCAGCACATTGGCGAGCGTCGATTTGCCCGCGCCATTGGGCCCCATAATCGCGTGGATCTCGCCCGCGGGCACGTGCAGCGTCAGGCCCTTGAGGATCGGCCTCGGATTATCTGCGCCGCCGACGCTGGCGTGGAGGTTGTCGATCGCAAGCATCACTGTCCGTCCTTGTCCTGTTCATCCGCCGCCGCGCTCGCGTCGGTGCGGGCCTTGACCACGCTGGCATCGCGCAACTCGATCACCAGCCCCTTGGGCCGGTTCGCCTCGTAATCGTCTGACGCTGCGGTTGCCCCGGCGATGCGCGAGGCGAACTGCTGGTCGAGATCGCGCCCGCGCGCGATGTGGATACGGCCGATGTTGGTGAACAATTGCTCGACCTGCTGCGGGCTGAGCGTGGTCTTGGCCCCGGCGAGCAGTTCGTTGGCCTCGGCTGTTGCCTTGGCGCGGCGATCTGCGCAGCGTGTGAGATCCGCCGCGTGCTGGCTTTCAAAATCGGCCTTGCCCGCGATCCGACGATTCGTAACGCCAAGACAGCGGCGATAATCAGCCACCAGCGGCTGGATCAGGCGCGGATATTCGACGCTCCAGGTTTCCGGGTTGTCGTTCTTGATGGCGACGGCGGCCTCACCGGCGGATTGCAGGGCAAGCAGCGCAGCGATGAAGTTGGTTATCATGGTTTGCGGCTCCGGGGCTTGGCAGTGTCGCTATCGCCCCGTGAGTTGGGGCGTGAGTTGGGGCGTGAGTTGGGGCGCGGTTTTGCGCGGTCGTAGCTTTGGTTCGGGTTGGCCGCCTTGTGCGCGCGGGCGGCGGATTTGCGCTCGGTCATGCGGTCGCGCATGGCGGTGGTGAGGCGCTGGAGCACGGCGTCGATATCAGTAAGGATATCGGCGGCCGCGATCCGCATGACCTTGATGCCGACGCTTTCGAGGCTCTTGTCGCGGCGTTTGACCAGCGCATCGTTCTGCCCCTCCTCGTCAATCGCGAGTGCGAGGCCGAGGTTGTGGCAGTTGAAATCGACAATCGCGCTACCGACTACGGCGTGGCGTTTGAAGGTGTAGCGGCCCAGATCAGCAGCGGTGAATTTCTCGGCCAGCGCCTTGTGCGCATCGGACGAATGGCGCCGCATTTCGCGCGCCTGTTCGTGCAGCGCATCGAGCCGCTTGTCCGAAATCTCCCACCCACGGCCCTTCTTCTTGAGCGCGGGGGCTTCGGCAGTGGCGGCATCCTCGCGCAAGCCCAGCGTTGCGCGCCCGGTCGCGGCTTCTGGTGTGCCGTCGGTTTCGAGATCAGTCATTGGCGCCCTCCGGCCCGATTTTCTGGAGCGTGCGCGGGTGGAAGCCTTCGGACATGCGCTTGTTGCTCTCGCCGAACCAGGTGCACACGATGTTGTCGGCATAGGTCGCCTGTTGGACAGTCATGAACGGACCGCCCGACTTGAGGCGCACGACATCGCCGACCTGAAATTGTGGGATGCTCAAGAGTAGCTCCACGGTCCGAGGGCGGGGTTGGAGGCGAGGGTTTTGCGGGGGGCCATATTAGTATTGGTACCCGTGCCCAGAGACTTCGCCCCACACGTGGATGCCGTCTCCATCGCCTTTGAATTTATGATCGTGGTCTGGGAAGTGGACGACCTCAGTCACGCGGATGGTCAACGCGACACCTTCAGCACCGATGTCAACAATTTCGCCTTTTCGTGGAAGCACTGCGAAATTGACGACCTTCTCGATCGCCATGCCAGCCGCTGCCCTTTTTGGTGCAATGAGAAGAGCCCTGACCATCACCCCAAGCTCCCATCAACCAAATTGATACTTTCGTCATTCCGGCGAAGGCCGGAATCCAGCGCGGTCGGGCTCCGCGCTTCGCCGCGCTGGGCCCCGGCCTGCGCCGGGGTGACGGTGAGGGAGCGGGCGCTAT
>JBBRUU010000210.1:0-3355 GCA_038247515.1 Sphingomonadales bacterium
ACACCACCATCCCGACCAAGAAGACCCAGACCTACTCGACCGCCGAGGACAGCCAGAACGCGGTGACGATCAAGGTCTATCAGGGCGAACGCGAGATGGCGGCGGACAACAAGCTGCTCGGCAATTTCGACCTGATTGGCATTCCCCCGGCTCCGCGCGGCGTGCCGCAGATCGAAGTGACCTTCGATATCGACGCCAACGGCATTGTCTCGGTGGCGGCGCGCGACAAGGGCACCGGCAAGGAGCAGACGATCAAGATCCAGGCGTCGGGCGGCTTGTCCGACAACGACATCGACCAGATGGTCAAGGATGCCGAGAAGTTTGCGGAAGAGGACAAGAAGCGCAGGGCGGCCGCAGAAGCGCGCAACCAGGCCGACAGTCTTGTCCACGCGACCGAGAAGCAGTTGGAAGAGCACGGCGCCAAGATCGAAGCAGGCACCAAGACTGAGGTCGAAGAGGCGATTGCCGCGGTCAAGACCGCGCTCGAAGGCGGTGATGCCGACGACATCAACGCCAAGGCGCAGACGCTCACTCAGGCCGCGATGAAGATGGGCCAGCAGATCTACGAAGCGCAAGCCGCCGCCGGCCCCGAGGGTGAAGCGGAAGCTGCGGGCGAGAAGCCGGCCGACGAGGAAGTCGTCGACGCCGAATTCTCCGAGGTCGACGAAGACAAGAAGGGCTAAGGCCCCGATGCAATTCAGCGCGCAGCCGATGCGTCCGGATCCTGTATCCGGCGTATTGGCGGCGGCTGGTCACCGGGAATAGGTCACACACATGTCCAGCGCCCAGCATGATTATTACGCCACGCTCGAAGTCACCCGCGTTTGCGACGCGGCGATGCTCAAAAGCGCCTACCGCAAACTCGCAATGAAGTACCACCCGGACCGCAATCCGGGTGATACCGCGTGCGAGGCGCAGTTCAAAGCAATCAGCGAGGCCTACGACTGCCTCAAGGACCCGCAAAAGCGCGCGGCCTATGATCGCTATGGGCACGAGGCCTTTACCCAAGGCATGAATGGCGGAGGTGGCGGAGGCCCCTTTGGCGGCGGTTTTGGCGGGGGTCAGGGCAACTTTGCCGACATCGGCGATATCTTTGAGACGATCTTCGGCAGCGCCTTTGGCGGTGGCGCGCAGCAGCGCCAGCCCAACCGGCGCGGTGCGGACCTGCGCTACGACATGCAGGTCAGCCTTGAAGAGGCCTTCAACGGCAAATCGACCGAGATCGAGATCGAGGTCTCGCAATCCTGCGACACTTGCGACGGCACCGGCGCAACTCCGGGCACCTCGCAACGCCAGTGTAACCTGTGCCACGGTGCCGGGAGCGTGCGCGCCAAGCAGGGCCTGTTCGTGATCGAGCGTCCGTGCCCGACCTGCAGCGGCCGCGGCTCAGTAATCGAGAACCCCTGCCGTGTCTGCCGGGGCGAGGGGCGCATCGACAAGGCCCAGACCCTCAAGGTCGATATTCCCGCCGGCGTCGACACCGGTACCCGCATCCGTCTCGCCGGCAAGGGCGAGGCCGGCCCACGCGGCGCGCCTTCGGGTGATCTCTACATCTTCCTCCACGTGAAAGCTCACACCGTTTTCGAGCGTGAAGGCACGACGCTCGCCACCCGTGTGCCGGTGAGCTTCACGACCGCGGCCTTGGGCGGCTTTGTCGAAATCCCGGATCTGGACGGCACCACCAACCGGCTCGAGATTCCGGTGGGCATCCAGTCGGGCAAGCAGCTGCGGATCCGCGGCGCCGGGATGCCGGTGCTGCAAGGACGCGGGCGCGGCGATCTGGTTGTCGAGATCATGGTCGAGACACCGACGCGGCTCTCGAAGCGCCAAAAGGAAATCCTGGAGGAGTTCAAGTCGACTGAGACCGGCGATGAATGCCCGGAAAGCCGCAGCTTCTTCGCCAAGCTCAAGGACGCCTTCGGGGGCTAGGCCGCCATGCTGCCCTCGCTCCTGATCGTCGACGACTTTCTGTCGGACCCGTGGGCGGCACGGCGCGCAGCGCTGGGGCTTGGCTATGATCCGGCGCTCCAGAATGGCAACTTTCCGGGCCTCAATTCCACCGCCCCCTTCGCGACCGCGCCGATCAACACGGCGATTTCAAACTTGCTCGGAATGAAGCTCGGCCCGGCGCCGGGCACCCAGCACGGTCATTGCCGCCTGACGTCCAAGGGCGCGAAGGGCAAAAGCGGCGTCCACATCGACCCCGCTGCCTATTCAGGCATCCTCTACCTCTCGCGGCCCGAGGACTGCGCCAACCCACACGCAGGCGGGACCGATTTCTTCCGCCACAAGCGCACCGGACTGGAAGCCGTGCCGCAGGATCCGGCGAAGATCGCCGCGAGCGGCTACGGCGACCTTAACGCGCTCGTCGATCAAGTGGTCAACCGCGACACCACCAACGCGGCCAAGTGGGAACGCACAATGCGCGTGCCCGCGCGTTTCAACCGGTTGCTGCTGTTCTCGCCCTGGCAATTCCACAACGCCGCACCCGGCTTTGGAACCACGCCGGAAGATTCGCGGCTGGTCATGCTGTTATTCTTCGGATCAAGGGGTTAGGCGCGCGGGGCTAACCCATCCGATCGCGCACCTCGAGCCGGATGTGCTCGATCAGCCTCTTCTGGCAGCGCCCCGACGCTTCCTCCTCATCCAGCACCGCGAGAAATGCCGCGCGCTTTCCTGCGCTTATCGTCTCGGCAGGGACCGACCCGCCGACTGTTGAGGCGACCAGGTCGATCATCCGCTCTGCCCCGTGCAGGCGCCCCCACAGATAGTCGTTCTCGCGGTAGTCGCGGCTGAAGAAGGCGCCGAAATTGTAGAACTCGATGCCCCGCAAGGTCGCCGTCGTCCCGCCTTCGCGGATCGAGAGCGCGTCAGCAGGTGAGATGCGGTCGATCTTGACCGGGTTGAATTCGTCGATCCCCTCGCGCCGCGATAGGGGGAGGGTGGCGACGTCGTAGAAGGGAAAGCCGAGATAGGTGAGCAGCATCCGCCGCTTCAGCACCTTGGGCATGTCCTCAAGCGCCTCGATCAGCAGTTCTTCGGCGGCGAGGTCGGTGGCGGGCAGAAGCCGCTGGGTAGCGAGAAAATCGAGTACCGCGCCGGGCTGGCGCAGCGCGCCCGCCGCCAGTTCGGCGAAGCGCATTGAATACAGCACGTCCTCGTCGGCGCGGTAATAAACCGCGAGAATCTCGTAAAGCCGGTCGCGCGCGCGGTCGCTCGCGTCCTCGGAGATGTCCGGATCGAGCTGCCAGTCGCGCGCCAGCTTGCGTGCCAGCATCTCCAGACGGCGGACCCGAAACCCGGTGTCATGCGCCCGGAAGAAGGCGATCGCCTCGGTCGTCGCGCCGCCATGCGC
>JBBRUU010000211.1:0-3343 GCA_038247515.1 Sphingomonadales bacterium
AACCGCCTCCGTCGTGTTGATGAACGTGTCGGAGAGGTCGAGGAAGTCGCTCACCAGCACCTCGCCGGTGAGCTCGAAGAGCAGGCTGTCGGGAACCTTTAGCGTGAACATGGCCATTCTCCAGGTTTTCTTGTCGCCGACGGGCCGAGGCCCGCGCGATCCGGAACGAGAGCTCCGGCACGCGTTTGATTGATACGAGCGCGGGACGGGTGGCCGCGCCCCTAGGATTGTTGGGAACTTCTTCCGTCGCGGCGCGGGCCGCTACCCTGGCGTGTGCCTTTCGGCCGCCGCGGCGGGCTCCGTCGATTCCGAGAAAAGCTCGATGGCAGCGGATGCGCCGAGCAAGCGCACCACGGCCTGGACGCGATTGGCGGCGCGCAGGCGGAAATAGAGATCGCGGAGATGCCCGTTCAGCGTGTGCTGACTGATGCCGATGCGTTCAGAAATCGCGGTGGTTTCCATGCCACGGCAGAGCAGCACCGCTATCTCTGCCTGGGATCGGGTCAGGCCCAGCGCAGCCGCGACCGCCTCGGCCGTCGGCACCGTGGCTGAGGGCATCGCCGCGGTCAGCAACACGACGGTCCGTCCGGAGCGCAGGGTCACCGGTTGCAGCCTGGCGGGCACCGGTGCCTGGCCGCCGGTGATCCCCACCACATGCGACCGTGCGCCGGGCACCGAGGCGGCGGCGAGAGCGCGTGCGAAGAGCGAAGTGGGATTGCCGTCGCGGTCGGAGATCCGGCGCCCCTGTCGCCGCAACGGCCCATCCGGCGCCCAAAGGACGGTCGCCGCGGCGTTGTTCCATAGCGCCGTCCCGTCGGGCAGCAACAGCACCACCGGCGTGGAGGCGCGGCCCATCACCTCGGCCGCCGCGGCGGCCCCGGTCGAGAGGTCGGAGCGGGTGACCACCAGCCCGAGCGCGCCCGCGACGGCGCGCAGCACAAGCGCGTCCTGGCGCGAGAGTGGCTTCGGGTCGGCCGGGCGCAGCACGTAGAGCAGCGCTGTGGCGCCGCCGGCCTCGGCGACTTCGGCGATCCCGGCCGGGCCCAGGCCATGCGGCCGAAGCCAGCCGGTGGCAAAGCTTGAGCCGCTCAGCAAGCGCGCTGCCACCAGATCCTCGCCGCGCAGCGCGCGCCCGCCAAACGGACCACGCATCGCCGCAAGCTAGGGGTCGAGCCGATACCGACCCGTGGTGTAGGCGTTCGCTGCCTCCGGGCTCAGACCATAGGAGGCGAGGATCGATGTGTTGGTGCCTGCCCGGAGCAACAGGCAAGGATACGTGGCATGCAAGACCTTCGGCGAGGTAGCCCAGGCAGACCCGAATCGAGGCCAAGCCGTCGGGGTCTGCCTCGAAATGCACGATAGGTGGATGCACGTCGGACATCCCCCGATTGGATGGCGGAGGGTTTCTTATGAACCGAACCGCTTGGGGATCATTATTAAGAAAACATGATTTTTTGGCAAGCCTCAATAGATCGAAGTTGACAGAGGTTTAAGAGTAGCGCGAGCCAGACTGAACTTCGGAGTCACTCATGGGATTCACCAAGCGGAGACCTGCGCCTGAGCGCGAGTGGCGGCACGCCCTCGCCGGAACCTGGCTTCGCAGCACCGTCACCCGACTATCGACGTGAGACTCCGGGTGAGCGGTTGATGCCCAGCGCGCAGGACTATCTGACCGTGGGCTACCTTTATCGCAGCATCCGCGCCGTGATCGGTGATTTGGCCGCACGGCTGGGCGAGGCCGCGCTGTTCGTGGGCGACCCGGCTTTGCAGGTGGGGCCCGAGGTCGTCGCCCTGACGGGCCTGAGCCGCATCACCGACCTCGCCTCGGCGCTGGCTTCACTCGACACCATCGTCGAGCAGGGCGAAGGATTGCCGGCCGACATCGAGGCGTCGCATTATCGTCGCTTCATCGCCTTACGCGAAGCCTTTGAGGCACGCCTGGCGGCGGAGCCGGACTTCGCGCCCAGCCTCTCAGTGGTGCCTAACCCGGTGATGCGCCGGCCCCCCGATCCCGTGGGGAAAACCCATATCGACCATCCCATTACAGCGCCGGTGATGGACCTGGCAAACGCCATCTACGCGGGCATGCTGCGCAGCCTGGTGCAGGGATTTGCCGAGACGGATGCCGCCCGCAAGCGTCTGGGCATCGATGCCGCCATCGCCAGCATGTTCGGCCTGGTTCCGGTCGCCGAATACCTGACCACGCTGCCCGCCTGCGCCGCCGAGGACGGGCGGCGGGCCGGAGGAGGCGCCGCCACCGGTGAACCTGATCCAGCTTCGCGAGGACGGCCCGCTTACCGTGCGCGCCGAAATCCATCTGTCGGGCGAGGCAATCGGCTATCGCGCGACGCTGTGCCGATGCGGCGCCTCGCAGAACAAGCCCTGCTGCGATTGCTCCCACAAGGCAGCGGGCTTTGCCGCCACGGGCGAGCCGGTGACGGGCGATACCACGGCGCTCGCGGTGCGCGACGGCGTGTTGCATGTGCGGCCACAGAAGAACGGCCCCCCGGCGGTTTCAGGCGCCATCGAGGTTCTGAGCGGCACCGGACGGACCATCCTCAAGGCGGAATCGGCCCTGCTCTGCCGCTGTGGGCAATCGGGTAACAAGCCTTATTGCCATGGCGCTCATGCTGCGGCGGGGTTTGAGGCTGATTGAACCGAAGCCGATGCGCCAGACGGCCGCATCGCTGCAAGCAGCCTGTCGGACTTAACGCCCAGCCTCGGCCAATGATAGAATCCTCGGGCGCTGCTTCGTCTCCCCTCGCCCTGCATCCGCCCTGCATGAGCAACTTCCGCCCGGTCGACCGCGACACCGGTTTCCTGATGCCGCCCTCGGTAGATTAATGGCTGTCCCAGCAACACTTGGCGCGCTTCGTGGTGATCGGGGGTCTCGACCTGCGGGCGGTGATCGGCAGCGCGACCATCCTGCTCGGCATCCTGGTTTATGGCTACGCCACCGGCGTCTTTTCCTGCCGCAAGCTGGAGCGGGCGACCTATAATTCGGTGGCATTGCGCTTCACCGCCGCCAACCAGCACCCGGACCACCACACCATTGCCGCGTTCCGGCGGCGCTTCCTCAAGCAGATCGGGACAGGGTTCGTGCAGGTGCTGATGCTGGCGCGCGAGATGGGTGTGCTGAAGCTGGGCACGGTGGCGCTGGACGGTACCAGGCGCAGTTGCAGACCGAAGTCGCCGAACTGATGGCCCGCGCGGAAGCCGCGGATCAGGTCGATGAGTTGGTGGCGAGCGTCGCCTCATCGCCGAGCGCGGCTGCTTGCCACCCCTCCATCGGGCGCCATTCCTGCCCCGGGTGATACTACGGTAGCCGTTTCGGGACCGCTGA
>JBBRUU010000212.1:0-3341 GCA_038247515.1 Sphingomonadales bacterium
CGGGGCCCCGGGTCAAGCCCGGGGAGACGGGTTGGTTCAACATAGCGAAGCCCAAACCTCGACAAACCGCTCCAACTCCTCGGGCGTGGTGTTCCACCCTAGGCTCACCCGGATCGTCCGAGCCGCGACGTCATCAGGCACGCCGAACGCATCGAGCACCCGGCTTTTCTTGAGCGTCCCCGAAGAACACGCGCTCCCTGCCGAGACGGCAAAGCCCAGCGCGTCGAGGCGGATGAGGAGGGCTTGGGCCGATAGGGTGGGGTGGGTCAGCGCATATATGTGCGAGCACTGTAACCCACCCAGCAACGGCTCACCGAGGTCGTAGAGCCGGCTCTTGAAATCGAAATGCTGCTCGACCGGGAGGGCCCAATCCTCGATCGACCCCACCTCCAGCGCCGCGGCCATACCAAGCGCGGCCGGGAGGTTCTCCGTCCCCTGACGATAGCCCCGCTCGTGCCCGCCCACGGGGTCGAGTATTGCGAATTCCCGCACAAGCAGCGCGCCTACTCCGATAGGCCCGCCGAACTTGTGCGCGGAGACGACCACCATGTCTGCATCCGGCAGCGGCACCTTCCCGGCGCTTTGCGAACAATCGGCCAGCAGAAGGCCGCCATCCGCCCGGACTTGCTCGGTGAGCTTGTCGACCCATTGGTAGGTGCCAGTTTCAGAGTTGAGATGCTGGACAGCGACAATCGGTCGCCCCTCGCGTGCCACGGCCTTGCCGAGCATCTGCTCATCAACTTCCCACTCTTCAGTGACCGGCACCACCTCAGCATCCGGTGCAGCCCGGAACACCGCATCATGCTCGACCGCGCTGACGATCCGGCGCCTTATTGGTGTTTGGCCGACCTTCGCCCGGTTGAGCGCGATCCACAGCGCCTCGCTCGCCCCGCTTGTAAAAATCAGTTCCCCGCTCCACCCCAGCGCCGCCTTAATTCGCTCGCGCGCATCCTCGAGCGCGGCGCGCGCCTTGCGCCCTTCCGCATGGGGAGAGGACGGGTTGGCCCACAAGGCAAAGCCCGCTTCCATCGCCGCCCGCGCCTCGGGGCGCAGCGGCGAGGTCGCGGCGTGGTCGAGATAGACGCGGGGCGGAATGGCTGATGTCCTCGTAAAAAATTGCGATTTGCGCGCGCGATCCTATATAGGCCCCGCATAGCCGAGCGCCACCCGGTGCGGCCACCACATCTTGTCAGGGTTCTTTGATGCCGTCCGTGATCTTTCCCGGCCCCGAAGGCCGTCTCGAAGGCCGTTTCTCCCCTCCGCCGCGCGCGCGCGCGCCGGTCGCGATGATCCTCCATCCGCATCCCGAGGGCGGGGGCACGATGAACGACCGGATCGTGCAGCGGCTCTACAAGACTTTTGCCGACCGCGGCTTTGCCACGCTGCGCTTCAATTTCCGCGGCGTAGGCCGCAGCCAAGGCAGCTTCGACAGCGGCATCGGCGAGCTTTCCGACGCGGCGAGCGCGCTCGACTGGGTGCAGTCGATCCATCCCGAAGCGCAGAGCACCTGGATCGCGGGCTACAGCTTTGGCGCGCTGATCGGCATGCAACTGCTGATGCGCCGCCCTGAAGTGCGCGGCTTCATCTCGGTCGCACCGCCAGCCAACATGTACGACTTCAGCTTCCTTGCGCCTTGCCCCGCAAGCGGCATCTTCGTGCAGGGCGCGGCGGATACGGTGGTGCAGCCCAATGCCGTGCAAAAGCTGGTCGACAAACTGCGTACCCAAAAGCACATCACCATCCACCACGAAGAAATCCCGCGCGCCAACCACTTCTTCGAGAACGAGACGGAAGAACTGATGCGTTCGGTCGATAATTACCTCAACTTCCGGCTGAGCCCGGACTGCCCGATCAAGTAGGTGTTTGTGTGCTGCACGCCCTCCGGCGTGCAGTCCTCGCTGCTGCGCGCGCGCGTGCGCTCGCGGCCCTGCGGGCCAAAATCGGATCTTCCTATAGGAGCCGCTCAGGCTCGGCCCGCCAAGGGACGGGCCGCAAGCCCGGAGTGGTGCGGAGGAGCTGCGCCGAGGACGAACCTGCCGGCGCGCGGCCGAACAGCAATACGTCGCGGTGGGTGACCAATGACGACTACCGATCGCGCTGGAACCTCGAGAAGATGGCGGGCACCGCCCGCTTCGCCCTCGCGATCGACGCGCGCGGCAAGGTGACGGGCTGCACCATTACCCGCTCAACCGGTCACGCCCCGCTCGGCGCGGCGACCTGCGACCTCGTTACCAAGCGCGCCCGCTTCGAGGCGGCACGCGACGGCACTGGCAAGCCGGTAGCGGGTAACTACAGCGGCGTAATTACGTGGCAGATCCCCAAATGACGCGTGGCCGCCGGGGGAGATTCTAGCCTTCTCCGGCGGCCTTGATCTGCTCGATGGGGGCTTGCCCGCCGGCCTGCGGCAGCGTCCAGATCATCACGTTTACGACCGCGACCACCGCCAGCAGCACCATCAGCGCCGGGTTCTTGACCTCGCCCGTGCGCCGCCACAACACGACCGCGCCTGCTAACAGCGCCAGCGCCGCCAGCATCACGATCGACAGCACGATATCGGTCATGGCGAAAGGCGGCTCCCTGTTTGTCGGCCAATTGGGCTGCACTTGCGACCTGCGCCGGAACATCCTGGGCCCTGCCCCGGTATCGCTATCCGGTCTGCAACATGGGAGAGGCTATGATGGGTATCTTTGCGAGTATCAAGAACGCGATTTGGCATTCGGACCGGGACCATGCCGAGGAGACGGCCAAGCCCGCTGCTGCTCCCCGACCCGTCGCCGTAGCGCCCGCCCCTGCCCCGGCACCTTCTGCGGCACCTTCTGCAGCACCTTCTGCCTCGGCCGCACCCGAGCCAATCAGCGAAGCGGCCATGAACGAGCGTATCAGCCGCATGGCGGGCGCCGAAAAGTTCAACTGGCGCACCTCGCTCGTCGATCTGATGAAGATGGTCGGCGTCGATCCAAGCTTCGAAAACCGCAAGCAACTCGCAGACGAGCTGGGTCTCGAGGACTACACAGGAACCGCCGAGCAGAACATCGCGCTCCACCATGCGGTGCGCAACTTGCTCGCGGCCGAGGGCGGGCAAGTGCCCGGCAGTTTGCGCCACTGACCGTCCGCCTGCGGTGCAATTGACTCGGCGTCGGCGCCCCGTCACAGCGGACGCCATGGATGAGAAAACCGCCGATTTCACCCGCCGTCAGACGCTGAAAACCCTGAGCGCCGGGCTTGGCGGCGCGTCTGTCATCGCCCTGCTGCCCGCCTGCGCCGCCACCACACCTGCGCCCGCAAGCACAGGCCCAATCACAGGGCCAATCACAGGCCCAATCACAGGGCTCGCGCCCGAC
>JBBRUU010000213.1:0-3317 GCA_038247515.1 Sphingomonadales bacterium
TGACCGGGGCGGGCGGCGGAGTGGGCGGCGGCAGCGGGCTGCCATCTTCACCCTTGGCGCGCACCTCGAACCGCCCGCCGATTCCCTCGGTCAGCTTACGTTTCTCGGCCCATTCATTGGCGAGCGCCATCTTGGCATCCTGGTCCTCGGGCATGATCGTCGCGGGGAAGGCGCGGTCGTCGAAGGCGTTGGCGTCGGGCACGTGTTCCCCTGCGACGAAGCCATGGACGAGGTGCTTTAGCGGTACCAGCTCGTAGAACGGCACTTCGGCTCGCTCGGGTTCGGCATAACCGATATTCGCGCCCGCATCGTGGTGGATGACGCGGTAGGAGAGGCTGCGATCCTCGGGGCCAAAGGTGTCGCCATCGGGGATTATATAGCCGCCCGGCATGGTCGCTACCTTCAGGAAGGCGAACAGCGTCTCGAAATTGGCTGCCCAAGGCAGAATGCTTGGCTGGACGATGAGTTCGTGCCCCAGCCAGTGACGCGCACCAAAGGTGCGGATGCCGACCAGCGCGTCCTCGCCCGCGGCGGGGCGGGGACCGAACAGCAAGGGGTGGATGTGCAGCGGCCCGGGTGCACCGTCGCCTGCTGCAAACCCGTCAAACTGCTCGCCGCCCATCAGGATGTCGGACTGCGTCCAGTGCACCGCGAGCGGCATGGCATGTTCGCTGACGATCCGCGACATCAGGGCGAGCACCGCAAGCCGCCGCTCGAACTGCGCCTGGGTAGCGCCTTCCTTGGGGCGCCCCAGCTGGCTCAGAAATTCCGCGATTTTGGGCTCGTCCTCGACCCCGCCCATCACCCCGTGCGATACTTCAAGCAGAATATGGGTCTGCGACCGGATGGTCCTGTCGCGGATGTCGGGCGTGGCGATCCCGTTAAAGGGCGACGATAGCGCACCGCGAAACGCCTCGGTGGCTGCAGGGCGGTCGAGGTATTCGAAGGTGATCGTCAGCTCTTCCGCACCGCCGAACAGGTGGTAGAAAAGCCCCGGATTGGCTTCGGGAACATTGAACTGCGCGCCGCTGCGCATCCCTTCGATCCGAGTGAAATCGCGCACGATGGCTTCAAGATCACGGATTGGCCGATCGAACAGCACTGCGGCCTGAAGGCGGTTGGGATAGAGCATGACGCGAGAGACCCTGAAGGGTGGAGACGATTACGCCAGCCTAATGCCTTAGGGTTAACCAGCGGTTGAGAGCGTCATTCCGTCCGGCTCACCCGGCCTCTGCGATCCCGCACTCGGCAAGCAGGCCCTCGATCGCCTTGGCAATGGGGAAGAACCCCGCCTTGGACAGCGGCCAAGTGGCGCGGTCGAGATCGCCGAGCAGGGTGACGACCTGTCCTGCGGCAGCGAGGGCGGCTAGGTCGGGCCACAGCGCGTCGCGGGTCCATCCGGTGGGGAAATAGGGTACGGCAATGCGGTCTATCCCCGCATCCGCCAGCAGCGGGGCGAGCGGCTCGCCCGCGCGCCATTCCACCGCCGGGCAATCGAAAGCGGCGGCAGCTTCGGTCATGCCGTTCGCGAGGGCCCCTTGCGCAAAGTCTCGGGCGAGAGCGCTGACCCCGCCGGGCGAGCGCGCCTCTGGCCGCGCCGCGCCGATCACTAGCGCAGGCGCAGAGGGGAGGGCGAGCGGAGCGTGGTGTGCGGCCTCGTCGTGGAGCAGCAGGGCGAAGGGCTGCGCAAGATCAACGGCGCTGGCGGTGGCGGGCAGATCGAGCTTGCGGCGCGCATAGTCGTGCGGCTCGGTGAGCGGCTCGGCGTGCTTGGCAAGGCCGTCGGCGGCCAGTGGCCCGCCCGCTCGCCCGGCGGTGTAGCGGGCGATGTTATCGGCGCGGGCAAGGTAATGCTTGCCCTTGGTGTGCAGGCCCGCGACCCAGCGCCAAGACAGCGTGTTCGAGGCGGCGTCGGCGTCCATCAGGTGCTTGAGGAAGAAGTCCGCACCCAGCCGCCAGTCGAGCTTCAGCGTGAAGATCCAGATGCTCGCGAACCACATCCGCGCGTGGTTGTGGAGGTAGCCGGTCTCGGCAAGTTCGCGCGCCCAAACGTCGAAGGCTTCGATCCCGGTGCGGCCCTCGGTGGCCTCGGCATAGGCGGTCCGGATGCCGGCGTTGCGCTCGTGTCCGGCGAGCGCGCTCGCGAGGCCCGTGCGATAGTCGTCCCAGATCTCCGGACGCTGTTCGAGATAACCTTTGAAGTAGATCCGCCAGAACACCTCGGCGATAAACTTCTCCGCAGCGCGCGGCGAATGCTGGCCTAGCACTGCCGCCAGCACCTCGGGCTCACCGATCAGCCCGGAATGGAGCCACGGCGAAAGCTGCGAGACATTGCCGTGCCCAGAGCCTTTGCCAGGGCCGTCATCGGCATTGCGGGTCTCGGCATAGCGGCGGCCTGCGGCGGGGAGAAACCGGGCGAGGCGGGCCTGTGCGGCCTCGCGGGTCGGGGTATTGTCCATGCGCGCCCAATCCCTTGGCCGCCGCATGGTTCCGGCCTATCTTCGATGGCGACGAAACAGGAGCCAAAACCGATGAACCGCCGCCTTCCGGTCGCCACCCCGATCATGCTTGCCGCGCTGCTGATTGCGGCGGCCTGCACCCCGACAAAGCAGGACGGCGTCGATCCCAAGGGCAAAACCTTTGATGCGGTGCGCGGCGATGAAGTCGTCACCCTTACCGGCACAGAGCCGTTCTGGAACCTGAAGATCGAAGGCGGCGAGGGCGTCTGGACCACGCCCGACAATCAGCCCGGCACGCGCTTCAACGTGAAGCGGTTTCCCGGCAATGGCGGCGTCGGCTTCACCGGCACGCTGGACGGCAAGCCGCTGGCCGCCACGCTGACCCCCGGCACCTGCAACGACGGGATGAGCGACCGGCGCTTCCCGTTTGTCGCCACTATCGCTTTGGGCGGGGAGACATTCGAGGGCTGCGGTTATACCACCGGTCACCCGTTCACCGGTGAAAAGGGGAGAGACACGCCATGACCATGACCGGAGGCTGCCTGTGCGGCAAGGTGCGCTACACCTGCGAAAGTGATCCGCTGCTGTGCGTGACCTGCCATTGCAAGAACTGCCAGCGGCAGGCGGGCAGCGCGCTGTCGGTGATCGTCGGCGTGCCGGAGGATGCGGTCGCTTTCGAGGGCGAGCTCACCACTTACAACGACATCGGCGACAGCGGCGCAACCGTGCGGCGGCAGTTCTGCGGGACATGCGGGTCGCCGGTCTTCACCCGCGTCGACACACCGCCGGGGATGATGTTCATCAAGGCCGGCACGCTCGACAACACGAGCATCCTCAAGCCCGCCTTCCATTGCTACA
>JBBRUU010000214.1:0-3309 GCA_038247515.1 Sphingomonadales bacterium
CGGTATTATGACCGGTTGCCGCTCTATCATAGCTTGGGATGGTGGCCACCTAACTTGTGTTGCGTGAACGCTGGGTGTAGGCCCGCCGAGGTCAGATCACCCTTCCGCGGAAATGCGGGCATTTTGCCTGAGCGAGATCTTCCCACTGGGTCCAACAGTTATGGGCGAACGCCTTCGCCAGCTTTCCACCGGTCGACAACTCATCGCCATTGGCGACGCTGTCGATCCACAAGGTTCGCGCTCCGATCAGACGGGCGGCAAGGATGCACATGAAACCGGGCGCAGCGCCGGTGGTGACAACGACCTGCGGGCGGTGCTTGAGGATGATCTGCAAGGCTCGGCCAGCGCAGAGCAGCAGCCGCAGCGGTGTGGTTTTGCTGCAATCGGGCAGGATTTCCGAAGCGGTGACCCCGCCATATTCGGCAGGCAATGCATCGGTGGTGACGTAGCGAACATCATAATGCTCAAGCGTCGGCTGCATCAGCATCAGCTGTTCCCAATGCCCCCCGGCCGAAGCCACGGCGACAACTCTGGTACGGTTTTTCAGCATGGCTAAACCTGTTCGTTGCGCGCCCAGACTCGAACTTCGAAGTTGGTTTCAGCCCGGCCTGACATGGCCCCACCATGTATGACAATGGGCATCTTCGGTAGTTCGAGCCACATCGTCTTCATGGCTTGATGTGCTTAACATCTTCATAATCCCCGTCCAAGCTCCTTGTCCCCAAGGCGCCGAGGCATTCCAGCACTGGCCCGGCCCATTCGCTCCGGCAGATGAGCAGATCGGGCGTGTATGTGCCGGGCCGGTTGTAGCAAAGCGGTGTGCCGTCGAGCCGTGTGCAATGCAGGCCGTATGCTGCGGCGACCGCGACGGGCGCGCAATTGTCCCACTCGTACTGCCCGCCGGAGTGGAGGTAGACCTCGGCCTCGCCCAACACCACTGCCATCGCCTTGGCCCCGGCGCTGCCCATCGCCACCAGTTCGCCGCCGAGCGCCGCAGCCACTGCCTCGGCCTCCTTGGGCGGGCGGGTGCGGCTAACAACGAAGCGCGCAGGGTTCGCCATCGGCTTGAGGGGCTGCGGGCGGTCGGAGCGAAGGACGATGCCCCCGTCCCGTCCGGGCAGCGCCACAGCGCCGATGTTCGCGACACCGTTGATGGCGAGTGCGACATGGACCGCCCAATCGGCGCGGCCCTCGCTATATTCGCGCGTCCCGTCGACCGGGTCGATGATCCACACCCGGCTCTTGCTAAGCCTGGCAGGGTTGTCCTTCTCCTCTTCGGAAAGCAGCCCGTC
The DNA here is from genome assembly GCA_038247515.1 of Sphingomonadales bacterium. Taxonomy (GTDB): domain Bacteria; phylum Pseudomonadota; class Alphaproteobacteria; order Sphingomonadales; family Sphingomonadaceae; genus Erythrobacter. The sequence continues at coordinate 1,293 of JBBRUU010000214.1, forward strand.
GCCGGGCCGTGCGGTCCTGATCGCATCGCACAAGAAGCGGTTGGCGGCAGCGTCGCCGGCCGCACCAAGCTCCTTGCCGGAAAGGCCCGAACCCTCGCGCACCTCGATCAGCAGACGCCCAGCCGCCTCGGCCAGCCGCGCGGCCAGTTCGGCATCGTCAAGGTCGGCATCGTCAAGGTCGGCAAGATTCATTTAAGCGGCAGGATCCTTTGGATGATGTAGCGTGCCGCCTCTTCGGGGGTCATGTCCACCGTGTTGACGCTGATTTCCGGGGTTTCGGGCGGTTCGTAGGGGCTGTCGATCCCGGTGAAGTTCTTGAGCTTGCCCTCTCGCGCCTTGCGGTAGAGTCCCTTGACGTCGCGCGCCTCGGCGACCTCAAGCGGCGTATCGACGAAGATCTCGATGAATTCGCCTTGCGCCAGCATTTTGCGGACCATGTCGCGCTCGGCGCGGAACGGACTGATGAAGGCAGTGAGCACGATCAGCCCCGCGTCCGCCATCAGCTTGGCGACTTCGCCCACCCGGCGAATGTTCTCGATCCGGTCGGTCTCGGTGAAGCCGAGATCGCGGTTGAGCCCGTGGCGCACATTGTCCCCGTCGAGCAGGAAGGTGTGACGGTTCATCAAGAAGAGCTGCTTTTCGACCTCGTTGGCGATGGTCGACTTTCCCGAGCCCGACAGGCCGGTGAACCACAGCACCCGCGGCATCTGGTTCTTCATCCCCGCATGATCCTCGCGGGTGATTGCCAGCGGCTGCCAGTGGACGTTGTCCGCGCGGCGCAGGTTGAACTCGATCATCCCTGCTGCGACGGTCGCATTGGTGAACTTGTCGATGAGGATGAAGCCGCCGAGTTGGCGGCTGTTGGCATAGGGCTCGAAAGCGATCGGGCGGTCGGTCGCAAACTCGGCGACACCGATGGCGTTCAGACCGAGCGTCTTGGCCGCGAGATGCTCAAGGCTGTTTACGTCAATCTCGTATTTGGGCGGCTGGACCGTGGCAGTGACCATCTGGGTGCCGAGTTTGAGCCAGTACCCGCGCCCGGGCTTCAGTGCTTCCTCGTCCATCCACACGAATGTGGCGCAGAACTGGTCGGAGGCCTGCGGCGGATCGCCCGCAGCAGCGATCAGGTCGCCGCGCGAGCAATCGACTTCATCGGCGAGGGTGAGCGTGACCGATTGGCCCGCCACTGCTTCGTCGAGATCGCCGTCGAAGCTGACGATCCGCGCCACGGTGCTAGTCTTGCCCGACGGCACGATCCGCACCGGATCGCCCGGTCGAATAGTCCCGCTGGCGATCTGTCCGGCGAACCCGCGGAAGTCGAGATTAGGGCGATTGACCCACTGCACCGGCATGCGGAACGGATAGCCCTGCGCTGCGGCGGCATCGACCTCGACGCTTTCGAGGTGCGCGATTAGCGCGGGGCCTTCATACCACGGCGTCTGTACGGACGGCGCGGTGGTGATGTTGTCGCCCTTGAAGCCCGAGATCGGGATGGCGGTAAAGTCGGTGATCCCGATGCTGGTCGCAAAAGCGCGATAGTCCGCCACGATGCTGTCGAAGATCGACTTTTCATAGCCGACCAGGTCCATCTTGTTCACTGCCAGCACCACGTGACGGATGCCGAGCAGGTGGACGAGGTAGGAGTGGCGGCGCGTCTGTTGCAGCACGCCCTTTCTCGCATCGATGAGGATCACGGCGAGGTCGGCAGTCGAGGCGCCGGTCACCATGTTGCGGGTGTATTGCTCGTGTCCCGGCGTGTCGGCGACGATGAACTTGCGCTTTTCGGTTGCAAAAAAGCGGTAGGCGACGTCGATCGTGATGCTCTGTTCGCGCTCCGCGGCGAGGCCGTCGACCAGCAGCGCGAAATCGATTTCCCCGCCTTGCGTCCCGTGGCGCTTGCTGTCGCTTTCCAGCGCGGCGAGCTGATCTTCGAAGATCTTCTTGGAATCGTAGAGCAATCGCCCGATCAGCGTCGACTTTCCGTCATCCACGCTGCCGCAGGTGATGAAGCGTAGCA
>JBBRUU010000215.1:0-3306 GCA_038247515.1 Sphingomonadales bacterium
TGTCACTGGGTTCCGATGGCATAGGTGGTGATTTGCAACAAGCTACAGGTATGGAAGGTTCGCGGATGCACAAGCGTGGTTGGTCAAAAATTGGCGTTGTGGGCGCGGTTGTGTTGGCTTTATCGGCCTGCGACGACGCCGCCGATGAGGTGGCCAATGCGCCGGGCGCCGAAGTGGCCAAGGACGGCCAGCCTGCGCTCCCTGCGATCCCGGTGATGGGGCCGGAGCGCAAAATCATCGCTTTCGGTGACAGCCTGTTTGCAGGTTACGGCCTCGACCCGCGCGATGCGTACCCTGAGAAGCTGGAAAACGCCCTGCGCGCCAAGGGGATCAACGCCGACGTTATCAATGCCGGGGTTTCGGGGGATACGACGGCGGCGGGGCTCAACCGGATGGAGTTCACGCTGGTCTCGCAGAAGGACAGCCCCCCTGCATTGCTCATCCTCGAGTTGGGCGGCAACGACCTGCTGCGCGGGGTGTCGCCGGAAGAGACCAAGGCTAATCTTGGCAAGATGCTGGCTATCCTACGCAAGGCAAAGGTGCCAGTTTTGCTCATGGGGATGCGCAGCCCCCCCAATTACGGCCCGGAGTTCCAGGCGCAGTTCGATGCGATATATGCCGACCTGGCGAAAGAATACGGGGCGAGCCTGATCCCGTTCTGGCTGGAGGATATCTACCGCGATCCGGCGCTGTTCCAGTCGGACCGCATCCACCCCACCGCCGACGGGGTCGAACAGCTGGTGGGATCGACGCTTGCGAAGGTCGAAGGGGCCTTGCCGCCGACAAAGTGATTGCATCGGTTCGTGCCGAGCCAGGTCGAGCCACATGAAAACGGTGGTGCATTTCAACCAAGGCTATGAAATTTTAAGACAATCGCGCGAAATAGTGGTCGTTTTAGGCCCCCCCAGATGCGTCTAGACCCCCTCTAGACCCCCTCTAGACCCTCTCTAGATCCGCTCTACACCCCCTCCAGACACCCTCCAGATCGCGGATTCGCCGCGGATCGCATCGAATGGGGCGAGTTCGGTGCCGGTCATCCAGACCTGCGCCTTGCCTTTGCGCAATCGCCGGAACAGTTCGATGCGGCGGACCGGATCAAGGTGGGCGGCAACCTCGTCGAGGAGCAGTACACTGGGGCGACCGGCGGCCGCCAGAATGCCGTGGGCGAGCGTGATGGCGATTAGCATCGCCTTCTGCTCGCCGGTCGAACAGCACGACGCAGACTGGCGGGTGGAGGCCATTTCCACTTGCAATTCATCACGTTGCGGGCCGGTCAGCGCGCGCCCTGCGGCCCGGTCACGCGGGCGCCCCTTGGCGAATTCGGCGCGTAGGGCGGTCTCGTCAAGCGGGCCGCCGGGGCGGTAGGTAAGGGCGGGGCGCGCAAAAGGCTCAGGCGGCAAGGCGGAAAGCTCGTCTGCAAGCCGCGCCGCAAGCTCGGCGCGGGTGCGGGCAACAGTCGCGCCGTGGTCCGCCGCCTGCGCCTCGATAGCATCGAGCCAGCGGGGATCACCCTTGTTTTCCAGCAGCTTGCCCCGCTCACGCAGCGCAGTCTCAAGGGCATTCACGCGCCGCGCATGATCGGGCGAGATGGCGAGCGCCATGCGGTCCATGAACTGCCGCCGCGCGCCTGCGCTATCGGTGAAAAGTCCGTCCATTGAAGGGGTTAGCCACGAGAGCGCGAGCCACTCGGCCAGGCTTGCGGCGGTCGCGGCGGCGCCATTGACCCGCACCAACCGCCGCGCCGGGCTCCCGGCTTGGGTAAAGGTGCCAAGCCGCGCCGAGACCGTCCCTGCCTCGCTAAGGCTCGCGCCGATCGCGAAGGGCAAGGGAGGGTCGCCAGGCTCCGCCCGCCGCGCCAGGTCGCCAAGGTTTGCACGCCGCAATCCGCGGCCCGGTCCGAGCAGCGACAGCGCCTCCAGAAGGTTGGTTTTGCCCGCCCCGTTCTCGCCCACCAGCAGGTTGAAATGCGCCGTCTCGACCAGCGTAGTCGCAGCGTGATTGCGGAAGTTTTCGAGGTTGATGCGGCTGAGGCCCATGGCTGCTCCTCGGGTAGCGGGAGGGGGGCGCTTTGGCCAGAGCCGACGGGCTGAATTGGCCAATCCCAATCCTTGGCGAAAATTCCCAAGCTTTCGCTTTGCTGAACCGACCGTTTGCGCGGCTTCAGGAACGAAATAGCGGATTTCTGCCGTTTTTCGAGTTTGGCACGCTTGATGCAGAGTGGTCTGCATCCCCGGGATGGCCCCGGAAAACACCAAACCAAGTACCCAAGGAGACCTGACATGTTCGTCACCGAAATCTCGAACCGCCTGTTCGCCGCCACTTTTTCGGTTGTGCTCTCGGTCGCTATCTTCGCCTTTGCGATCATCCCCGCCAGCCCGACGCTGCTCGCCTGATCCGCCTCTGGCCCGCCAATTCAGCTACAAGGAAATCATCTAATGTTCGGCTCCGATACCACCGCCCGCCTCGCTTCTGCCGCCTTCGCTGTCGTGCTCACGATCGCCAGTTTTGCTTATTGCATCGTGCCCGCCACCCCTGGCCTGATGGCTTGATCGCCCACATTTCTGACGGAGACTGACTGACATGAACAACATCACGGGCCAGACCGGCGGCAAGCCCCCCCGCACCGGTTTCCGCCTCGACAAGGGCAGTAGCAAGGTCTTCGGCGTGTGCGCCGGGATCGGCAACTACTTCGGCGTCGACACCATGCTGGTGCGCGTCGGCTTCGTCCTTGCCACCGTGGTGGGCTTCGGAAGCCCGGTGCTGGTCTACCTCGCGATCGCGCTGATCGCCGATTGAGTGCAGCGACTTTCTAACGCGGATCCCGGCCTATCGGGCCGCTGCACCTGATTGGAAGAGACCGGGGAGGCGGGGCCGGTGGTCTGACGCTCACATCGCCGAGATGCCGCCGTCGAGCTTGAGTTCCGCGCCGGTCATGAAGCGGCTCTCGTCGCTGGCGAGATAGAGCACCGCATTGGCGATGTCGTTGGGCTCGCCGACGAACTTTAGCGGGATCTGCCGCGCCAATTTCTCCAGCAGCACGGCCTTGTCGAGCGACGCGGCCCTGGCCGTCCCGTCGAGGATCGGGGTGTCGACGAAGGTCGGGTGCACCGAGTTGCAGCGGATGTTCATGCCCTTCTTCGCGCAGTGCAGCGCGATCGACTTCGACAGCATCCACACCGCCGCCTTCGAGGCGTTGTAGGCGGGCATGGTGTCGCTCGCGATCAGCCCGGCGATCGAGGAGATATTGATGATCGACCCCGGCGCGTGCTCGCGCATCAGCGGCAGGGCCTTCTGGCAGCCGTGGAA
>JBBRUU010000216.1:0-3293 GCA_038247515.1 Sphingomonadales bacterium
ATTGCACCACCGTGCCGCACAAGCAGATCGTGGTGGCAATGGGCGAAGGCGCGAAGGCAGGTCTCGGCGCGTTCGATTTTCTCATCCGGAATGAATGGGTCGCCGACGTGGCGCAGGCGGCTTAACCTTTTTTGCCCACCCCCCACTAATCGCCTCACTCAATCAAAACACGCGTATTAATCGATTGGACGCTTCATCCTGAAAGGGTCATTCTCCCCCCATAGGCTACGCTCACAGGCGAGTCTGAATTCAAGAGGAGTGACGATCATGGACGCGAAGACCGGAGAAATGAGCGGCGGTTGCCCGTTTGACGGCACCAGCGTGATGCGCAGCCTTCTGGGCCGCACCAACCGCGACTGGTGGCCGCAAGCCATGCAGCTCGACATCCTGACCGAGCAAGGCAAGAGCGCGAACCCCTACGGCGAGGATTTCGACTACGCCGAGGCATTCAACACGCTCGATTACGCGGCCTTGAAAGCCGATCTCACCGCGCTAATGACCGACGACCAGCCGTGGTGGCCAGCAGATTACGGCCACTACGGCCCGTTCTTCATCCGTATGTCATGGCACGCGGCAGGTACCTATCGCACCGGCGACGGGCGCGGCGGCGCTAACTCTGGCCAGCAGCGGTTTGCGCCGCTCAACTCGTGGCCCGATAATGGCAACCTCGACAAGGCGCGGCGCCTGCTGTGGCCGATCAAGCAGAAATACGGCAAGAACATCAGCTGGGCTGACCTGTTCATCCTCACCGGCAACGTCGCGATCGAGAGCATGGGCGGCCCCGTGTTCGGCTTCGGCGGCGGCCGCGCGGACGTGTTCGAGCCCGAGTCTGTTTACTGGGGCACCGAGGAGCAGTGGGTCAACGAAGGCGTTGCCACCCGCATCCAGCCCAAGGAAGGCTTGGCGCTAGAAAACCCGCTGGCCGCGATCCAGATGGGCCTCATTTACGTCAACCCCGAAGGCCCGCAGGGCAACCCGCATGATCCCGAGGGCATGGCCCGCGACATGCGCGAAACTTTCAGCCGCATGGCGATGAACGACGAGGAAACCATCGCGCTGGTCGCAGGCGGCCACGCCTTCGGCAAGTCACACGGCGCGCATCCGGCCGACACCTTCGGCGGCGCTCCGGAAAGCGAAGACCTGCACCTGATGGGCTTCGGCTGGCTCAACGACGAGGCCGAGATCGCCTCTGGCAACATCACGACCTCGGGCATCGAGGGCAGCTGGTCGAACAACCCGACAAGCTGGAGCCACGATTACTTCCGCATCCTGTTCAAGTACGATTTCGAGCTGGTGAAGTCGCCTGCCGGTGCCCACCAGTGGACACCGATCAACCCCGATCCGGAAGATCTCGCCCCGGACGCGCGCGACCCCAGCAAGCGCGTGCCGACGATGATGACCACGGCTGACATGGCGCTCAAGAACGATCCGGAATATCGTAAGATTTCCGAGCGTTTTCTGGCCCATCCCGAACAGCTCGACGATGCCTTCGCCCGCGCGTGGTTCAAATTGTGCCACCGCGACATGGGGCCCAAGGTGCGTTACCTTGGCCCGGAAGTGCCGTCCGAAACGCTGATCTGGCAGGACCCGGTTCCGGCCGGCACCGCGCCTTCTGATGCCGAAGTCGCCCGGTTCAAGGCAGCGATCATTGGCAGCGGCCTGTCGGTGCGCGAGCTGGTCAAAGCGGCCTGGGCCTCGGCGTCGACCTATCGCAACTCCGACCACCGCGGCGGTGCCAACGGCGCGCGCATCCGGCTCGAACCGCAGCGCAGCTGGGCGGTCAACGATCCGGCGGAGCTCGCCAAGGTGCTCGATACCATCGAAGCGCATCGTGGCAGCCTCTCCATGGCCGACGCGATCGTGCTCGCCGGCGCGGCGGCGGTCGAGAAGGCGGCGCGCGATGCCGGGCATGACGTGACCGTGCCGTTCATGGGCGGGCGCGGCGATGCCACGCAGGAGCACACCGATGCGGCAAGCTTTGCGCCGATGGAACCGTTTGCCGATGGGTTCCGCAACTACCTCAGGACCAAGGCGCAGGTCCGCACCGAGGAGATGCTGATCGACCGGGCGCATCTGCTTGGCCTGTCGATCCCCGAACTCGCGGTGCTGATGGGGGGCCTCAGGGTCTTGGGCGCGGTGAGCGACCACGCGCATCACGGCCACCGCATCGGCGTGCTGACCGACACCCCGGGCAAACTCACGCCCGACTTCTTCCGCAACCTTCTCGACATGGGGACCCGTTGGTCGCCCGTGGACGAAAGCGGGGACGAGGAATATGTCGGCGTGGACCGTGCCACGGGCGCCGAGAAGTGGCGCGCAACCCGCACCGATCTCGTGTTCGGATCGAACTCGCAGCTGCGCGCGCAGGCCGAGGTATATGCCGAGAGCGGCAACGAAGCCAAGTTCGTGTGCGACTTCATCTCGGCCTGGAACAAGGTGATGAACGCCGACCGCTTCGACGCGACCTGGTCGAAATATCACGCCTGAGCGTTGGCGCGCTGAACAAAAAGAGGCCTCCGGTGGCGACACCGGGGGCCTTTTTTCATTGGTGGCTAGACCCAGCGCGCGTCGCGCAAAACCGCGATGTTGGCGCGGGCCACCGGCGCCTCGATCCCGCGCGGCAGCTTGAGGCGCAGATTGCGCCCGTCGCGCAGCACATCTTCGACCGCGCCGCGCGCTACCCACCAGCTGCGGTGCACTTGCATGCCCTCGACCTCGGCAACCAGCACCATCGCATCGCGCAGCCGCATCAGCACCAGCGCCGAGCCCAGCACCGTGTGGACGCGGACATAGTGGTCCTCCATCTCGAGCGCGACGATGTCGCTGCCGAGTTCGGCGGGCAGCTGGCCCAGCAGCGGATTGGGTGGAGGCGGGAGCGGGGGTGGAGGCGGGAGCGGGGGCGGAGGCGGGAGCGGGGGCGGCGGGCGCAGGCATCGTCGCCGGGATTTGCGCTGGCAGAGGCAACGCCGCCGCCTCGCGCGGCTTTGCCTGCATCAGATTGAACAGCACCGTTATCGCACCGCCGATCACCAGCACCGCGAAATAGGTCGTCATTGCCGTATCGAGCCCGGGCCATCCCAGACTGCCGAACGGCTCGGTGTTGATCGCCAGCACCGCGACCGTCATCGGCACGGTCCCCACCAAAACCGCCGCCGCCAGCATCCCCCAAAGGGGTAGAGCCAGCGTGCGCTCACCCCAGGATGCTACGGCTTGCATCGGCCGATAGCAGGCATAGCCGAGCCACGAAAAGCCGATCCACGTTACCAGCCGCTCGGGCACCGGTGCGCCAATGC
>JBBRUU010000217.1:0-3261 GCA_038247515.1 Sphingomonadales bacterium
CACAGCTGCAGTGTACGTTACCCACTCGTTTTTCGGCGTTCCATGGCACCTCGCGTTGTTGGCGCTGCCGCTGATCTTTGTGCTCACGATCATCTGCACGAACTCGATGGCGCTGACATCGTGGACCCCTACCGGCGCGCTGAGCAAAATCACACAGTTCACGATCGGCGCGATCGATCGCACCAACCCGGCCACCAACCTGATGACAGGCGGCATGACGGCCGAGCTAGCGTCGAACGCCGCGAATCTGCTTTCCGACATCAAGCCGGGTTACATGCTGGGCGCCAAACCGCGCCAGCAGGCAATCGGGCACGTAATCGGCATTTTCGCCGGCGCACTCGCCTCGACGCCCCTATTCTTCCTGCTTTTCCTGCCCCCCGGCGCGGACGGGGCGCGCAGCACCGCGTCGATCATCACCGACCAGTTTCCCATGCCTGCAGCGCTGCAGTGGAAAGGTGTATCCGATCTCATTTCGGGAGGCCTCAATAATCTGCCGGTGTCGGTGATAGCATCGATGGCCATCGCCGCCGTCCTCGCACTCATATTCGAAATCGCGCGGATCGTTTCGCGCGGCAAGTTCCCGCTCTCTCCCGTTGGCATCGGGCTTGGTGTAGTCCTGCCCCCGGACGCATGCCTGCTCATGTTTGCCGGCGCCTTTGCGTTCTGGGTGCTGGGACGACGTTATCCGCAACCCGGTACTAAAGCCAATCTGCTATGGGTCGAATGCTGCGAGCCGATCTGCGCCGGCCTGATTTCTGGCGCGGCGCTAATTGGAATCCTGAACGCCATCGTGAACGCCGTGCTGGCGTAGCAACTGGGATGCGGGGCTAGGCATGGGCTAGCCCTGCGCTTGCCCCACAAAAGGCACTGTAGCGCATCAGTCGTCGGCGCCGCGGGTGCGCCTCCGGCTCAGGCCGACGATTTGAACCATGGCGCGAAACTGCGCGTAGCCTTTCCACAGGCACTCGTATCCAGGATTCCCATCACACTTTCGATTCAGAAAGCCGCCGAGTTTCGCGATCACTATAATCGCTGCGCTCAGGGTGAGATTCTTTTTTTTAGCCAGTAGCGCGAGCACCTCGCACTCGTCGGAATCGAAGATCACTTCGGCGGGCAGCGCGGGGACTTCGCGGCCGAGCAGAACGAGCACCATGATGCGCCAGGCAATGACCGCGTCCAGGGTGATGGCGCGCAGCAAGGCTTCCGCGCTGTGGTTCTGATGTTCTTCAATCTTGCAGCCGCTTTTCAGCACACGGTGCCATTCCTCGATGCGCCAGCGCCGGCAATACCAGCGCACGCACCGCAGGGCCTGCTTGAGCGAAACGACCTGCACGGTCGTCAACAATAACCAGCGCACCGCCGTGGCGCCGGCCGGAGCTTTTTTCTCCTCCAGATAAATCGCCCACCGCCGCAGCGGCGCCCGGTCGCGCGTCGGCACCGTCTGGGGCGCAACGATCGTCACTTCCTTGAAGCGCACCTCGACTTGCGCCTCGCGCGCCGGCAACCCCGGCCGGCCGGGTTTGGAGGGTTTGCCCACCTGCTCCCGCTGGCGCGGCACGTGCAGGGTTACTTCCCCGGCCAGCGGCGCCTCGGCCAGTTCCGCGAACAATTTCCGCTCCGTCTCCTCCAGCCGGCGATCGCACTTGGCGCGCACCAACAAGTCGGGTCTTTTTCCGGGCAGCCGCCGCTGAAGGTCGAACAGCTCGAAGATATCCCCCTCGCGATCGGCCACGCTGATGAAGCGCGTGTCGGGCAGCGTGGCCGCCAGCTCGATCCCATCTCGATAAGTGACCAGCCAGCGGTGCGAATCCTTTTCCTCGATGGGGCGCGCCGGGTCCTTGCCCTTGGCCGATTCGGGCGCATAGCCGTCGAGCCGCACCACGCCCAGGGGCAGGCCGTCGTCGGCGCCGACCGCGAGGCAACTGTGCAGTCGCAGTCCCCGGCTCTTCGCGCCGGTCTGGTTGGTGCCGATTACGCCCAGGTCCTCGCACTTGGTCCGGGTGGAGAAGTTCAAATCGGAAGAATCCTGGATGAGCAAAACCGTGTCCTGACCTTTCATCCGTCGCAGGGTTTGGCTCCGGTGGGTCGCCAATAAACTCGCCGGCTCCAGTTCATCGTGCTCGGCGTTGAGGAACCGATAATAGCCTTTGAGCGCATCGCGCTCGCCGTGACACGCTTCAGCATACGAAACGCCCGGCTGGGCGGATTGCTCGCGGACGATTTTCACGACGCGGCGAGTCAGGCGCGCATCGCCCAGCTCGCAATCGCCAAATTCCTGCCCGGCCCAGCCGGCCGCGTCCAGGCCGCGCGCGGGCGCGAGGGGCTCGATCGGCCGCGGCTGCACGCCCACGCGCGCCCGCAAATCGTCGACCAGCGGATAGAGATAAACCTCCTTGATGCTCCGGCCCGCGTCGCGCTCGCCGTTGCGGCCGCGGCCCTTGGTGTGGCCGGCGAGGATCCAGTTGGCCGCCTTGTAACAGGTTCCTGCATACGCGGAGGTGTCGACAAAACTCTCCAGCAGCCAGGGCGCGAGGCCGTAGCGGCGCTCGAAATCGGCGGCGATGCGCCGGGCGCACAACCCCAGTACATGCGAGGCGAGATTGGGGCAGCGCACACCGGGGCGAACGAGAAACCGGGTCATGTTGACGACCCGCGGGAGGTGTTCGGTGCGTTGCGCCGGGTTCCAGCCAATCCACTCGTCACGACTTTCGAGATACAGCGCGGCGCTGCCGAAACCGAGACCGCCGAGCCAGCCGTGGTCCGAACCGATGAGATAGCGCAATTGCCGGCCAACCAGCCGGCACGCCCGCAAGGGATGTTCGCGCAGCATCAGCTCGTTCCAGGTCCGCACTTGTTCCGGCGCGCTCACCTCGACCAGCTTCAGGCCCTGCACCGCTTCGAGCCGTTCGGGCACTGCGCTTGCCGGCTTGACCCGCTGCACCAGGCGACGCGGGCTCCACGAACGCGGCCCGCGGTGCACCGGCGCGGGCAGTTGCACCAAGCCCTGCGCCTCCATCTCGCGCAACGCTCGCGCGGCGGTGGCGATCTGCCAGTCGCCTTTGCGGTCGCGCAACTTTAGGTGGCGGCACAGTTCCTCGGCCAGCCGGGTCCGCGTCAGCGCGGGATTGCCCTTGAGCAGTTGACGCACGAGGATCGCGTTCTCGGGCAGTTCAAGCGTTTGTTTGATCGGCGGCGCTGCTGGCATCTTCCCCGGTGTAGCGGAACGCCGAAGAAAAGTCCCGTCATTTTTTTAGGGGCAAG
>JBBRUU010000218.1:0-3225 GCA_038247515.1 Sphingomonadales bacterium
CGATGCCTTCCGTCGCTGGGGGCGCAGCGAGCTGGAGAACACCGCCATCCGCCGGCAATATGTGGCCTATCAGGACCTCAAGGCGCTGCGTGCGCTGATCCCGCAGGACGATACGCCAGGCGAGGTCGAGCGCTTCCTCGGCAAGCTGGTGCGCGTGGCTGCCTTCGATCTCGAACAGGAGCGGCTGAAGAGCTTCGCGGCCTTTCGCTTCCTCTACGAACGCCTGCTCGGCGCGCGGGCGCGGCCCTATCTGCCGGCCGCGTTCTGCGCCGCAAGCGCGCTGCCCTCGATCCGCCCCGAGCGCCGCAAGCTGCTGCTCCAGAGCCTCAGCGAAGCCGCCGTCACCGCACCCGGCTGGTCGACACGCGATCCGGTGTTCCTGCCCGAATATGTGGACGACTTCGAAGCGGCCTAGATGCTAGGGGTGCGGGGATGGAGACGCCCTCCCCCTATCACCCGCCGTTAAAGCGCAGTCTTGCGATCGCCGGTCACAAGACCTCGATTAGCCTCGAACCGCTGTTCTGGGAGATGCTGAAAGATGCCTCGGCGGCTGAAGGTGTGGCCGTCGCAGCTTTGGTGGCCCGCATCGATGCCGAGCGTATCAAATCGCCAACGCCGCCCGGGCTTGCCAGTGCGATCCGGGTGTGGCTGGTGCTTCATGACCCCAAGGCAATGTTTCACGTGAAACATCGCGATGAAGCGGGGCACGCGGGGGTCTAGACCTGCCTTGCACGGGGTCTAAACCGGGTCTGGAGGGGGTCTAAACGGCTTTAGCAGGGGCCTAGTCGTCGACCCGCTCGATATCCGCGCCCACCAGCTGGAGCTTCTCCTCCAGCCGCTCATAACCGCGGTCGAGGTGATACAGGCGCCGCACGGTCGTCTCGCCCTCGGCGGCCAGCGCTGCAATCACGAGGCTCATCGAGGCGCGCAGGTCGGTCGCCATCACTTCTGCGCCGGTCAGGCGGTCGGTGCCCTTGACGATCGCGGTGCGGCCTTCGGTGGTGATGTCTGCCCCCATGCGCGCCAGTTCGGGCACGTGCATGAAGCGGTTCTCGAAGATTGTCTCTTTCAGCACGCTTGTGCCTTCAGCCTTGCACAGCAGCGCCATCAGCTGGGCCTGCATGTCGGTGGCAAGGCCGGGGTAGGGCGCGGTGGTGAGGTTGGTCGCCTTCAGCGCGCCGTTCGCGCGAACGTTGATGCCCTTGGCATCCCACACCACCTCGACCCCGATCGCCTGGAGGGTATGGATGGTCGCCATCATATCTTCGGCCTTGGCGCCTTCCAGCCGCACCTCGCCGCCGGTGATCGCCGCTGCGCAGGCGTAGGAGCCCGCTTCGATGCGGTCGGGCATGACGCGGTAGGTCGCGCCGTGCAGACGCTTGACGCCGTGGATGGTGAGGGTGGAAGTGCCAATACCCTCAATCTCGGCGCCCATCGCCGCAAGCATATTGCACAGGTCGACGATTTCCGGCTCACGCGCGGCGTTGAACAGGCGGCAGGTGCCGTTCGCCAGCGCTGCGGCCATCAGCGCGTTCTCGGTCGCGCCGACGCTGACCACCGGGAAGTCGAAGTCCCCGCCGCGCATCCCGCCATCGGGCTGAGCGGCGCGCACGTAGCCCGCCGCAAGCTCGATCTTCGCGCCGAACGCTTCGAGCGCCTTCAGGTGCAGGTCGATCGGGCGGTTGCCGATCGCGCACCCGCCCGGCATCGACACGGTAGCCTCGCCGCTGCGGGCCAGCATCGGGCCGAGCACGAGGATCGAAGCACGCATCTTGCGCACAAGGTCATAGGGCGCGACGGTGGAGGTGATGCGGGTCGCCTCCATGCTCATTACCCGCCCGAAATCCTCGGGCCGCGTGCCCTGGATCACGGTAGTGACGCCGAACTGGTTCATCAGGTGCTGGAACCCGTCGATATCCGCCAGCCGCGGCAGATTGCGCAGAGTCAGCGGCTCCTCGGTCAGCAGCGCGCAGGGAATGAGCGTGAGCGCCGCATTCTTCGCGCCGGAGATCGGGATCGTGCCCTGAAGGCGGTTGCCGCCCTTGATAATCAGCTTGTCCATAGTGCACGCCTTAGCGAAAAGTGCCTTTGGTGCAACTCGCAGACCCGCGCAGCGATCGGTGATTGACCTGGGTTATGGCGCACGGCACGTTCAGCCATGAACGCGGGCCATTCTTTTAGCAGCAGCGAGAGCCATCGATGACTCCCAAGCCGATCCGTAAAGCCGTGTTTCCCGTCGCCGGTCTTGGCACGCGGTTCCTGCCCGCCACCAAGGTTGTCCCCAAGGAGCTGCTGCCGGTGGTCGACCGCCCGCTGATCCAATACGCGGTCGACGAGGCGCGCGAGGCGGGGATCGAGCAGCTGATCCTCGTCACCGGGCGCGGCAAGACCGGGATCGTCGAGCATTTCGACATCGCTTTCGAGCTTGAGCAGACCATGACCGAGCGCGGCAAGGACCTCTCGGTGCTCGATCCGACCCGTGCCACTCCGGGCGATGTGATCGCGGTGCGCCAGCAGGTACCATTGGGGCTTGGCCACGCGATCTGGTGCGCGCGCGCGATCGTCGGCGACGAGCCTTTCGCGATCTTCCTGCCGGACGAGCTGATGGTGGCAAAGCCGGGCGGCACTGGCTGCATGAAGCAGATGGTGGAGGTGTATAACGAGGTCGGCGGCAACCTGATCAGCGTGCTCGAAGTGCCGATGGAGCAGGTCTCAAGCTACGGCGTGATTGATCCGGGCGAGGTGCTGGAAGGTTTCGGGGGCGCGCTCACGGAAGTGCGCGGGCTCGTCGAGAAGCCTCGCCAGGCCGACGCGCCGTCGAACAAGATCGTCTCGGGCCGCTACATCCTCCAGCCCGAAGTGATGCGGGTACTCGAAAACCAGGGCAAGGGCGCAGGGGGCGAGATCCAGCTGACCGATGCGATGGCGAAAATGATCGGCACCCAGCCGTTCCACGCCGTCACCTTCGATGGCAACCGCTACGACTGTGGCAGCAAGGTCGGCTTCGTCGAAGCGACGCTGGCAGTGGCGCTTGCCCGCCCCGACATGGGCGCTCAGGTGCGGGCGATTGCGCTTAATCTGCTGAAGTAGGCAGGCCGGCTATACCGGCACGAAGCCCGGGTTGGCAGACCAGTCGACGCAGCTATTAGCGGTTCCAGTGTCCTCAGGCCGGTATCCTCAGGCCGGCGTCACCTGCAACGGCAGGCTCTTCAGCCCGCCCACAAA
>JBBRUU010000219.1:0-3211 GCA_038247515.1 Sphingomonadales bacterium
ACCTCGGCCATCAGCCCGGCGTTTGCCATCGTGCCGATCGCAACATCGCCGAGTGGCAGGCGCACCTCGCTGCCCTCGCCGCTACGATCTCGGTGGCGCAGCGCGGCGAGCAGCGCGAACGCGCCGTAAGCACCTGTAACGAAGTCCCACGCGGGCAGCACCTGATTAACCGGGGGCGCTTCTGCCGCGTCCCAGCTCTCCGGCCCGGTCATCAGCGGATAGCCGGCCGCCGCGTTGACGGTAAAGTCCATCGCCTGGCGCCCATCGTGCCAGCCCATGATCCGCAGGCTGATCATGTCCGCGCGCCGGGCCGCCATCGCGGCGTGGCCAAGGAAGCTGGCTTCGGGCAGGTTGGTGATCAGCTGGCCGGTGGTCGCCGCGAGTTCCACACACAGCTCGCGCCCCGCCCCAGATTGCAGATCGAGCGCCACGGACTTCTTGGCGCGGTTGAGATTCTCCCAGCTGAGCGAGCGCCCCTCGGCCGTGAGCATATAGCGGTTGTAATCGAGCCCGCCCGCCGTGTGATCGATGCGGATCACCTCTGCGCCCAGCTGCGCGCAATACAGCCCAGCGGTCGGCGAGGCGACGAAGCTGGAGACCTCGATGATGCTCAGGTCATTGAGAAGGCTGTACATCTAATCAGAAGCCTATTGAGATTGCCGCATTGAACGGCTCGCTTGCGAGCCGCAAGCGCGACTGCGCGCCCGCAGCGACGCGATCGTAAGATCGCGTGAGCGCGGATTTCGTAGCCCGGATGGGCTGCGCAAAAATCAAGAATCCCTCCATTCGCGTAGCAAGTGCTTGGCGATCTGGAGCTGGAGGATCTGCGTGGTGCCTTCGTAAATCCGGTAAATCCGCGCATCGCGGAAGAACCGCTCGGCGTCATATTCGGCCAGATACCCTGCGCCGCCGTAGATCTGCACCACCCGGTCGACCACCCGGCCGCACATTTCCGACGCGAACACCTTGAACGCGGCGGCTTTCACGAGGATGTTTTCGCCCCGATCGGCGCGCGCGGTCACGTCCGCCATCATCGCTTCGGCGGCGTAGATTTCGATCTCGCTATCGGCGAGCATCGCCTGGATCAGCTGGAAATTGGCGATCGGTTCGCCAAACGCCTTGCGCTCATTGGCATAGCGCAGCGCGGAATCGAGCGCACGGCGAGCATAGCCGGTGGCCGCCGCGCCGACCGAAATGCGGCCATTATCAAGGCTCTTCATTGCAAATACGAAGCCCTTGCCGGTCTCCTCGCCCAGCAGCGCGTTGCCGGGCACGTGGACATCATCGAGCATGATGTCCGAAATGTGCGAACCTGCCTGCCCCATCTTCTTGTCCGGGCTGCCGGTCGAAACTCCCGGCGCCGTCATCGGCACGAGAAACGCGCTAACGTGCGCGTTCTTGGGGAGCGCTTCCTTGCTGGTGCGCGCCATGATCAGCGCAACATCGGCGTGCGGGGCGTTGGTGATGTAGCGTTTGGTGCCGTTCAAAATCCAGCCGTTGCCGTCAGGATCGGGGACGGCGGTGGTCTGCATCGCGGCGGAATCGCTGCCCGACCCCGGCTCGGTAAGGCCGAAACACGCGATCCGCCCTTCGACCAGTTGCGGAAACCATTCGGCGCGCTGGGCTTCGGTCGCGCCGTTCTTCAAGGCGCTGGCAAACATTCCGACATTGATCGAAAAGATCGAGCGGAACGCAGGCGCGGCGTAGCTTATGATGTTCACGACGCGGGCATATTGCGTCATGTTGAGCCCCGCGCCGCCATATTCCTCAGGCACCGACAGGCCGAACAACCCCAGCTCACGCATTTCGCCAAGGATCGCGTCAGGCACCCGGTCCTGTGCGATCATAGCGGGTTCCGCCGGGATCAGCCGTTCGCGGACATAGCGCTGGAGTTGCTCGGCGAACTGTTCGAAAACCTCCGCGTCCATCCCCGGATTGCGCTGATGCAACTGGGGCGCGGCGAGGGCAGTTTGGGCGTTCATGGTCGGCATCATCCTTGGCAGCAAGGCGGGCTGGCAGCGCGCCTATTCGGGGATCGGCGGCGCAGAGTCGCCTGTCAAATCGGCGGGCGCGGCGGTTGGCGCGGCTTCGGGCGATAGGGCTTCGGGCGGCAGGCGGCGCTCGTCGAGCATGCTGGCAGCATCCTCGAGCGCCTTGGCCTCGCCCGCGCTGACCTCGCCCGGCGCGCGCGCGCCCTCACCGCCGCAGCCGGCGAGAGCCAGCGCGAGGGCGGGCACGACTGCGAGGGGCCAGCGCGGCACGGGGCCGCTTACTCGGCGGGCGCTTCGGCCGCGGCAGAGGCTTCGGCCGCGACATTGGCCGCGGCTTCGGCGGATTGTTCCGCCCCCGGTTCGGTTACGGGTGCGGGCGCATCGGTAGCGGTGGCCGAGGGATCGGGGACCGGCGCCTCGGTGATCGGCTCGAGCGCCTCGTCAGCGGGCATTTCCACGGTGTCGGCGCTCGCCTCGGTCGATGCGTCATCGGCGCTGCCGCAGGCGGCGAGGGCGAGAACGGCGCTGGTCAGGGCGGTAAGGGTTAAAAGCTTGCGCATGGGTTGGGTCTTTCCTCTCAAATGGCGTGTGTCCCGGCAATGCTGCATCCGGGGCTCGGACACAGGCTGTAGCCAAGCCGGGGGGGGAACGCCAAGTGCCAAATGGGCACACCTGCTGCGCAACGGGTGGTAGCGGTGATGGGGCATGGTATTGCCTGCGCCATGCAGAAGAACCCCTCCCGCTATGCCGACCGGATTGGCGCGGTCACCATTCTGGCCGCGTTGGCGCTCCCTTTCGCCGCGCTACCCTTTGCCGCTCTCAGGGCGCAGCCGGTTCCCGACGCCTTTACCGTGGTAGAAAGCGGCGCGAGGTTCGCCACCTTGCAGGACGCGGTGAACGCAGTCGGCAATGCCCGCGCTACGATCCGCATTGCGCCCGGCACCTATCGCCAATGCGCGGTCCAGCAGCAGGGCGTGGTCGTTTATGAAGCCGCCGAGCCCGGCACCGTCATCTTCGCGGGCCGCGCCTGCGAGGGCAAGGCGGCGCTGGTGCTGCGCGGCACGGGGGCGGAGGTGCGCGGGCTGACCTTCACCAACATCAACGTGGCGGACGGCAACGGCGCTGGCATCCGGCTCGAACAAGGCGCGCTCAATGTCGCCCATGCCCGGTTCGAGAACAGCCAGCAGGGCATTTTGACGGCCGATGACCCCAATGGCCGG
>JBBRUU010000220.1:0-3204 GCA_038247515.1 Sphingomonadales bacterium
CCTCGCGATCCTCATCCTGTTTGACGGCGCGTTCTCATCCTGATCGTCGCGCTGCACGATACGCTGCCCGCCCAGATCGCGCGCCCTTTGGTTGCCTACAAGCGCGGGGGCTCAGGCGAGCGATGCGGCGATTCGCATTCGGGGCTTCGGCAGATAAGCGGAACGGAAAGATCGAACAACTTGACTTGGCGCTCGAAGTACTCGAAGCCGCCGCCACAGTCACCGCGCTGGTGTCGCCGATGCCCAACGCAGAGCGCCCGATGCCAGTACAGGCCTTGCCCGCGCACCTGCCGCGTGAGGAGGGTATCCGCGAACCGGTCAGTGGCGTGCGTCGGCGGCGAACCCGCCGCCGCCATCTGCACCGTCATCGCGCCCCCTGCCTTCATCGGGGCAGCCTCTGCAAGATGAACCGCGTCCGCCCCCAAGTGTCAACGCCGGTCGGATTCCAGGCCAGCGGGGCGGAGTAAAAGCAGGCCATTGTTGATGCGGGCCTGACGATATGAAGAGGGCCCCGATCGGGGCCCGCATCATATCGTTGTCGTCGTCGATCAGGTGTCGGTGATCTCGCCGGTTTCGGGGTCGATGATCTCGGTGCCCTGGTTTTGCTCTGCCCTTGCGGCCGAGCGTCGACGGCCGGCGGACTGCTTCAGCCGGTAGCTGTCGCCGTTCATCGTCAGGATGCTGACGTGGTGAGTGAGCCGGTCGAGCAGCGCGCCGGTGAGCCGCTCGCTGCCGAGCACCTGGGTCCAGTCCTCGAACGGCAGGTTGGAGGTGACGATCGTGGAGCCACGCTCGTACCTTTGGGAGAACACCTCGAACAGCAGCTCGGCGCCCGTGGGCGACAGCGGCACATAGCCAAGCTCGTCGATGATCAGCAGCTTCACCGCTGCAAGGTCGCGCTGCATCTTCAGCAGGCGCCGTTCGTCGCGCGCTTCCAGCAGCTGGCTGACCAGCGCGGCGGCGGTCGTGAACGTCACGGTAAAGCCCTTCTGGCAGGCGGCCAGACCGAGGGCGAGCGCGACATGCGTCTTGCCCGTGCCGCTGTTGCCCAGCGCGATGATGTTCTCTCGCCGCAGGACATACTCACAGCGGGCAAGCTCCAGGACGAGCATCTTGTTGAGGCTCGGGATCGCGGTAAACTCGAACGTGTCGAAGCTCTTCACCGCCGGGAACCGTGCCGCGCGGATGCGCCGCTCGATCGTGCGCCGTTCGCGATCGATCAACTCGAGCTCGATAAGCCGCAACAGATAGCGCGGGTGGTCGGTGCCATCGCGCGCGCACTCGCGGGCCACCTTGTCATACTCGCGCAGCACGGTGGGCAGCTTCAACTGCTTGAGGTGATGGGCCAGCAGCACCTGCGGCGTGCCGCTCATCGTGCCGGCCGGCATCGTGTCTGGTGCGCCGCTCATGCCGCCAACACCGCATAATCGGCGGCCGAGGTCGTCCTCACCGCCGTTCGCGGCAGGTGCGGATACGCCGCCAGGTCGAGCCTGGCAGGTCGCTGCTCGATGCGCGCCAGCGCGATCAGCTTGATCGCATCGAACCCGACCGCGCCGATCTGGATCGCGTGAGTTACGGCACCCGTGACGATGTCGAGCGGCAGCGCCTCCAGCAGGCGCAGCACCTGGATAAACTCACGCTTGCCCCGGTTGCCCATCCGCGCTTCGAGCAGGTGTCGCAGGTGCTGGAACACGTCCGGCAACGCCCAGCCCTGCAACGCCGCGGCTTGGTCGAGCGCGCCGGGCTTGGTTTCGATCAGCGCCAGATAGTGGAGCGGGTCGGCGACGAACACGCCTTCGCCATAGCACCGCTGGTGGCGAGCGATCTCCTTGCCGCCGCACAGGATCACGACCTCGGCGACGAAGCCCTTCACCACCACGTCCTGGAAGCCGTAAGCGGTCGGCACCGAGTAGTCGTTGGTCCGATAGCGCACGAGCGCCATCGACGAGACCCGCCCGCTGCGCTTCTCGCAGGGCTCCAACGGCACCGCTGGCAGCGCCCGCAGCGCTGTGCGATCGGCCACCAGCCGCTCGCTGATCGTCTCGGCATGGCGGCCGGCACGATCGCGCTGTCGAGCGCGGCAGCGCTCTTCCAACATGGCGTTCAGATCGTCGAAGCTGGCAGCGTGCGGGACCGGCACCATGAAGTTGGCGCGCGAGAACTTGACCAGCCCTTCGACCTTGCCCTTGTCGTTGCCCTTGGCCGGCCGTGCGAAGCGATCGCGGAACAGATAGTGGCTGCACAGCTCGGTGAAGGCCCGCGTGCGTTCACGCTTCCCGTCGCCCAGGATCTTCGCCACCGCGATCGTGGTGTTGTCGTACAGGATCGACAGCGGCACGCCGCCGAAGAACGCGAACGCCGACACATGCCCGTCGAGGAACGCCTCCGTCGTCTCGCGCGGATAGGCCTTCACAAAGCAGGCATCCGACTGCGGCAGGTCCATGCACATAAAGTGGATCTTCTGACGCACGCCGCCGATCACGCCGACCGCCTCGCCAAAATCCACCTGCGCATGACCCGGCGGGTGTGACAGCGGCACGAACGTCTCGCGCCCTCGTGCCCGGCAGAGCCGAACATGGTCCTTCACCACGGTATATCCGCCGGCAAAGCCATGCTCGTCGCGCAGTCGTTCGAAGATCCGCTTGGCCGTATGCCGCTGCTTCACCGGCGCTGTCTGGTCCGCTTCCAGGATCGCATCGATCACCGGCAGCAGCGGCCCCAGCTTCGGCTTCGCTGCAGGCTCCTTGCGCGTATATCCCGGCGGCAGTGAGAACCGGCACATCTTGGCCACCGTCTCCCGGTTCAGCCCGAACACCCGCGCTGCCTCCCGACGGCTGTGACCCTCAACGAACACGAAGCGCCGAACGGCGGCATAGCTCTCCACGGCAAACATCCCCGGCCGCTCCCAAAAGAAGCAACCTTACCAACGGCCGGATTTTACTCCGCCACGCTCAGCACACCGCCGGCGTTCCGATGGCCTGCTTTGTCACCGCCGCATCCACTCTAACGCCTGCGAATGCGACGGCACGTCTGTGCGCCTTTGCCAAAAGTAAACTGGGTCTCGCAGGCGGATCGACATGCTCTTAAAAGGCGCCCCTCACCTTATCTTTTTGACACTCGGCTTATCGACAGGCTCAATTGCAATTGCCCAGACACTAGGCGCCTGCAAATTCGATCTGACGACTAGAGCTTTTGCGGGCGCCC
>JBBRUU010000221.1:0-3198 GCA_038247515.1 Sphingomonadales bacterium
CAAGTCGGGGTTGGAGACTCGCAATCCGATGCTGACCCGCGAATTCGTGGAGTTCTCGGCGACCACCCCGGAATGGATTCGCAACCAAGGCGGATTAACCAAGGTTGTTCACCGAAAAGCGCTCCAGGACATCCTCCCCGCGTCCGTTCTTGAGCGCAGGGACAAGGCGCATTTCAACGCACCGAGCGTCGCGGCGGAATTCGCAGGATACATTCTGGATCATGGGGATAGGTGGCTTAGGCCGCTCTGTTGCCCGGACGCCGTAGCGCGGCTGACTCAGCCGAAGAATGAATTGCCTGTTGACCCTGACCTTTGTTGGGAGATATGGGGCATCTTCGCGGTCGCAGCTTTTTGTAAGCAAGAAGTTAATTAAAGCCTCTACGAAGGGGCCTCTTTCAGGTAACAGGTGTGACCATGAACGATCAGAACAGCAAGACAACCTACGAAACCCCGCGTCTCGTCGAGTACGGCTCGGTCCGCAATCTGACCGGCGGCAGCATGGGCATGATGAGCGATGGCGTCCTCGGGATGACCCGCGCTTGATTTCCCGTCCTTAGCGGACGCTGGAATCCACATTACCCTGCTTTCATTCTGATAATGGCAAGCTCCGGCCCCAACGGGCTGGAGCTTTTTTGTCGTTTTGGCCTGCGGTTCTCCGGGCCTGCTTGCCTAGCTTCAGCGCGGGGTTGGATTGTAGAAGATGAGCGCGCTTACCGAACATATCGAATATTTAACGCTGCCCGGTCGTAATGCGCTCTACCGGCGCGCGATTGCGGCTAAACTCGCGCCGGGCGATACGGTCGCCGATCTTGGCTGCGGAGTGGGCGTGCTCGGGCTGTTCTGCCTCGAAGCGGGAGCAGCCCACTGCTGGGGCGTCGACAGCTCCGACGCGATCCACCTCGCGGCCGAATCGATGGAGCGCGCAGGGCTCGCCGAACGATACACCTGCATCGCGGATACGACCTTCCGCACGGAGCTTCCCGACCGCGTCGACCTGATCATCTGCGACCATGTCGGCTACACGGGCTTCGACTACGGCATCATCCCGCTGCTGCGCGACGCGCGCAGGCGCTTCCTCAAGCCCGGCGGCAAGATGATCCCTCAGGCGCTCGATCTGATGGTTGCGCCGGTGTCCTCCGATACATGTCACTCCGCCGCCGCAGCGTGGAGCACAGACGGGGTGCCAGATGCCTACCGTTGGCTCGATCACCTCCACCGTAACCGGAAAATCTCGCACAATTTCGTGCCAGCCGAGCTGCTCGGCTGCACGACTGCGCTCGGCCATATCGACTTTGCCGAGGACGAACCGGCGCTGTTCCGTTTCGAGGCCGTGCTCAAGATTGCGCGCGCAGGCCGGTTCGACGGTTTCGCGGGTTGGTTCGACTGCCAGCTGGCAGGCGACATTCGCATGACCAACTCGCCGCTCGACCCGGCCAGCATCCAACGTCCGCAAGCATTTTTCCCCGCGCTGGAGAGCTTTGCGGTCGAGGCGAACGACGAGGTGCGCGTTACGCTGCGCTTCATGGCCGAAAACCACATCATCGCCTGGACCATCCAGCGACCAGGTGGTGTCCCGGTGCAAAAGCTTTCGACCTTCAACAGCATGGTCATCACCCCTGCCGACCTCGTCAGAGATTCGGGCCAGCCACTGGCGCTTACCCGCGACGGCGAGGCTCGCGCGTTCGTGCTCGCGCAGGTCGATGGGCAGCGATCGGGCGAGGACATTATCGCCAAGGTGCTGGCCGAACGGCCCGACCTTCTGCCGAGCCCGCAGGCAATCCGCGATTTCGTCAAACACGTGCTCGTGCAAGAATGCACGGTCTAGGCGCGGACATGGAAGCCTCCTTCGTGGTTCAGCCGCCGCGCGAGCAGGCGTCGCTCGTGAGCGAGCCTTACGACCGCTGGGTGCTTCCCGGCGAACGCGTGAAAGCCGAATTCCACCGCCAAGCCGACGGCTTCCTGCTGCGCTTTGTCGGCGAGGCCGATTTCGCGATCGATGCCGATTGTCGTCAGGTAGCCGGCTGGCCAGTGCCGGGCATCGCGGAAAATCACTTCCACAGCCTCTACTGCAATGCCGTGTTGCCATTGATCGGCGATCACCTCGGCGGTCTTTTCCTGCACGGCAGCGCGGTCGCAATCGGCGGGCGTGCGGTGGTATTCCTCGGCCAGTCGGGTGACGGCAAGACCACGCTTGCCGGCGCCTTCGCCAAGGCCGGGCACCCATATCTCACCGAGGACGTAATCGAGCTGGTGATCGAGGATGGTACCTACCACCTTCAACCCAAGCCGTCAGGCCTGCGTCTTTTCGCCGACAGTGCCGCATACCTGATCGGGGACAACCCTGAGATGGCGGAAGGCGACGAGAAGATCGACGTCACCGACGCAGTCGCCCTCCCGTTCCAAGGCACCCCCGCGCCGCTTGCGGCGATCTTCGTTCTCGGTTCCGACCACGATGCACTGCTTGCGATTGGGCGGCTGGATCAGCACCGGGCGGCCCAGTTGCTGCTGCCGCATTCCTTCGTGCTCGATGTGGACGACAAGGGCAGGCTTCGCGGACATTTCGGTCGCATTGTGGGACTGGCCTGCGATGTTCCGTGCTATTGGGTTGACTACCTCAGGGTTTACGCGGAATTGCCGCGCCTGATTGAGGCGGTCGCAGCTGAGGTTAACAAGGTTGGTGCCGGCAATGATGAATATTGAAAAATTCCGCGCCTCCGACGACGTGGTCGCCCGCGAGGTCGGCGGTGAGATGGTGCTGCTCGATTTGGTCAGCGGCACCTATTTTGGCCTCGGCGCGGTGGGCAGCCGCGTGTGGGAACAACTGTCGCAGGGCGAAGCGAGCCTTGCGCAACTGGCTGACCTGATCGAAGCCGAGTTTGACGCGCCGCGCGAAGTGATCGAGCAGGATCTCGCCGAGCTTATCGGGCAGCTGGTCGACAAGCAGCTGGCAGCTACCGCAGCCGCCTGATCCCCGCGTCAGCGTCAGGCGCGCAGCGCTCGTTTCCCTCGCGTTTCAACCAAGCCATCTGGCGCCGCGTTGATGATACGGTCGGCCAACGCCAGGCTCGCCGGGCGGTGGGTGATGATGATTACCGTGCGCCCTTTGAGCGTCTCGATGCAGGCCTCGATAAAGGCCGCCTCTCCCTCGAGATCATACATGCTGGTCGCCTCATCGAAGATATAGATTGGGGGATCACG
>JBBRUU010000222.1:0-3158 GCA_038247515.1 Sphingomonadales bacterium
AACGGGGGGCAGCCGCGCGGTAACGGGCAGGGGCGAATTTCGCTGTTCACCCGCAGCCTGCAAGCCAAGCAGATCATTCAACTCGGTTCCGAGGTACTGCCCGCAGCCGACTATACCGTCCTCATCGTGCAGGACACCGGCGGGGGCATTCCGCCGCACGTGCTGCCCAAGCTGTTCGAGCCGTTCTTCACCACCAAGGAACAGGGCAAGGGCACGGGGCTCGGCCTCTCGACCGCCTATGGGATCGTCAAGCAGTCGGGCGGGTTCATCTTTGCCGACAACATCGCCGACAAGGCGGGCCACCCGGTCGGCGCGCGCTTCACGGTCTATCTGCCCGTCCACCGCGGCGGAGTGCCCAAGCGGCGCGAGGCCGCTCCGCTGGTGTCCTCGGACTGGTCGGCGGGCGGCAAGGTTCTGCTGGTCGAGGACGAGGACATGGTCCGCGCCGTCGCCGAACGCGCGCTGACCCGCGCCGGCTACGAAATCACCGCCTGCGCCAACGGCGAGGAGGGCCTCGCCGCGATCGAGGAGGGCGGGAAGTTCGACATTGTCGTCAGCGACGTGGTGATGCCGGGAATGGACGGCCCGGCGATGGTGCGCGCGATCCGGGCACAAATTCCGGGTATGCCGGTGCTGTTCATGTCGGGCTATGCCGAGGAACAACTGCGCCGCGATATCGACATTTCCGACATGCACTTCATCGCCAAACCGTTCAGCATCGCGTCGATCGGCGACAAGGTCGGCGCTGTGTTGAGCCAGGCCCGCGCCGCTGCGGGGGCGGGGGCGGGGGCGGGGGCGTAAGCCGGGCCGGGACGAAATCTCGTCGGTAAATCCGCTCTGTTCACCTTGGATAAAGCGCAAGAATCGTTCATCCCAAAAACGATAAGGGAGGGACGCATATGATGATCCATTGCAAATTTGCCGTTTGGGGCACCGCCGCATGTGGAGCATCGCTGGCAGCATCGCTGGCCGCAGGAGCCGCAGCGCAATCCGTGCCCGATCCCGGTGCCACCGCGCAAGGCGACGTGTCGCTCACCATCTACAACAACAACCTTGCGCTGGTGCAGGACGTGCGCCAGATCGAGATCGCGAACGGCAGGAGCCGGGTCGAGTTTCCCGATGTCTCGGCCACCATCCAGCCCGAAACGCTGAGCTTTGCAGCCGCCAACACCGCGATCATCGAGCAGAACTTCGATTACGACCTGCTCACGCCGGGCAAGCTGATGGAAAAGGCGATCGGCCAGACCGTCACCCTGCTGCGCACCAACCCTGCGACCGGCGCCGAGACCCGCGAGCGCGCAAAAGTGCTCTCGGTTGCAGGCGGCGTGGTGATCCAGATCGGCGACCGCATCGAGGTGCTGCGCGACGACGGCCTGCCGGTGCGCGTGATCTTCGACCGCGTGCCCCCCGGCCTGCGCGCCCGCCCGACCCTGTCGGTCAACCTCGATTCGAGCCGCGGCGGCAAGCGCCCGGTTTCCCTGCGCTACCTCAGCAACGGCCTCGGCTGGAGCGCGGACTACGTCGCGCTTTACAACGAGAGCGCGGGCTCGATCGACATGCAGGGCTGGGTGACGCTCACCAACACCACCGGCACCACCTTCTACAATGCCGACACCGTGCTGGTCGCGGGCAATCCCTACGACGGCGGCCGAAGCAACGGATACCAAGACCGCAGCATGACCCGCGGCATGACCCGCGCCGGGACCGAAGCGGCGGACCGCGAGCGCTTGGGCGACTTCTACCTCTACCCGATCAGCGCCCGCACCACCGTTGCCAACGCGCAGACCAAGCAGGTCAGCTTCCTCGACGTGCAGGCGGTGCCGGCGCGCAAGATCTACTCGATCAATGTCGGTTGGGAGCAGAACGACCAAGAGCCGCGCAACGCCGAAAGTCGCATCGCTTTTTCGACCTCGCGCAATCAGGGCCTCGGTGACGCGCTCCCGGCGGGCACGGTGCGCTTCTACCAGCGCGACCGTGAGGGCACGCCGCAGTTCATCGGCGAAAAGGGCATCGACCATACGCCGATGGGCAGCGAGCTTTCGCTGGTGACCGGCGACGCCTTCGACATCACGGTGAAGGCCGAGATCGAGAAGCGCGAGACGATCACCAGCCAGGAGTGGGAGAAGACCGCCCGCTACCGCATCACCGAGAACGGCAAGACCACCACCACAGTGGAGATCGAGCGGCCCAAGACCTTCTACCGCACCACCATGCGCTACACCCTCACCAACGCGCGTACGCAGCCTTCGGCGGTCGAGCTTACCCAGTCGGGCCTGTCGCGCGGCTGGTGGGGCGACGATACCCGCGTCACCGCCGAGGACATCAAGGGCGAGCAGATCAATATCGACCAGCGCAAATATCTGGTCCCGGTCCCCGCCGAGGGTGAGCGGGTGATCCGCGTCACCTACGAAACGCGTTACTGAGGCGCGGGCCATGCGCCTGTCTGTACACCGGATGCTGGGCGCGGCGGTAATCGCCGTGCCGCTCGCCGTACCTCTGGCCGCCCAGACTTTGGGGCGCGAGGTGGTGGACGCCTCGCCGCCCAACGATCTGTCGGTGACGATCTACCGCGATCCCGATCGCAGCGCCGACGCGCCGCTCCGCCGCAACAATCCGCAAGGCCTCGCGATGATCAGCGAGACCCGCCGCGTGACGCTCCCCAAGGGCGAATCCACGATCCGTTTCGAAGGCGTTGCCGAAGGCATGGTCGGCGTCTCGGCGATCGTCACCGGCCTGCCGGGCGGCACCATCGAGAAGAACCGCAACGCCGAGCTTCTGTCCCCTGCCGCGCTGGTCAACGGCACGCTCGGCAACCGGGTGACGATCACGCGCACCAACCCTGCGACCGGCGAGGCGAAGGCGGAACAAGCCATCGTGCGCACCCGCGCCGACGGCGGACTGGTGCTCGAGACGGATCAGGGCTTTGAGGCGGTGCGCTGCGCTGGCCTGCCCGAAAAGCTGACCTTTGACCGCATCCCTGCGGGCCTCTCTGCCAGCCCGGTCTTCTCGGTCGACACCCGCTCGGACGCCGGTGGCACCTATGACGTAACGCTCACCTACCTCGCGTGGGGCTTCGACTGGCAGGCGAATTACGTCGCGACCTTACTGGAGAAGCCTTCTGGCAGGGCTGCAAGTGACGAATTCCCGCTGCACCTCCT
>JBBRUU010000223.1:0-3151 GCA_038247515.1 Sphingomonadales bacterium
AATTCTTGTGTCCACGGCGGATTATGGGCCGGACGCATACAAATTCGCAAACGGGAAGCCCATCACACTGATGAACGGTGCAAACCTGCTTCATATGCTGGAGCGCCATGGTTTCGAAGCCAGCATTGACCTCGCCGCCGCTAGGTTGCTGTCGGCGTCGCCTGACTGAGACGCAATGATTTAGGTCTGCGCGGGCCAAACCCCTGCTACATAGACGTACGCCCAAGCCTCACGATAATCATGGGAGGCTCGATTACTATGATCCGAGGAAATCTTCCGGGAATTCGATCTTCGTGAGCTCCCAAGACGCAAAGCCCTGCCGCTTGAAAATGAACGACGGCATTGGGTCCTTGGCCCCTTGTCTAACCGGCGTTACCCGGAAGGTATCAAGATCGACCCACTCGCTTTTGTAGTCGGGCTCCGTGTTGGCTGCTTCTGCCTCGCTGGCCTCCGCAGGCTTCTTGCCGCGCACTATCGCAGCCATGCCCTCCGGGGTTACGTAGGCGTCCACGGCACGCTCGATGATGGCCGGGGCGAGCATCATACCGAGGCCTGCAAACGGATTGTTGGCCATTTCGGGATCGTTCTGCATCTTGGCCATCATCGCCGCGTTCATCTGAGCCTTCAGGCTTTCCCGGACCGACGGAAAATCAACCAGCTCGTCAAGGGCATCCGCATCGCCTTTCGCAGCGGTTTCTGTGAGATTGCTCGCCGCAAAGTACGGTGAACCGCCATACACCCCTCCAGCGACCACCACACCCAGCGCACCAAGCAGCCACCACTTTCGCATATCATCCGCCCTGAATTGCTTCCAAATCAATTCTTTGGTTATAGCATTGCTCGCGAGGGTCAATCTGCTGGGATCATGCGACCCTCTCTTTATCCGAGACCTGCGCCCATTTTCTTCTCCGCCACTGGCCGCGCCATCTCGACCTGCTCGGTCGCCGACTGCACATGTCCAGCTCGCTCACCGATGGCCGAAACAAGCCGGGCGCGGTCGTTGGTGAAGATCGCCACGCTCTCCCGCGCCCGCGAAATACCGACATAGAATGACTTCTGGTCGATCAGGTTGGTAGCGCGGCTGTCGGCATGGATCATGACATGGTCGGCGGTGCGCCCCTGGGCGGCGAAGGCGGTTTCGACATAGGCATGGGCAATATGCTGGTCGCGCGTCCTATCGAGGTTCAGGGTCTGGGTCTGGCCGCGACCAACCCCGATTGTGGCCTCTCGAGACTTTTCATCGATGGAAAGAACTTCACCTTGCAACCCATTGATACGGTTTGCATCACGATCATTTCGGGTGAAACGGATGCCGTCTCCAGCCTTAAGCTCCAGCGACTGCGGCACAAAGGTCTGGCTGTGACCCGCACCCCATTGCCGCAAGCGCCAGTCCACGTCGCGCCCGCTTTCCGATTTGAGGGTAATTGCAGCCTTGGCAGGATCGATCCGCTCCACCCGGTAGGCCTCGCCGCGTGATACGCCTTTGTCAGCAAAGTCGCGCGTGAAGCGGACGACGTCGCCCTTTTCGTAGCTCTGCGGATTGCGCGCCTCGGCGCGGGTCAGGCCCTTGCTGGCGAGGCTCTGCATGGTGACGGCGGGGCCGGTGAGGGCACCGGTCCTGGCAAGCTCCGTGCGGATGTCAGCGGTCAGCGCATCGCGGCCCTCGCGGGATGGCTCTATGACAAGCGTCCTCGCGCGGCTTTCCTTGTCGAGTGCGGCATACTGCTCGGCAATGGCCGCAAACCGCTCGCCGCGCTCGGCATTCTCAATTATCTTGCCGCCACCTTTATCAAGCGCCGCCAGTGCCTTGCGGGCATCTCCTTCAATGGATGCGAGGACCGCTTCCTTTGTGGCTATGTTGGTCTGACGCAGTATTTCGCTGAGCTTGGCGGTCTCCATCCCCGCGCCCTGCAATTGCGCAAAGGCCGCGCCCGCCTCGACCGAACCAAGCTGCTTCACGTCGCCTACAAGGATGACGCGGGCGTTCTGCCTTTCGGCAAGGTCGAACAGGCGGGCGGTATCGCGCGCTGACAACATTGACGCCTCGTCCACAATCCAAGCTGCTGGCTTGCCATGGGCGGATCGCTCCGGGGACAGGAGGTGCCGCGCAACAGTGTCGCTGCGCGCGCCTAGGGCTTCTCCCAGGACCGTGGCAGCCGAGGCAGTCGGGGCAAGGGCGACAACCGACAGGCCGCGCGCTTCGGCCTCGCGGGCAAAGGTCGCAAGGACGGTCGTGGTCTTGGCCGTGCCAGCGTAGCCCTGAACGGCGGTGATCCGGTTGCGGCTCGACAGGAGCTGCGTCGTGGCGCTGCGCTGCTCGGCATTCCAGGCCAAACCCTTTCGCTCGGCCTGCGCCGCTGCGCCGGCAACAGCCTTGGCGGCGGCGAGGGGAGAGGCAATCGCCGGCATGATCCCGCGCCCTTCGACTTCGATGCGCAGCAGCCGGGCCTCGGTTTCGAGATTGGCAGGGGTCGTGAACCCGGCAAATTCTGCGCCGCGCCGGTCAATATGCGTGCGATCGATCAGCGCGCCTTGGCTGCTCGCCGCCACAATCGCATCGGCGATCTGCGAATGGCTGACCTTGCCAAGCCCGGCGCGCCCCGCTTCTTCCTGCAAGGCTGCGGCGGAAAAGACCGACTGGCGCTCGCCGAGCTTCTCGGCGGCATAGGTTACGGCGCGGCTTGCGGCTCCGGGACCTTGTAAGTCCATCGCGGCGCGATGATCGGGGTTGGCTGCCTGCGCCTCGGCCTCCCGGACCAGCCCCATTCTCGCATGTACGTCAAACCCGGCCTTGCTGGCGGTTTCGCGCCAGTCGGCCACAAGCGCCACCGGATCAGCCGCAAGCTTAGCCTGCCGGGTTGCGAGGGCTGCGACCTGCTTTTCTGCCGCACTGGCGGCCTCGCGCGATGTGCCGCGCTCGCCAAGGGCCGCTTCAATCTCGGCGCTACGGGTGCTGAAGGCGGCAAGAACCTCGCGCGAGACCCCTTTGATCTCGAACATGGAGTCCTTGCCCGTCTCGATCTGATAGCCAAGCTCGCGCACCTTGAGGGCGAGTTCCTGCCGGTAGACCGCGCCGATTTGCTTCTGCAATTGGAACAGCGCGCGCGGCTCAAGGCTGCGCCAGGTGCCTTCCTTGCCCTGCGTGGCGTTG
>JBBRUU010000224.1:0-3150 GCA_038247515.1 Sphingomonadales bacterium
GTGGTCCGCGCCGGTCGTCATGGCGCCGATCAACACCAAGAACGTGCACCGCACCAACTTCCTGCTCGGCCACCCTTACGGCGCCGACTTCCAGTCTGACGAGATGATGCTGACCAGCCCCGGTGAAGCGGGCAAGGCGGCGGCCAGTGCGGCGCTCGAGTTCATGAAGAACCCGTTCGGCGCCAAGCCCCCCAAGCCCGGCGAAGGGCCAACCAAGGAGGAGCGCGAGAACGGCTTCTACGATGTCGTCTTCGTCGCCGACATGGCCGACGGCCAGCGCCTGCAGTTCGGCGTCAAGGGCCGCTACGATCCGGGCTACGGCTCGACCTGCCGGATGCTCTCGGAGACCGGGATCGCGCTGCTCGCCTGCACCGAGCCGGGCGGGATCGGCACGCCGGGCAGCTTCCTCGGCGAGGATCTCGTCAAGCGGCTCGAAGAGCACGCCGAGCTGACCTTTACGGTTGAGGCTTAGGGGCGGTCGAAGCCTGACGCAAAAAGGGGCAGCCGGTCATCCCGGCTGCCCCTCTTGCGATCCTCCCAGAAGCCGGAGCCTTGGCGAGACTAGAAGCTCATCCGCACGCTAGCCCGGAAATTGCGCCCAATGAGCGGCACGAAGTCCTTCGTGAAGCTCGCATGACGCCGGCCATTGACATCGAAGAGGTTGTCGGCCGCGATCTGCACCGTGACGTTCTGGTTGTCCGCGAGCGGGCGCCACGCGACCAGTGCGTTGACCAGCGTGAAGCTGTCCGTTTCGGTCTCGAAGCTGGCGATGCGGTCCTGCTTGGCGAACCACTGCACCTCGCCGCGCACGTCGAACGCGCCGGTCTGCGCTTCCAGCGCCCCGAGCAGGCTCAGCGGCGGGATGCGCGGCACAGCGGTGCCATCGGCCAGTTCGGCCTCGACATAGGAGGCGCGCAGATCGGTCAGCAAGCGAAAGCCTTCGCCGTCGATGATCGGGTAGTTCAAGTCCGCTTCGATCCCGAAGAAGTCGGCGTTCTGCTGAAGATACCGGAACACCGGCAGGTCGTCCTGCTCGAGGCCCGTTTCCTCCAGGAAGATGTAATCGCCGAACCACTGCTTGAAGACCGCAAGGTTGAAGGTCCCCTCGCCGATGGTCCCGCGTGCATAGGCTTCCAGCCCCCAAGCACTTTCGGTGTCGAGGTCGGCATTGCCGATCTCGAAGGCCTGCGTGGCGATGTGCGGACCGTTGGAGAACAGCTCCTCGGCGCTCGGCGCACGCTCGGCGCGCGAGCCGTTGATGCCCATGCGGATGCCGCCCACACCCTCATACACCAAGCCGAGCGCGCCCGAGAAGGTGTCGTAATCGCGCTCGATTCCGAGCGTCTGAGCGTCGACCTTGGTGAACTCGCCGCGTGCGGCGGCCTCGATCTGGAACGGGCCGGCGCCGAATTCCTGAAGCGTAAAGATCGCCACCTGGTCAGTGAGGTTGGGCGGAAGATAGGCCTCGGCGCCCACAGAAAAGAAGTCGCGGTGCTGGTACTGGACGCCGGTCGAACCGCGCAGCTTCCCCTCGGTGTTCTGCACCAGCTCGGCGCGCGCTTCGAGGCTGGTGGAATCGAACACTGTGCCGACCTCGGAGCCTTCGAATTCGGTGTGGGTATAGTCAGAGTAGCCAGCCCGCAGCTTAAGGCGCTCGAACGCGCCGTCGCCGAGGAAGACGTCGCCCTTGAAGTCGGCGCGGAACTGCTCAAGCCCGATGGTGACAAGCTCTTCGCCGCCTTCTTCTGCGCCTTCCTCGCCGCCGTGGTGGCCCGCGCCCGGAAGGGTGGGGACGCCGTAGCTGGTGTCGTACCAGCCGAGCGACGCACCAAAAGTGCTTTCGCCGAGAATCACGCCGAGACCGGCGTTGATGGTCCAGCTTTCCACCGCCGAGTTGGGCAGGGTGCCGCGCTGATTGGCCGCTTCGCGCAGTTCGGCGGCCTCTTCCAATTCGCCTTCAGCCTGCTCTTCGGCAGCATCGGCAAGGAGATCTGCGCGCAGGTCCGGCGCGACTTGAAAGCCGCCGATCGCGATATCGTCGGTCTTGCGCCATGAACCATCGACGTGGAAAACGAGGTTGTTAGTGAGGCCGACATCAAGCGACGCTGCTCCGGTGCGCAGGTTGGCCGCGCTGTCCCCACCGGCAAATGCGTCGAGGTGGAAAGCCTCGTCCGGCACGCGGGTTGGGATGCGCTTGTCGATCACGTTGACTGCGCCGCCGATTGCCTGGCTGCCGTAGAGCAGCACCGCGGGGCCGCGCAGCACTTCGATCCGCTCGACGGTAATCGGCTCGATAGTGGTAGCGTGGTCGGCCGAGGTGTTGGAAACATCCGAGGTGCCGATCCCGTCGATCAGCACGCGCACGCGCTCGCCCTGCTGGCCGCGCAGCACGGGGCGCGAGGCGCCGGGGGCAAAGCTGGTCGCCGAGACTCCGGGGAGCTTGGCGAGCAGGTCGCCGATCTGGCCCGTGACCGCGTTGCGCTGGATATCCTCGATGTCGACCACGCTGGTGCCGGCGAGCAGGTCGAGCTCCTTGAGGCCGTTGGCGCTGACGATGATGTTGCCGATGGGCTGATCGTCGCGGTTGTGAAGATCGTCTTCAACCCGCGGCTGGGCGGTGCCGCTGGCGGGCTGCTGCTGCTCTTCGGCGTGCGCCGGCACCGCAATGCAGGCAGCGCCGAGCACGGCAGCTTGGGCAAGGCGCGAGGAGGCAAGGCGGATCGTGCTGTCGATCATGGGAGAGGTTCCGTTGCATTGATGTAATAACATCTCATGCGCCTAACGCCGCGTCCGCCGATTGCAAGCGGAAATCGGACTCACGTGGTTCTCGGTAGCACTCTCGGGAGCGATACGGGGCCGCGCGCACACAGCCCGGCATGCCGCTGCCGCGACATGCCGCTATAGCCGATGATGGCGGTGGACAATGGAGCGGGCGAAGGGATTCGAACCCTCAACCCCAACCTTGGCAACCGGGACCCGGCACTTTCGCCAGCGTGGCCCACAGTTGCCGAATCCCCGAAATACCACGCAGCATCAATGGCTTGTATTGATTTGCGAGTCGCAGTCGCTACCCTGCAATTACCGGCGGTTTCCCGTCTACTGCTTCCCCCCTGCTTCCCCGGCCATGCTGCACCTGCGTGGGGAAGCAGA
>JBBRUU010000225.1:0-3103 GCA_038247515.1 Sphingomonadales bacterium
ATATTCGCTGGCACCCGCAATCGAACGCGCCGGCATCGAAGCCGGCCAGATCGACGATGTCGTATGGGGCGCGGTCCTCACGCAAGGGACCCAGGCCGGCAATATCGCCCGCCAGGTCGCGCTGCGCGCCGGGTGCCCGGTGGGCGTTGCTGCCCAGACCATCGACCGCCAGTGCTCGTCTGGCCTGATGGCGATCGCCACCGCGGCCAAGCAGATCATCGTCGACAACATGGATATCGTCGTCGGCGGCGGTCAGGACTCGATCTCGATGGTGCAGACGCCCGAAATGCGCGTGGCGATGGATAAGTCGCTGCTCGCCATGCACGGCAATGTCTACATGCCGATGCTGCAGACCGCCGAGAC
The DNA here is from genome assembly GCA_038247515.1 of Sphingomonadales bacterium. Classification (GTDB taxonomy): domain Bacteria; phylum Pseudomonadota; class Alphaproteobacteria; order Sphingomonadales; family Sphingomonadaceae; genus Erythrobacter. Next base: position 364 of record JBBRUU010000225.1, read on the forward strand.
GGTCGCCAAGCGGTACAACATTAGCCGCGATGCGCAGGACGAATACGCCTACCAGTCACAGATGCGCACCGCCGCCGCGCAGGCCGCTGGCAAGTTCGATGCGGAAATCGTCCCCGTCACCACCACCATGAACGTGGTCGACAAGGAAACGAAGGAAGTCTCGCAGCGTGAGTTCACGCTGACCAAGGACGAGGGCAACCGCCCCGAAACCACGCTCGAAGGCCTCCAGAGCCTCCAGCCGGTGATGGGTCCGGGGATGTGCATCACCGCCGGCAACGCCTCGCAGCTGTCGGATGGTTCCTCGGCCAGCGTGATGATGGAAGCCAAGCTTGCCGAACAGCGCGGGCTCCTGCCGCTCGGCCGCTATGTCGGCATGGCGGTCGCGGGTACCGAGCCTGACGAGATGGGCATCGGGCCTGTGTTTGCGATCCCCAAGCTGCTCAAGCAAACAGGCCTCAAGATGGACGACATCGGTCTGTGGGAGCTGAACGAAGCTTTCGCGGTCCAGGTGCTGTACTGCCGCGACACGCTGGGCATCCCCAACGACATCCTCAATGTCAACGGCGGCTCGATCTCGATCGGCCACCCTTACGGCATGACTGGCGCCCGCTGCACCGGCCACGCGCTGATCGAAGGCAAGCGTCGCGGTGCGAAGTATGTCGTGGTGACGATGTGCATCGGCGGCGGCCAGGGGGCGGCTGGTCTCTTCGAGGTCTATTAATCCGGAACAATTTTCCGCGTCGGCGCTAACGCTTCCTGCTCAACAGCAAGGGAGTACCAAATGGCGACCGACGCGGAAATCCGTTCGAAGTTCTGGAAAGCGCTGAAAAGCGACATGACGATGTTCCTCGGCATGGCCGAGGGTGAAGACGGCCACGCCCGTCCAATGACCGCCCAGCTCGAGGACGAGCTTTACAAGGACGGCGAATACAGCGGGCCAATCTGGTTCTTCACCTCCACCCAGAGCAACCTTTACCGCTCGGTCCAGCAGGCAGAACTCGCTGGCAAGACCCCGCGGGCGATGGCGCACTTCGCCTCCAAGGGCTACGACGTGTGGGCAACCGTCCATGGCACGCTGTCCACGACCCGCGACCGCGCGACCATCGATCGGCTCTGGAACCGCTTCGTCGCGGCCTGGTACGAGGGCAAGGATGATCCCAAGATTGCGCTAGTCCGCCTCAACGCCGAAGACGCGGAGATCTGGATCGACGCGTCCTCGCTGGTGGCAGGGATCAAGATGCTGTTCGGGATCGATCCCAAGAAGGATTACGAGGGCAAAGTCGCCGAGGTGAAGCTTTAGGCCCGCCCCCGTACCCCGTCACCCCAGCGAAAAGCTGGGGCCGGGCAGCCAAGCGCAGCGCTTGCCGCACTAGGTTCCGGCTTTTGCTGGGAAGACGAGAATGAAAACCGCCGCCCCGCCCTTCCGAGCGAGGCGGCGGTAATTCTCAGCGCAGGCTCACCACGTTGTCGGTCGCCTCGCGCACGCGGGTGCCGTTGAACAGGCTCATCATAGGCTCGTCGGCGACCGTCACGACCTCGGCGTTACCGTAGCCGTTGAAGCCGGTCTTCATGGCCGCGCCGTACGCGCCGAGCATCCCGATCTCGATATAGTCACCCGCCTGAATGTCGGCCGGGAGGGCAAAAGGCCCCTTCATGTAGTCGGCATCGTCGCAGGTCGGACCGTAGAAGGCGAAGTCTTGCTCCTCATCGATCAGGTCATCCTCAAGCGCGCGCACCGGGAAGCGCCATGCGACGTGGGCCGCATCATAGAGCGCGCCGTAAGCGCCGTCATTGATGTAGAGCTCTTCGCCGCGGCGCTTGTTCACTTGCACGATCATCGAGCTGTACTCGGCGCTCAGCGCACGGCCGGGTTCGCACCACAGCTCGGCGTTGTAGGCAATCGGCAGGGCTTCGAAGTGGCGGGCGATGATCGCAAAGTAATCTTCCATCGGCGGCGGCTCGAGGCCCGGGTACACGCTCGGGAAACCTCCGCCCACGTCGATCATGTCGATGACCACCGAAGCTTCGGCAATCGCCGCACGGGTTCGGTCCAGCGCCTGCACAAAGGCAAACGGCGTCATCGCCTGGCTGCCGACGTGGAAGCACACGCCCAGCCAGTCGCAATGCTGGCGGGCCTGCTGGAGAAGCTGCGGCGCTTCAATCATGTCGCAGCCGAACTTCGACGCGAGGCTGAGCTCCGAATATTCCGACGACACGCGCAGCCGCACGCACAGGCGCAGGTCGCGTGGGGCCTCACCCGTCTCGCGGTCCTTGCAGGCGTCGATGATCTTTTCCAGCTCCTCGTAGGTGTCGAGGCTGAAGGTGCGCACGCCGTGATCGAAATAAGCTTCGCTGATCGCCGCCGGGGTCTTCACCGGATGCATGAAGCACAACACGGCTTGCGGCAGGATACCACGCACCAGCCGCACCTCTGTGATCGAGGCGACGTCGTAATGCGTCACGCCTGCGTCCCAGAGTACCTGGATCAGATCTGCAGCCGGATTGGCCTTAACCGCATAGAGCACCTTGCCCGGGAACTTCTCTACGAAGTAACGAGCGGCGCGCCGCGCAGCGTGCGGGCGATTGAGGATTACGGGTTCGTCCGGACGAAGGTCGCGGACTACAGCCAATGCGTCAGGATAGATGTGCAACTCAAGGGACCCCCAAAACGGTTTTTTTAAACCATAAAACGACAAGCTGCCTTGCGGTTTGGAAGTCCCCTTGGGGCAGCAGAGGGGGG
>JBBRUU010000226.1:0-3096 GCA_038247515.1 Sphingomonadales bacterium
AAGCCGACCGCAGGGATCGCGCCCAGCATGACAGCCACGATCACCGCGACGATTACGCCGACGATCGCGATCGCGGTATATTGGCGCTTGAGGTAAGCCTGCGCGCCTTCCTGAATGGCGGCGGCAATTTCCTGCATCTTGTCATTCCCGGCATCAGCGCCGAGCACCTGGCGGCTGGTGATGAAGCCATAGACAATGGCGAGCAGTCCCAGCCCGATGGAAATGAGCAATAAATTCACGAGCAATCCCCTGTCGTTTTTATGTTGCACTGCCAGCGGAAGTACACGCGCCTCGTCATGGGCGCAGGGGACATACTCATACGGGCTCGGGACTTGCTGGCAAGTCTCTGGCAGGCGGAGAATCCCGGATTTCCGACGCTTTCAGCAGTTTTGAGAGGATTGCCCAAGCGAACGGGCGCTCAGCTGTGGCGGTAGCCGAGGCTGGCGGGGTCGCCGAGGCCCTCGCCACCGAGGAACAGCGAGGCTCCGGCTAGCGGCGTCACAATGCCGATCCAATGCGCCCCGGCAGGCAGCTGCGCAAACGGCGGTGCGGTGAAGAGCAGTTCGTAATCGTCGCCCCAGCGGATGCATTCGTCCGCTCTTGCCGGGTCGGCAACAGGGATGGCCTGGGGGTCGAGGGTGATGGTAACGCCGCTCGCCTCGGCAATTCGCCAGACATCTAGCAGCAGACCATCCGAAATGTCCATAATTGCAGTGACTTGGGGCGCGAGCGCGATGCCTTCAGCGAGCCGGGGCACGGGGCGGTCGAACGCGGCGCGGTGCTTTGGATCGCCCTCGAAGCCAAGCATCGCGCGGCCCACGGGGCCTGTGACATAGACCTGATCCCCGGCCTGCGCGCCCGAACGCGAGGGCACCGGGGTGTGGGTCGCCCGCCCGATTGCGGTGAGGCCGAGACTGCGCGCGCCTGCGCCTGAGACCGTGTCACCGCCGAGCAGCGGCGCATCAAAAGCAGCCAGCGCCTCGTGCAACCCTTTGAGAAACCTTACATCGTCGCGCCCGAGCATATGCCCGAGCAGCACGCCGACCGGCTCAGCGCCCTTGGCCGCAAGGTCCGAAAGGTTCGACGCGACCAGCTTCCACGCCACGTCCGCCATGTCGGCGTCCTCGCGGAAATGCGTGCCTTGCGCCATCATGTCGTGGGTGACGACCAGCGTTTCGCTGCCGATATTCAGCACCGCGCAGTCATCCATCAGCCCCCGCGCTCCCGGATGCAGCGGGAGGCAGCGCAGTGCGGCGATGAAGTCAGTCTCGTTCATGGCTGGAACAGCCTTAGCCCCTCGCGGCAGGTCTGTCGAAGCCGTGTTTCACGTGAAACATCGCTTCAGAGCCTGTTTGGAAGGGGTCTAAAGGGGGTCTAACAGGGGTCTAACAGGGGTCTAGAGGGGGTCTAGAACCGTTTAACACGGCTCTGGAAGGCATCTGAAACACCATGCCCGCCCCGGCCAACGTCAGGCCCGCGCCGATTTGGCCACGGCATCGAGGACCCCGTTGACGAACTTGGCCTGCCCGTCGTCGAAGAAGGCTTTGGCGACCTCGACATATTCGTTGATCGCGACGGCTGCGGGCACATCGGCGCGGGCGATGATTTCATAGGTTCCGGCGCGCAGCACCTGAAGCATCGCCTTGTCGAGGCGCGTAATGCTCCATCCAGCAGCAAGCTTGCTTGCGAGCAGCGCGTCGATCTCGTCGCGGCGGGCGTCCACGCCGCGCACCACGTCGTCGAAGAACGGCACTTCGGCGTCCGCATATTCGGCATCATCAAAGTCGTCGTCATCAATCGTGCGGCCGAGGCGGTGCTGGTGGAACTCGTCGAGCAGCTTTGCCATCGCGGTGCCCTCCATGTGCTGCTGGTAGAGCGCCTGCACAGCGGCGAGACGGGCAGCCGAACGGGCTTTTGAGCGGGCAGGAGAGTTCATTTGATCCTCAGTTCCACAGACTTGGCGTGGGCAGGTAGCCCCTCGGCATGGGCGAGGGTGGCGGCGGCAGGGCCGATCGCGCTGAAAGAAGCCTCATCAAGGCCGAGGAAGCTGGTGCGCTTCATGAAATCGAGCACCGACAGCCCGCTCGAAAAGCGCGCCCGGCGGCCGGTGGGAAGCACGTGATTGGGTCCGGCAACGTAATCTCCGACCGCCTCGGGCGTCATCCGGCCAAGGAAGATGCTGCCTGCGTGGCGGATGCTCTTCAGATAGGGCTCGGGATCTTCGACAGCGATCTCGACATGCTCTGCCGCCAGCCGGTTGGCCAGCGCAGGCGCTTCGGCGAGCAGGTCGTTGACGACGATCATCACCCCGTGCGCGTCCCAGCTTGTCCGTGCGGTCTTGCCGGTCGAAAGCTGGCCGATCTGCAAGTCGATGCAATTCTCGACCTGCCGTGCAAAGCCGGCATCGTCGGTAATCAGGATAGACTGCGAGGTGGGGTCGTGCTCGGCCTGCGAGAGCAGATCGGCGGCGATCCAGTCGGGATCGTTCTTGCCATCGGCGATCACGAGGATCTCGGATGGCCCTGCGACCATGTCGATGCCCACGACACCGAAAAGCTGGCGCTTGGCCTCAGCGACCCAAGCATTGCCGGGGCCGGTGACGACATCTACCGGGCGGATGCGCTGCGTGCCATAGGCGAGCGCGCCGACCGCTTGCGCCCCGCCGACCCGCCAAATCTCGTCCACCCCGGCGATATGCGCCGCAGCGAGCACCATCGGATTGGCCGCGCCGCCGGGCGTCGGTGTCACCACCACCAGCCGCTCCACCCCGGCGACGCGCGCGGGGATCGCGTTCATCAGCAACGACGAGGGATAGGCCGCGCGGCCGCCCGGCACATACAGACCCGCAGCATCGACCGCCCGCCAGATCGCGCCGAGCCGTACGCCCGCCGCATCGACATAATCGCGGTCCTGCGGCAGCTGCGCTTCGTGATAGGCGCGAATCCGCGCGGCAGCGAGTTCCAGCGCGTCGCGCAAGGCCGGGTCGAGGTCGCGGTAGGCCTGCTCGCAACGTTCGCGCGGGATGAACCAGTCGGTTTGCTCGGCGAGCGCATAGCCATCGAAACGCTGGGTGTATTCCACCAGCGCCGCATCGCC
>JBBRUU010000227.1:0-2989 GCA_038247515.1 Sphingomonadales bacterium
ATGCTCGATGCTGCGGGGGTGGCTTATGAGAGCATCCCTGCCGATATTGACGAACGAGCTGTCGAGGCGGGGCTGGAAGGCGCCGCACCAGCGGAGATCGCCGAGGCCCTCGCCGTCGCCAAGGCAGCAGTAGTGGCGCAGCATCACCCGCAAGCTCTTGTTCTAGGATCGGATTCTTTGGTAGTTGCGGGCGGTCGCCGCTTCGACAAGCCGGGCAGCCGAGAGGAGGCCGCTGAGCATTTGCGATGGTTCTCTGGCAAGGTCATGGAGCTCCATTCCGCCGCCGCTTTGGTCAAGGATGGCGGGTGTGAGTGGAGCCATGCGAGCATTGCCCGCCTACAGGTGCGCGAGTTGTCCGATGAATTTATTGCGCATTATCTTGACCTTGAATGGCCAGCGATCAGCCACACCGTGGGCGCGTTCCGGATCGAGGGGCCGGGGGTGCAGCTGTTCGAGGCGATCGAGGGCGATCAATTCACCGTGCTCGGGATGCCGCTGCTGCCGCTGCTGGCTGCGCTGCGCGAGGCTGGAGTGTTGCTATCGTGAGACCTTATGCAGAAGTGATCGGCGATCCGATCATCCAATCCAGGTCCCCGAAAATCCACAACTTCTGGCTCGGGAAGCTTGGGATGGATGGCGATTATCGCGCGGCCCATGTCCTCCCCGCCAACCTCGCCGATTACTTTGCCGAGCGCCGCACCGACCCGCTTTGGCGTGGGTGCAATGTCACTATGCCGCACAAGCAGGCGGTGATGGCGCTGCTCGACCGGATCGACACTCCAGCAACCGAAATAGGCGCGGTGAACACGGTCAAGAGGGGGTCTAAAGGGGGTCTAAGTGGCACCAACACCGATGCTAGCGGGTTCCTGGAGCCGCTTAAAGGGGATCTAAAAGCGGCACATTATTTCCGCATGGCCCGCATCATCGGCACTGGCGGCGCGGCGCGGGCGATCATCTCGGGCCTAGGCCGCAACGGCTTCACGCTGGTGGTTGCGGGGCGCGATCCTGCCAAGGCCCGGGCGTTGCTCGATGCGCTCGCGCCCAAGGGCGAGCATCACGCCATCGATCTGGCGCACTTCGCCGATCCCACCGACTTCGCCTTCGATGACCGCGAGGACTGTCTCGACCTCGTCGTCAATGCCTCTAGCCTGGGAATGCAGGGGCAGCCGCCGCTCGCTTTCGACTGGAGCCACGCCCCACCGCGAAGCATCGCCTTCGATATCGTCACCGCGCCGCTTGACACGCCCTTCCTCCAAAGTGCCCGCGCCAACGGCCACCGCACGATCGATGGGCTTTCCATGCTGATCGGCCAAGCGGCAGCCGCCTTCGAGATGTTCTTCGGCCAGCCCGCCCCGCGTGAGCATGACGGCGAATTGCGAGCGATCCTCGCTGTATGACCCGCCCGAAAATCATCGGCCTCACCGGCTCGATCGGCATGGGCAAGTCGACCGTCGCAGCGATGTTCGCCGACGCCGGCATCCCGGTGTTCGACGCCGATGCCGAAGTGCGCGCCATGCAGGGACCCGGCGGCGAGCTGATCCCGGCGATCGAGGCGGCCTTTCCCGGGTCGACCGGCCCCGAGGGCGTCGGTCGCGACCGGCTCGGCCTTCAGGTCTTCGCCGACAAAGCGGCGCTCGCGCGGCTGGAGGCGATTGTCCACCCGGCGGTGGCGCCTAGGCGCACCGCCTTCCTTGCAGCCCATCACGACAAGCGCGCAGTCGTCTTCGACGTCCCGCTGCTGTTCGAGCGCGGCGGCCACGCAGCGGTTGACACCATCGTCGTCGTCTCCGCGCCCGGTGCGGTCCAGCGCGCCCGGGTCCTCGCCCGCCCCGGCATGACCCCGCAGAAATTCGATCACATTTGCAGTTTGCAACTCCGCGACACCGAGAAGCGCGAGCGCGCCGACCACGTCATCGACACAGGCACCAGCCTTGAGGAAACGCGCGCTCAGGTCGCTGCTCTCATTGCGTCAATTTGACGCAAACGACAGCTTGCAAGCGTGCGGACTTGGGCAGATAGTGCATCGGATGCGTGAGGTTATTTTCGACACCGAAACCACCGGACTCGATCCCAAGACAGGGGACCGCATGGTGGAAATCGGCTGCGTCGAAATGGTTGGCCGGGTTGAGACGGGCCGCACTTTCCACGCCTATTTTAACCCGGATCGCGACATGCCGGTCGAAGCTGAACGTGTGCACGGCCTCAGCATCGCCTTCCTGGCCGCAAAGCCGCGCTTTGCCGAAACCGCGGACGACCTGCTCGACTTCCTCGGCGATGCGCCGCTGGTCGCGCACAATGCCGGGTTCGATTTCGGCTTCCTCAACAACGAGCTTACGCTGATCGGCCGTGCGGCAATCATCCTTGAGCGGATGGTCGACACCGTCGCCATCGCCCGCCGCAAACACCCCGGCGCAAAACTCTCGCTCGATGCGCTGTGCACTCGCTACGGTATTGATCGCAGCCACCGGGTGAAGCACGGCGCGCTGCTTGATGCCGAACTGCTCGCGCAGGTCTATGTCGAACTGACCGGTGGCCGCCAGATCGGCCTCGGCCTGATGGGTGAGCCTTCCGGGGGTTCAGTTGTCGCCGGCATCGGCTCTGCCGCATCCCAAAGCGCTTTGTGGTATAGACCCGCCACGGACAAGCCGCGGCGCAAAGCACGTCCGCATGTCGCCAGCCCGGAGGAGCTGGAGCGTCACCAAGCCTTCATGGCGGGAATTTCAGGCGCAATCTGGCTTAGTTAAGGGCCGCACGCGCCGTACTACCGCAATACTAGGATCCTCATCACCGACGGGAGGACTACATTCATGGACATTCGGATTTCCGGCCATCAGATGGCAACCGGCAGCGCGCTTCAAGAGCACGCTTCCGACCGGCTCGGCGCGATCGTCGACAAGTATTTCGACCGCGCCCTGTCCAGCCACGTAACCTTTGGCAAGGCTCCGGCAGGGGCCTTCACCTGCGACATCATCACCCACGTAATGCAGGG
>JBBRUU010000228.1:0-2989 GCA_038247515.1 Sphingomonadales bacterium
CCACTTGGCGTCGTCGGGCGAGTTGCGAACGGCAAGATCTGCTGGTCCGCCCTTCATCGGGAAGACATAGATGATATCCCATTCGCCGGTGTCGAAGTGAATACCATGAACACCTGCGCCCGTGCCAGCCATCTGGTCCGCCTTGGCGTAGTAATTCTTGATGATTTCAATGGCTCTTTCGCGCTTACCCGGAAGGAACCGCGTCATGCTTACCTCCGCCCAGGTCAGCTCCTCACCTTGCGCGGCCTCCTGCGCATGCACTGCACTCGGCACGATTGATAGCGCCAAGCTGAGTGCACAAGCCGCAGCAAGCCCTTTACCGATTTGAGAAATTCGCATGATCCATTCCTCCCCATAGCCCACGAAGCACGGCCCGCCATGTTGCATAAAGGTCTATGCTGGCGAGCATAAGGCGGGGATGCCGTAACGGAATGGCAATGCTGCGCAGGGCCTATTGTTCGGTTTCGATCAACGCTTTGAGTTCCTCAGTGCGCTGACGGGTGAGGTTCGTCTTGCAGAAAGCGACAAGCATCGGCTCCATGCTGCCGCCGCGTGCGCTGTAGCCACCGACCCGGCAATGCGCATCGCGGTAGCGCAGCCAGGCACGCTGGGCTTCGAGCAGGCTTTCGAAATATCCGGGGCGGGTGTCGTTCTCGATGGTGTAGGTCGCAAACTCCGCGTCACGTGCCTTCATCACGGCAACGATGATCTTCCACTGCGTGTTGAGTTCTGCGTCCGCGATCATGTAATCGCGGTAGGCGCATTGGTTCATTGCCTGCTGGTAGCCTTTGTCAGCGGCGGTTTGGTCACACGCGGGCACAGTGCCAGCGGCCTGCAGCAGCAGCGGTAGGAGGAGCGTGGCGATCATGCGGCGTGTCCTTGGGCAAAGGCGATCAGGCTGTCAGCATAGGCGGGCGCGCCCCGGCGGTCTTCCTCGCCGCTGACGAGGGTCTGCACCGCGCGGCCCAGCATGGCGATGTTGGCAAGCGAGAGCTTGCCGAGCGGCTCGACGTAAATGCCTATCGTGAACAGGATCGCGCCCGTCTGCGGCAGGCGGCGCAGCGTCTGGCGTTCGGAACGCACGAACAGTGTCTCGCCGGCGTTTTCAGGGGTGACATGGGCGAAGGCTTCCTGCGGCGGGCGGCCGGGAAGCCAGCGGCGTTCGCCCGTGGCCGCCATGAACCAGTTGCACCGCCCATAGATCGGGCCGGGCCGAAGCGTCTCCATGAAGCGGTCGACCCCGGTGGCGAGTTGCTCCTCGTAGCCTTGGATCGGGGCATGGAGCGCGCGCAGGGGCAGGCCGATCTTCTGCGCCGGGTGCCAGTCGGAGGGCCATGCGACCGCTGCGCCGATTAGGCGATACACCTCCTCATCCTCGCGTTTGGTCAGCAGGCACAGGTCTTCGTGCGTCGCGAGCGCGGCTTCAGCAAGCGCGCCTTGCGCACCCAGCATCGCGGCCAGTTCTCGCCCCGCAGCGTCCACTTCCGGGGTCAGCTGCACGCCTTGCGGCCAGTTTGCGAAGCCTTGCGCGCGCGCAGCGATATCGGGCTGCGGATCGAGCCACTCGCGCTCCTCCAGCTTAACCAGCCCCATGCGTAGCTGCCCGCCGCCGCGGGCCTTGGGAAGCAGGCTGCCGACCGAAAAGCCGATGCTCATCCCCCCGCCGCCCCTCCCCGCCGCTCGCAGCGCAGGGTCATGCGGTATTCCTCAAGCCAGTCCGCCTTGGTGGGCACCAGGTATTGGAGCGCCTCGGGGAGCAGCCCGTGGAGGCTTGTCGCGTGGTGTAACCCGGTGCGGCGGTCGGAAAAGCAGTAGGGCTGCGTCGGCGAAAATGCATCCAGCAACCGCAGCATCCCCGTCTCTGTCGCCCCGCCCTCGTCGACAAGGCTGAGGTAGAGCGGCGGGCGGGTGCCCGCGCCCAAGGCCCGGCGGCTCAGCGCCTCGAAGTCCCACTGCAAGCTTGGCGAGATCGCGGCGTAGCCAGTGAACAGGCTTGGCGTCTGTTCCCAAGTTTCGACCACGAAATGCCCCGCCGCGCTTTCGCCGACCAGAAACGCCGTGCCATCATGGCGATAGCGCGCCTCGACCATCGGCTTCACAACTTGCGCGATCCAGTGGCGGAAGGCAGCGCTTTCGCCCGCGGTGGGATACTTCGCGCGCTCGGCGGCGTCGGCGGTGGTGGGGAGCAGTTCGCGCTGACGGTCCCGCGTCTCGATCCCGACCACGATCGCGTCCTGACTGCGCCCCCACAGCGCGTTCCAGCGCATCAGGCCAGCGCCCATCATCAGGTCCTGCTTCATCGCCCCGTCGAGCTGGTAGATCACCGGCCAGCGCCGCTCTGGCTCGGCGGCGTAATCTGGGGGCAGGACGATGTTGACCTGTCGCTCGGCCCCAAGAACCTCGAGCGTCACTGTCTCGCCAATGACAAGCGGCTGCGGCTCGGGAACGGGGACCGCCGCCAGCGCCGCCGCGGCGAACAGCGCAATCACTCCGCTGCCACCATCGCCTTGCATGCCCGGGCGGGCTCTTCGCCCTTCAGCGGCGTCAGGCCCAGCTTGGCAAACAGCGCGCCGTCGCTGTCGTCGCCCGCATTGGGCGCAGTCAGCAGTTTGTCGCCGGTGAAGATCGAATTTGCGCCCGCAAGGAAGCACAGCGCCTGCGCCGCCTCGCTCATCGATTCGCGCCCTGCCGACAACCGCACCATCGAACGCGGCATGGTGATCCGCGCGACCGCGACGGTGCGGACGAACTCGATATCGTCGATTTTCGCCAAGGGAGTATCGGCCAGCATATTGCCCAGCACCGTCCCCTTCACCGGCACCAGCGCATTGACCGGCACGCTTTCGGGATGCTGCGGCAGGGTGGCGAGCGTGTGGATGAACCCCACCCGATCCTCGCGCGTCTCCCCCATGCCGACGATCCCGCCGGAGCACACATTGATCCCCGCCTTGCGCACGTGTCCCAGCGTATCGAGCCGGCACTGGAAATC
>JBBRUU010000229.1:0-2954 GCA_038247515.1 Sphingomonadales bacterium
CGGCCTCGCTGTCGAAGCGGCGCACCTCCTCAAGCCCGACGAGCTTGAAGAACGCGACCGTCGCGTCGGGATCGGTCACGCGGATCATGCTGTGGAGATACTTCATTCAAACTCCATTCATCGACAATGATGCACAACTCGTCGTAACAATCCAGCAGGGGTGACCATGCGATGAGCAGTGACGAAGTGCAACCGGCGAATACGACGAGCAGTGCCCTGCGCGAGCCGGCCAACCTGCGCTGGTTCGGCACCGCGGCGATCCTCTCGGCCGGGTTGATGGCGGGCGGATATCTGCTCGGCAACGGGCTCCTTCGCGCCAAGGATGCCGAGCGTGCGGTCACCGTGCGCGGGCTGGCCGAGCGCGACGTCACCGCCGATCTGGGCACCTGGACGATCTCCTATTCCACCACCTCGACCAGCATCGCCGAGGCGCAGGCAAAGGTGCGTGCAGACACCGCGACGATCGAGGGCTTCTTCAAGGAATTGGGCTTCCCCGCCGATGCGCTCCAGCCGACCGGGGCCAACGTATCGAGCATGACCGACCAGAACGGCGTGACCTCCTACACCGTGCGCCAGCGGCTCGCGCTGCGCACCAATGACATCGTGCGCGCGCAAAAGGCCGTCGCCCGCCAGTTCGATCTGGTCAGCCGGGGGGTGTTCCTCGAGGAAGGTTCGGGGATGGCCTACACCTTCACCAAATTGAACGACATCAAGCCTGCCATGGTGGCCGAGGCGACCAAGGACGCGCGCGCTTCCGCCCAGCAGTTCGCCAAGGACTCCGATTCCGGCGTCGGCAAGATCCGCGACGCGACGCAGGGCTATTTCGAGGTCACCGCGCGCGACGGGGATTCGGGCGGCGGCTGGGGCATGGCCGATAGCCCTTACAAGAAGGTGCGGGTCGTCACGACGGTGAGCTTCAGCTTGGATTAAGCCGTGCCCGTCTACGGCTTGGCGACAATTTCGCACCGTTGGTCGCGCCGGACCCAGGGTCGGTTGCACGTCGGCGTCCAGCCAATTAAGCGCCGCTCCCTGCCGGGGGGCGGCACGTTTCCTCTCGCCAGGGGGCCCTCAGCCGAGGGTCGCCCAACCGGATCACCTTAATGGTCATGCTGCAGCGACTGCGCGATGTTTTCCGCTCCCCCCCACCGGCCAAGCTCCCATCGGTGCCCGGCGGCACGCGCTATTACGCGATCGGCGATATCCACGGGCGGCTCGACCTGTTCGGAACGATGATCGCGGGAATCGAGGCGGAGATTGCTGGCGCTCCGGATTTTGACCACCGCATCGTGCTGCTCGGCGACCTTGTCGACCGCGGGCCGGACAGCGCCGGGGTGATCGCGCGCACTTACCTGTGGCAGCAAAGCCGCAATGTCCGCGTGCTGGCCGGCAATCACGAGGACATGTTCCTCCATGCCTTCACCAAGCCCGAGGCGCTGCGCCACTTCCTGAAGCATGGCGGGTACGAGACGGTGCTGAGCTTCGGCCTCACCTCGCACGATCTTTCCAACCTCACACTCGAAGAAATCTACGAGCGTTACTGCGCGATCATCCCGCAATCCACGCGCGACTATGTCGCCGGGTTCGAGACGATGATCCACGCGGGCGACTATGTCTTCGTCCATGCCGGGATCGATCCGGCGCGCCCGCTCGCCGAGCAGAAACGCAGCGACTTGCTGTGGATCCGGGGCGGCTTCCTCGACCATGACGGCCCGCTCGAGAAGGTGGTCGTGCACGGCCACACCATCTTCGATCATGTCATGGACTGCGGCAACCGCATCGGTATAGACACAGGCGCATTCCGCTCCGGTGTGCTGACCGCGCTCGTACTCGAGGGCGACCAGCGCCGCATCCTCCAGGCGCGCGCCGCCGAGGACGGGACGGTCGCAATGTTCCACGGCGATCGGCCTGACTGACGCCAGACGGGCGCCCCCGGGCGCCGCTTTTCGCGCAGGGGCTTGAGTATGAAGATTGCGATGGTGGGTTCGGGCTATGTCGGGCTGGTATCGGGCGCGTGTTTCGCCGATTTCGGGCACGAAGTGGTGTGCATCGACAAGGACCAGAGCAAGATCGACCGGCTCCACGCCGGGATCATGCCGATTTACGAGCCCGGCCTTGAGGCGCTGGTCGAAAGCAACGTCCGGTCCAAACGCCTCAGCTTCACCACCGAGCTTGGCGAAGGCATCGCCGGGGCCGATGCGATCTTCATCGCGGTCGGCACCCCCAGCCGCCGGGGCGACGGCCATGCCGACCTCACCTTCGTTTACGAGGTTGCCCGCGAAGTCGGCGAGAAGCTGGCGGGTGACGCGGTGGTGGTGACCAAGTCGACCGTCCCCGTCGGTACCGGCGACGAGGTCGAGCGGATCATCCGCGAAACCGGCACGGCGCATAGGTTCGCGGTCGTTTCCAACCCCGAATTCCTGCGCGAAGGCGCGGCGATCGGCGATTTCAAGCGCCCCGACCGCATCGTTATCGGCGCCGAGGACGAGTTTGGCCGCGAGGTGATGCGGCAGGTCTATCGCCCGCTGTTCCTCAACGAATCGCCGCTGCTGTTTGTGTCGCGCCGCACCAGCGAGCTGATCAAATACGCCGCCAACGCATTCCTTGCGACCAAGATCACCTTCATCAACGAGATGGCCGACCTGTGCGAGAAGGTCGGCGCCAACGTGCAGGATGTCAGCCGCGGAATCGGGATGGACAACCGCATCGGTTCCAAGTTCCTGCACGCAGGCCCCGGCTACGGCGGATCGTGCTTCCCCAAGGACACGCTCGCGCTGCTCAAGACCGCCGAGGATTACGACAGCCCGACGCGGATCGTGGAAGCGGTGGTCAAGGTCAATGAGAGCCGCAAGCGCGCGATGGGCCGCAAGGTGGTCGATGCCTTGGGCGGTGTGGACGCAGCGCGCGGCAAGAAAGCGGCGCTGCTCGGCCTGACGTTCAAACCCAACACCGACGAC
>JBBRUU010000230.1:0-2951 GCA_038247515.1 Sphingomonadales bacterium
GCGATTGCTTCGCGCCCGATCAGCTCGGGAAACCCATAGGTCCAGCCGTCCGCGACACGGTGCGCGGAGGAGGCGTCGATGATGCGGGTGCCCGATCCTTGAGCAAGCATCACCGCCTCTTTGGCGGCCTCGTCCGGCAAGCACAAAATCGCGACATCGGCGGCGTGGAGCGCGTCGCGGCGGGCGGCATCGCTCTTGCGCTCGGCATCGTCCAGCACCAGCAATTCAAATTCGGCGCGGCCTTGCAGTCGCTCGCGGATCTCAAGGCCGGTTGTGCCCGCCGCACCGTCGATGAACAGGCGGATCGCCACCGTGCTACGCGCTCGCAGGTGCGAGTGCGCTCGCCTGGCACCAGCCGGAGGGGCCTTGCGGACCGGGGCAACCCCACACCCATTCGCCTGCCACGTCGAGCAGTTCGAAACGGCTTCCGGCGGCCAGCGTGGTGAAGACTTCGGCATCGCCGCGCGGGTTGACCCGCAGTCCTGCGCCCGCTTCGCCGACAGTGTGGACATGGGGGATTACGTAGTGCGCGGCGAGGTGGATTCCGGCGAGCGCGATATGGGCCAGGTCACCGCGCAGCGGCAGGGTGCCGGGCGCAGGCTTCTCGACCGGACCCTTCAGACCCAGCACGCCTGTCGGCACTGCGTATTCCGTTCCGTCGCGCGCCTCGCCGCTCATCTGCGTCCGTTTGCCTTCTGTGCTAGCGCCCGCGCGCTTTCCCCAGCGTGCGGCGTGGCAGGCCCGTTAGCGGCAAGCGGGGCGCGGGGCAAGGTCAGTCGCCCCGCTCATCCAGCAAAGCGGGCGCGGATCGCGTGCCATGATGCCCTGAGGCCGAGCCCCCTCCCACCGCGCGTGCGGCCGGGTTTGGGAGAGGGGTTCCAGGAGAAGGTGTCGAAATGCACCCAGTCGATGGGTGTTCCGTCCTTTTTGGCCCCGACAAAGCGATCAAGGAACAGCCCGGCGACGCTTGCCCCGGCGAAAGGATTGGCAGCGGAGTTCGCCATATCAGCGACATCGGAGGCAAGATATTCGCGGTAGGCTTCGGGCAAGGGCAGGCGCCAGGCTGCATCGTCGTGGGCCTTGCCAGCGGCGAGAAAGGCGTCGGCGGTCTCGTCCCTGCGCGCCATCAGGGCGGGGAGGTCGGGGCCAAGCGCGACCCGCGCAGCGCCCGTGAGCGTCGCGAAATCGACAATCAGATCAGGCGCTTCCTCGCTCGCGCGGGTGAGCGCGTCGGCGAGGATCAGGCGCCCTTCGGCATCGGTGTTGTCGATCTCGACCGTGATGCCCTGACGACTTTTGAGGATATCGCCAGGGCGGAACGCGCCGCCCGAAATGGCGTTCTCGGCTGCGGGGATGAGGAGGTGGAGACGCACTTTCAGCTTGCCGCCCATTATCAGCCCCGCCAGCGCCAGCGCGTGGGCCGCCCCGCCCATGTCCTTCTTCATCAGCCGCATACCGGCGCCCGGCTTGATGTTCAGGCCGCCGCTGTCGAAGGTTACGCCCTTGCCGACCACCGCCAGCACCGGATGCGTTGGATTGCCCCAGGTCAAATGCATCAGCCGCGGGGCATGGTGTCGCGCGGCGGCACGCCCAACGGCGTGGATCATCGGATAATCCTGCTCAAGGCTATCACCCCGCACCACGGTGAGCTCCGCCTTGTGCGCCTTGGCGAGCTTCTCGCATTCGGCTTCCAGAGCGGCTGGCCCCATGTCCTCCGGCGGCGCATTGACGAGGTCGCGGATGAGACATTCCGCTTGTGCTTCAGCCACATAGCCGCCAATCTGCCCGACCTGCCCGGTGAGCAGAATCCGCGGGCCCTGGCTCTTGTCCTCGCTCTTGTAGCGGGTGAAGCGGTATTGCCCGGTGACCCAGCCGAACATTGCAGGGCCGGGGTCTCCCGCAGCGAGGCGATAGGTGCCTTCGGGCAGCTCCTCGGCGAGCTTGGCAAGGCACCAGGACGAAAGGCTTTCCGGGTTCGCTACCCCGCTGACAACAAAGAAAGAATCGCCTTGAGGAACGATAGCGAACTGGTACCCGCCGCCCTCGAATTTCTGCGCTACCAGCGCCGCGCGCTGGCCTGCCGTCAGCCCCTTGGCGAAGGCTTCAAAGCCGTCCTTGTTCACCAGATGGATGGCAACGGCGTCCTCGCCGCGGTCGGGGCGGATCAATGCTTTGGCTTGGCTCATGCCTGTTCCATAATCGCAGCCGCCGCGAAGTCACCTGTGGATTCGGAAAGGTTGGCAGGCAAGACCAATGTTTCACGTGAAACATCGCAAAAATAGCGCAAAAACGGCGCCCTAAGAGGGGTCTGGAGGGGGTCTGGAGGGGGTCTAGAGGGGGTCTAGAGCGTTCTGGCGCGCCTCTAGGCCGCGCTTGACACGCGTCTGGCTTGTGTCTGAATCTTCACGCTCTGCGTGCTGCTGGCGGCCTGTTCCTCGCCCGGGAAGATCGCCCGCGACATCGGGATGGCTGCGACCAAGGCGGCTTACGCGCTCGCCAAGTAGCAATTTGCGCCCAGGCTCGCTATGTAGCCCCCATGCACGATTACCAACTTGTCGACGACACCGATACTATCCACCGCGATGGCACGATCAAGCTCCACGGACCGGCCGGGTTTGCGGGCATGAGGAAAGCCGGAAAGCTCGCCGCCGAAATCCTCGACGCCTGCGCCGATATGGTGAAGCCCGGCGTGACCACCGGCGCGATCGACGATGCGATCCGGGGCATGATGCTGGATGCCGGCGCGGTCCCTGCAACGCTCGGCTATCGCGGCTACGCGCACTCGTCCTGCATCTCGATCAACCACGTAATCTGCCACGGCATTCCGGGCGATAAGGCGTTGAAGGATGGCGACATCCTCAACATCGACGTGACCCCGCTGGTCGATGGCTGGCACGGCGACACCAGCCGGATGTTCTTCGCAGGCGAACCTTCGCTGAAGGCCAAGAAGA
>JBBRUU010000231.1:0-2861 GCA_038247515.1 Sphingomonadales bacterium
GATCCGCGCCAGCGCGATCAGCTTGACCGCGTCGAAGCCGATGGCGCCGAGCGTGATCGCCTCGGTCACGGCGAAGGTCACGACCTCAAGCGGCAACGCCTCCAGCAGCCGCAGCACCTGGATGAACTCGCGCTTGCCGCGGTTGCCCATCCGCGCCTCCAGCAGATGGCGCAGATGCTGGAAGACCTCGGGCAGCGCCCAGTCTTGCAGCGCCGCCGCCTGGTCGAGTGCATTGGGCTTGGTCTCGATCAGAGCGAGATAATGCAGCGGGTTGGAGACGAACACGCCTTCGCCGTAGCAGCGAGGATGACGGGCAATCTCGGCCCCGCGGCACAGGATCACGACCGCGTCGACGAAGCCCTTCACCATGACGTCCTGGAAGCCATAAGCGGTCGGCACCGAGTAATCGTTGGAGCGGTAGCGGACCAATGCGGTCGATGAGACCCGGCCGCTGCGCTTCTCGCACGGTTCCAGCGGCACGGCCGGCAGGTCGCGCAACCCCGCCAGATCGGCGACAAGCCGTTCCCCGATCGTCCCGGCATGCCGTCCGGCGCGTTCGCCCTGCCGGACGCGGCATTGCTCGGCCAGTCTGGCGTTCAGCGCCTCGAAGCTCGCCGCCACCGGGATCGGCGTCATGAAGTTCGAGCGGGCGTACTTCACCAGCCCCTCGACCTTGCCCTTGTCGTTGCCCTTGCCGGGACGGCCGAAGCGGTCCCGGAACAGGTAATGGCTGACCAGTTCGGTGAAGGCGCGAGTTCGCTCGCGCTTGCCGTCGCCGCAGATCTTCGCCACCGCGATGCGCGTGTTGTCGTACAGGATCGACAGCGGCACCCCATCGAAGAAGCAAAACGCCGAAACGTGCCCGTCCAGGAACGCTTCCGTCGTCTCGCGGGGATAGGCCTTCACGAAGCAGGCATCGGACTGCGGCAGGTCCATGCAAAAGAAATGGATCTTCTGCCGGACCCCGCCGATCACCGCGATCGCCTCGCCGAAATCGACCTGGGCGTGGCCCGGAGGATGCGCCAGCGGCACGAAAGTCTCGCGCCCACGCGCCCGGCCGATCCGCACATAATCCTTCACCACCGTATAGCCGCCGGCAAAGCCGTGCTCGTCACGAAGGCGCTCGAAGATCCGCTTGGCCGTATGGCGCTGCTTCACCGGCGCGCTCCGGTCAGCCTCCAGGATCGCGTCGATCACTGGCAGCAGCGGGCCGAGCTTCGGCTTCTCGGCAGGCTTCGTTCGCGTATACCCCGGCGGCAGCGAGAACCGGCACATCTTCGCGATCGTCTCGCGGCTCAGACCAAAAACACGCGCCGCCTCGCGACGGCTCTTGCCCTGATTGAAAACGAAATCCCGAACCGCCGCGTACACCTCCACCGCGAACATCCCCGCCAACCCCAAAAGGGATCAGCCTATCCAGTGGCCGACTTTTACGCCGCCTATCGCGCGACGATCTGGATGGGGAGCGCGACAATCTGGATGAGATTCTGGATCGCGACGGGTCCACGATGCCGGGCGCGATTGTCGCTGGCAAGGGCTATGTTTCCGGCTGATTGTCGCGGCGCGACAGCGCTGCGAGGTTTTTGATTGTCGCGAAGCTGGGCGGTCTTCCCGCGCCCTGCTGTTTTCGGTCGATGGCGGCTCGGCGTCTGTAGCTGTCGACGTTCATTTCGAAGATTGTGGCGTGATGAACGAGGCGGTCGACGGCTGCGAGCGTCATGGCTGGGTCGGGGAAGATCTTTCCCCATTCTCCGAAGGGCTGATTGGCGGTGATCAGCGTCGAGCGACGCTCGTAGCGGGCGCTGATGAGCTCGAACAGCACTGAGGTTTCGGCCTGATCCTTGGTGACGTAGGCGAGGTCGTCGAGGATCAGCAGGTGGTATTTGTCGAGCCTGGCGATGGCAGCCTCGAGGGCGAGTTCGCGCCGCGCGACCTGGAGTTTCTGGACGAGATCGGAGGTGCGGCTGAACATGACCCGCCAGCCGTTTTCGATCAGGGCTAGGCCAATGGCGGAGGCGAGATGTGATTTTCCGCCGCCGGGCCCGCCGAGGAGGATGAGGTTGGCGCCCTTGTCGAGCCAGCTGTCACCGGCACATATCGCCATGACGTGCGCCTTGGAGATCATCGGCAGTACTTCGAAGTCGAAGCTGTCGAGGGTTTTGCCTGGCAGCAGCCTGGCCTCGGCGAGATGGCGCTCGACGCGGCGGCGATCGCGTTCGGCGATCTCGTGCTCGGCAAGCGTGGCGAGGAACCTGGCGGCTGGCCAGCCTTCCTTGTCGGCCCTCTCGGCGAAGATCGGCCAGCCATGCTTGATCGCGGGCAGGCGCAGGTCGTTGAGGATGATGGCGAGGCGGGCGTCGTCGATATCCTTCGTCATGCCGCTTCTCCCATGCCGCCATCGAGAAGCGCCTCATAGGCGACCAGTGGCGTGAGATGGACGACGACGTGGGGCAATGCCGCCGGATCGGGAGCGAAGCGCTCCCGCAGGATTGCCATGTCGGGCAGCGTGCCTGCATCGAGGTCGACCGTGAGGACGGCGGCGAGATCGGCTTCGCAACCGCGATCATGAGCCAGCGCCAGCAGATCGACCATCAGTCTGCACGCCGGCCGCTCGGGCATGCGTTCGAGCAACCGGTCGAAGGTCCGTCGATAGGCGTCGCGTGGAAAGAGCTGGTCGCGGTAGACAAGGCCCAGCAGCGCCATCGGTTTGCGCCTGAGCGCATGGATCACATGTCGATAATCGACGACATGGCCATGCTTGCCTTTGGCATCGGCGCGCCCGCGCGGCAGGGTCATCAACGGCGTGCCGCCGATGAACAGATCGAGCCGGTCATCGTAGAGCCTGACGCGCAGGCGATGGC
>JBBRUU010000232.1:0-2822 GCA_038247515.1 Sphingomonadales bacterium
GAAGTGGTGAACGGCGGCGCGGGGTTGCGCTTCAGCGGCTTGGTCTCAACACTCTCGACGATGAAGCGGCCCGCCTCGACCGCAGCCTTGGCTTCCAACGCGATACCCTCGTGGCCTAGGCTGAGCTTCTCCAGCTTATCGCCCCTAAACCTCACTAGCCGCGCATCGAACTCTGCACCGTCATGGCGCATCCGCGCGACGACGCTCCAGTATTCATCAGCCCGGAAAGCCTCAATCGCGCGCTCGCGCTGAACGATCAGGCGCAGCGCCACCGACTGCACGCGGCCCGCGCTCTTGGCACCGGGAAGCTTGCGCCACAGCACCGGCGAAAGCGTAAAGCCGAACAGGTAATCGAGCGCGCGGCGCGCCAGATAGGCATCGATCAGCGGCTGATCGAGCTCGCGGGGCTTGGCCATTGCGTCCAGCACCGCGGTCTTGGTGATCGCGTTGAAGGTGACACGGTCGACCAGCGCGGGCACGCTCTTGCGCTTCTTCAGCAGCTCCAGCACGTGCCAGCTGATCGCCTCGCCCTCGCGGTCAGGGTCGGTGGCGAGCACCAGCCGGGTTGCCCCCTTGGCCGCATCGGCGATTTCCTTGAAGCGGCTCTGCTTGTCGCGGTAGAGCTCCCACTCCATCGCAAAATCGGCGTCGGGATCGACGCTGCCATCCTTGGGCGGCAGATCGCGGACATGGCCGTAGGATGCGAGAACCTTGAAGTCCTTGCCGAGATACTTCTCGATGGTTTTCGCTTTGGCGGGGGATTCAACGATAACAAGTTGCATAAGTGGGGAGCGGTGTCCTTACGTGTACGTACGCGCGAGGGTGGCGGGACGCGGGCCGAAGCGTCAAGGGTTTTCCCTTCAGCGTCACCCCGGACTTGATCTGCGGCAGTGCTCTCTTCATGCCCCTGTCAGATCGTCGAACAGATCGCACCAGTCGGGATTGGTTTTTGATCTGCGCAAACTTCCATTCGCGCCGCCAGCGCTTCAGCCGCTTTTCGTGGGCAATGGCAGTCTAGACAGGTTCGATGAATTCCGCCCATACGGCCTGCGCGATGCCCCGCTTGGCAGCCTATTGCGATCCTTCGCCCGCACGGTGCTGCGTCATTCACGCGGCCAGATCGGCGGTGATGCCGATGTAGCGTTCACCGCGATAGCGCCGCGCCAGGATGTAGATCCAGCCGCCATGCTCCGCCTTGTTCATATCCCCCTCCTGAAGGTCAGCGCCGCCCCGGATCAAGTCCGGGGTGACGGAGGTGGCCTTACATCACCCGCCGCACGCATCCATCAGCCTCGCGCACCAACTCGCCTGCCAGTTCCAGTTCGAGCAGCGCCATGTGGACCTCGGCCGCGCTGGCGCCGGACTGGCGGATCAGCTCGTCGATGCCCACCGGCGCATTGGTGAGCAGGCTGGCGATATCGCCGCTGAGGTCGGCCCGCGCCTCGCCCCAGTCGAGCTTGGCGAGTTCGGTGTAGTCGAAATCCGCGGCGCCGTCGCTCACCCGGAACTGCGATCGCGGCGCGCCGGTGAAGCTTTGCAGCAGTTCCACCACCTCCTCGGGCGTCTGCACCAGCACCGCGCCTTCGCGGATCAGCTGGTTGCAGCCGAGCGCGCGGGCATCGAGCGGGGAGCCGGGGATCGCCATCACCTCGCGCCCCGCCTCGCCCGCCAGCCGCGCGGTGATCAGGCTGCCCGATTGCGGCGCGGCCTCGATCACCAGCGTGCCCGACGCGAGGCCTGCGATAATGCGGTTGCGCGACGGGAAGTGCCGCCCGCGCGGCTCGGTGCCGGGGGGCTGTTCGGCCACCAGCAGGCCTTCGGTCGCAATGCGCTCCTGCAGCGCGGTGTGCTGCGGCGGGTAGGCGATGTCGATGCCGCTGGCGATCACGCCGATGGTCTGCGGGAAAGCGCCTTCGTGCGCCGCGCCGTCGATGCCCCTCGCCAGGCCGGAGACGATGGTGAAACCCGCTTCTGCAAGCGCTCCGGCAAAGTCGCGCGCCAGTTTGACGGCGGCCGCGCTGGCGTTGCGGGCGCCGACCACCGCCACGCAGGGCTCGGCGGCCAGCGCCAGCCTGCCCCGGCAGGTAAGAATGGGCGGGGCGCTATCGAGTTCGGCGAGGAGCGCGGGGTAATCGGGCTGGTCGTGGAACAGATAGCGTGCCCCGGCTTTGCGCAGGGCAGCGACTTCGCGCTCGATGCTGTCGGCATTTGCGGGGCGGTACGGCCCCCGCCCCCGGCTGGCGAGATCGGGCAGCGCGTCCAGGGCGGCGCCCGCGTTGCCGAACCGCGCGATGAGCTGGCGGTAGCTCACCGGGCCGATGTTCGGCGAGCGCAGCAAGCGGATCCGCGCGAAGGCTTCGTGTTGGCTGAGCACCGGCTGCGACCCCGCGTACTCCATCAGATGGGGTTTCGCATCACGGCTTGCTTAAAGAGGAACCGACGCGTGGCTCATCCCCCCGCATCAGCCGCCCTATATTGGCGCGGTGCTGGACGACGACGATCGCGGCGATGGCGAGCAGCGGTGCGATAACCTCGGGATAGCCCAGCGCCCATGCGACGAGCGGCGCAGCGACCACCGTCACCATCGAGGCGACCGAGGAAATGCGGTTGGCGTAGAGCGTTATCGCCCATATCGCGGCGCAGGCGAGCATCGCTGGCCACGCCAGCGCGAGCAGCGCACCAGCGGCGCTGGCAAAGCCCTTGCCGCCTTTGAAGGCGAGCCACGGGGTGAAGCAATGGCCTGCCACGGCTCCGACTGCGGCCATTCCGCCAACCTCCGGCATGTCGGGCCAAACTGCCTGTGCCACCAGAATGGGGATAAC
>JBBRUU010000233.1:0-2799 GCA_038247515.1 Sphingomonadales bacterium
CAGATCGACGCATCCATCGGCGATATGTTCGCGCAGGACGTGAAGATTGTCCCCGAAATAAAGCTTGTTCGGCATGGCGCGTCCCCGTTTTCCGCGCCTGTAAACAGCAGCAAGCCGCGCCCCGGGTCAAGCCCGGGGCGACGAAAAGGGGGGTAAGGTCATCCCGCCGCGCGCATCTGCACGATGTTGGCGGCGTTGCCGAGAAACCCGATTTTGCCGAGGAACTGCGCCGGTCCGAGCGTGGAGGACAGCATTCGTTGTCCGGGCGCGGCGGGCAGCGTCCGTTCACCGGTGTAGGGATCGGCCACCGCGATCTCGCCATCAACGACGTATATCAACCGGTTCATCGGCTCGCCAATATCCATCACGATCGTCCCGGCAGGGTAGAATTTTGCCCTCCCCCGATCGCGCAGCTGGCGCCGGCGTGCTCGGGCAAAAGCGGCACCCGGCGCATGGTTTCAAGGTCTTGTCCCGGAGTTTTTCATGCCGCCCTCCTGCTGCGCGAAAATTGCAACGCGGGGCCAGGGCAGGGGGCCAGGGCAGGGGGCCAGGGCAGGGGGCCAGAGCAGGGGTATTGCAATTCACCGCTTGCCTGTGCCCGGAGGCGGGGAAATCCTATCCCCTGGCAGCTGCGATGTAACGGCTGACCGTGTTGGCCATGACCGAAAGCGGCGCATTGCCGCCCAGCACCACGGCGGTGTTGAAGGCCTTGAGGTCGTAGGCGTTGCCCAGCGCTTGTTGCGCGCGGGCACGCTGGCGGACGATTTCGGAATGGCCGATCTTGTAGCCGCAGGCCTGACCCGGCCAGCTGCAATAACGATCGACTTCGGAGGCCACTTCTTCGACCTTCGATCCGTTTTCCTCGACGAAGAATTGGCGGCCCTGCTCGCGCGTCCAGCGCTTCGAGTGCAGCCCGGTGTCGACCACCAGCCGGCACGCGCGGAAGGCGAGGCTTTGCAGGTAGCCGAGCCGCCCGACCTTGAAGTCATCATAGGCGCCCAGCTCGTCGGCGAGCTGCTCGCCGTAAAGCGCCCAGCCTTCAGAAAAGGCGTTGAAGGCCAGGATTGAGCGGATCAGCGGTAAGCGGTTCGAGAACTCGCCCTCCCACACGTGACCGGGGATCGCCTCGTGGAAAGTGAGGTCGCCAAGGTCGTACTTGCGGTGGAGGTCGGTGGTTCTGAGGTTGATCCACATCCGCCCCGGGATCGAGCCGTCTTTGCTGCCCGCGCCGCCATAGGCGCCCGGCGCTCCGGGTTCCTCGGCGAGCGGCAGGCGCCGCACTTCCATATTGGGATCGACCAGCTTGCCAAAGGCGCGCGGCATCTGCGATTTTATCCACGCCAGCCGCTCGTTGATGAAGGCGAAGATCTCCGCCCGGCCCGGATCGCCGTCTGCAAACTTGTAGCGCGGGTCTTGCGCAAGGCCGCGCATCCGCTCGCCGACGCTGCCCTTGGTATAGCCGATTTCCCTGAGGATCGGGTCCATCCGGCCGTGGAGTTCGTTCAGCTCCTCGCGGCCCTGAAGGTGAATCTCGTCGGGGGTCAATTTCGTGGTGGTCGAGGCGCGGATCGCCCAGCTGTAATACTCGTCGCCGCGCGGCTGCGACCACACGCCTGCCGCATCTGTGGCAGTGGCCCGCTCGGTCTTGAGTTCTGCGAGCTGGCGTTCGAGCGCGGGGACGATCATGCTTGCAGCAATCCGCTCGGCCTGCGCAGCGGCGGCCTGTGCGCCGCCTGCCCTGGCGGCCGTCAGCGGCCCGGCATAGCTTTCGGCAGCGCCCGTGATGCTCGCTTCCATCTGGGCGATCGCCTTGTCGAGCAGGAAGGCGGGCGGCACGACGCCTTTGCCGCGCGCGTCCCGGATGCGCGCCAGTTCGGCATCGAGGATCGCGGGCACCTCGGCGAGGCGGTCCATGTAGGGAGCGATGTCCCCGGCGGCATTCAATGGCTGGGTCGAGCCGAAGAAGCGCGGCATATCGATATAGCCGCCGACGTTCTGGATCACGACATAGGGCGCGTTGCGCCAGCTGCCGACCGCAACGTCGCCGTAAGGCAGGGCCATGCCCTCGAGCGCGCTGGCAAAGGCGGTCTCGACCACTTCGAAGCCGATCTGCTGATCGGCGGTGATGCCATCCTTGGGATAGGCGCGCACCTCGGCGATAAGCTGCTTCAAGGTAGCGGCATATTCGCTCCGGCCCTGTTCGCCCACGGAGCCAAAGGTCGAGCGCCACGCGGAATAATCGCCGGTGTCGACGCCGAGCCCGGTCGCGCGGCCGGGCTCGTGGGCGAGCATCCGGTAGGCAATCCGGTCGAGCGCCGCGTCGGGCGCCAGCCCTGTGATTGGGCCTGTGATTGGGCGTGTGATTGGGCCTGTGCTTGCGGGCGCAGGTGTGGTGGCGGCGCAGGCGGGCAGCAGGGCGATGACAGACGCGCCGCCAAGTCCGGCGCTCAGGGTTTTCAGCGTCTGACGGCGGGTGAAATCGGCGGTTTTCTCATCCATGGCGTCCGATGTGCCGGGGCGCCGACGCCGAGTCAATTGCACCGCAGGCGGACGGTCAGTGGCGCAAACTGCCGGGCACCTGCCCGCCCTCGGCCGCGAGCAAGTTGCGCACCGCATGGTGGAGCGCGATGTTCTGCTCGGCGGTTCCTGTGTAGTCCTCAAGACCCAGCTCGTCTGCGAGTTCCTTGCGGTTTTCGAAGCTTGGATCGACGCCGACCATCTTCATCAGATCGACGAGCGAGGTGCGCCAGTTGAACTTTTCGGCGCCCGCCATGCGGCTGATACGCTCGTTCATGGCCG
>JBBRUU010000234.1:0-2742 GCA_038247515.1 Sphingomonadales bacterium
CTTGAATCGGCCGGATATCTAAACATAATCAAGCGCACAAAGTTCTCAAAGGTAGTCGACGCCAGTTATCTTCAGACTGTGGGTTATCAACTCACATGGGATGGCCACGAATTTATCGAGACCATCCGAGACCCTGAAATCTGGCGAAAAACTAAGGATGGCGCGACGGCTGTCGGCGGATGGACCATCAGTCTCTTGGCTGAGTTAGGTAAGGGGTTCTTGAAAGCCAAAGCGATCGACCTGGGCCTGCCCATCGCTTAGACTTGTCCGTCTTCAATCGAATTCTAAGCATTCAGCGTTGTTGCCGCCTCAATTGAGTGGTGCAGCTAGGGAGCGCGCTCGCAGAGGCTAGCGCACTCCAACAAATTAAGCCGCCTGCGCGATTTCCTCGACCGGTTCATTCCGGATGAGAAAATCGAACGCCCCCAGACCCGCCTTCGCGCCTTCGCCCATTGCCACCACGATCTGCTTGTGCGGCACGGTGGTGCAATCGCCCGCGGCGTAGATGCCCGGGATATTGGTCGCGCCGTGGTGGTCGATCACGATCTCGCCATGCTTGCTGAGTTCGAGGCCGACGTCGTGCAGCCATTCGGTATTGGGGACGAGGCCGATCTGCACGAACACGCCTTCGAGGGTGATGCGCCGTTCGTCGCCGCTGGCGCGGTCCTTGATGACGAGGCCGTTCACGCGGGTGCCGTTACCCAGCACCTCGGTGGTCTGGCCATTGGTGATGATCTCGACATTGGCCATCGAGCGCAGCTTGCGCTGAAGGATTTCATCTGCGCGCAGCTTGGTGTCAAATTCGACCAGCGTCACGTGGCCAGCGATCTTGGCAAGATCGATCGCCGCTTCGACGCCCGAATTGCCGCCGCCGATCACCGCGATGCGCTTGCCCTTGAACAGCGGGCCGTCGCAGTGCGGGCAGTAGGCGACGCCCTTGTTGCGATACTCCGCCTCGCCCGGAACACCAAGGTTGCGCCAGCGCGCGCCGGTCGAGAGGACCAGCGAGCGGGCGCGCAGGCTCGCGCCGTTGGCCATCACCACTTCATGATAGCCGCCGAGTTCCTTGGCGGGCTTGATCTCCACTGCGCGGGCCAAGTCCATCAGGTCGACGTCGTATTCGCCGACCTGGCTCTTGAGGCTGTCGGTGAGCTTGGGGCCTTCGGTGTAACTTGTGCCGGGGAGGTTCTCGATCCCTAGCGTGTCCATCAGCTGCCCCCCGAAGCGTTCGGCAGCGATGCCGGTGCTGAAGCCCTTGCGCGCGGTATAGACCGCCGCCGCTGCGCCCGCCGGGCCGCCGCCGACCACAAGTACCTCGAAGGGCGCCTTGGCGGCCAGTTTCTCGGCCTGTTTGGCGCCGGCATTGACGTCTAGTTTGGCGAGGATTTCGGCCAGCTCCATCTTGCCGTTGTAAAAGCTTGTCCCGTTCAGGAACGTCGCGGGCACCGCCATAATGTCGCGGGCCTCGACTTCCGCCTGGAAGGTGCCGCCCTCGATCAAGGTCGCGGTGATGCGCGGGTTCTCGAATGCCATCAGCGTCAGCGCCTGCACCACGTCAGGGCAGTTGTGGCAGCTCAGCGAGAAGAACATCTCGAAATTGTAATCGCCTTCCAGCGCACGCACCTGCTCGATGAGGTCGGCATCGACCTTGGGCGGATGGCCGCCAGCCCACAGCAGCGCCAGCACCAGCGACGTGAATTCGTGGCCCATCGGGAGCCCTGCAAAGCGCACCCACTTTTCCGCATCGCTCGCGCGGCGGATCACGAAGCTGGGCTTGCGGCCATCAGTGCCATCGAAACGCGCCGTGACGAGGTCGTGCAGCGACGCGATCTGTTCGATCAACTGGCGGGTCTGGCGCGACTTCTCGCTGTCATCGAGCGAAGCGACCAGTTCCACGCCTTCGCGCAAATTGGCGAGGTAGGTTGTGAGCTGGGCCTGCATGGCGGCGTCGAGCATGAGTGTCCTCCGGGCGCGGTTGATCGCGCGCGACATGAGTGATCCGTGAGCGGGTAACACGGGACCGGACGGCCTTGCCCCGAAAGGGGGGGAGGGGCGGGCACATCCGGTCCCGGCTACGACCCGAGAGCTCTTAATGGCTCTCGGGATTGCGGCCTGCGCGAAGCGGGGGGAGGGGGGAGGCCCCGCGCAGGCCGGTATTGTGGGCTTAGATCTTGCCAACCAGATCAAGCGAGGGAGCCAGCGTGTCGCCGCCTTCTTCCCACGCCGCCGGGCACACCTGGCCGGGATTGGCACGCACATATTGCGCCGCCTTGATCTTGCGGGTCAGTTCGTTGGCATTGCGGCCCACGCCCTCGCAGGTGATTTCCATGATCTGGATCACGCCGTCGGGATCGATCACAAAGGTCGCACGGTCGGCAAGGCCCGCGCCTTCACGCAGCACGCCGAAGTTGTTCGAAAGCACGTGGTTCTGGTCGCCCAGGAACGGGAAGGTCAGCTTGCTGATCTTGTCCGAAAAATCGGCCCACGCTTTGTGGCTGAAATGCGTGTCGGTGCTGACGGCATAGACTTCAACGCCCATACCCTGCAGCACGGCATACTTTTCGCCCATGTCTTCGAGCTCGGTCGGGCAGACGAAAGTCCAGTCGGCCGGGTAGAAGAAGAACACCGACCACTTGCCGGCAAGATCGGCGTCGGTGTCGTCGAAGAAATCCTTGCCCGCCTGAAACGCGGTTGCGGTGAACGGCTTGAGGGTCGAACCGATGATACCCATGAAAAGTTGTC
>JBBRUU010000235.1:0-2699 GCA_038247515.1 Sphingomonadales bacterium
AGCGAACCCGAGACGCGGCCTGAGGCGACCTTCAATCCGCCTTCGTAGTTCCACACGGTTTCTTCCCCGATGGGCTGCACGTTGGGCAGGACCACGCCCGCGCTGCGCCGCGCATTGACCTGCACCACCGGCGAACGGCGGCCTTTGGAGATGGTGGCAAACACGTTCATGTCATCGCTGATGCGGTACAATGCGTTGACGCGCGGCAACCACGCATTGAAGCGATCATTGGCGGTGAAGGTCTGGCCGTTCGTGTCGATCTGCCCCCCGATCAGGGGCGCACCGCTGAGCACAGCGTTGGGCACGCGGGCGAAGAAGCCCGAGCGGCGGTATTCGTTGAGCCAGCGCACCCCGGCGGTGACTTCAACCGCTTCGGTCGGGATCCAGGTCGCGTCGGCGAACAGCGAATAGGCTTCGTTGCGGCCTTGGTTCTCGAACACCGAGGTGTAGGGGATGTTGGTGACACCCAGCGAAGGCACGCTGCCGTCCGGCGCCACGCAGAGCCTGCGCGGGTTGGCGAACAGGCCGCCGAGGCAGGTGAGGAACACGCCTTCTTCGGTGGCGAAGGGCACGTTCTGGCGGCTGTCTTCGATGAACGCGTTCCAGCCGAAGCTGCCGCGCAGCTTGGTGCCGGTGTAAGCGAAGCGCCCTTCGTGGCTGACCTGCCAGCCTGTGGCGATTTCGGCGAATTCGAGGAACGGCGCGGCCGAACCGTCGGCGTCGAACACCTCGGCGCTGTCGAATTGCCGGTAGCCGTTGACGGTGGTGAACGACCAGTCGTTCTCGAACTGGTGGGAAAGGGTCAGGCCGATGTCATAGACCTCGCGGTTGAGGCCGAGCTGATCGTCGCCCAGCGCCGCTGCGCCGGCGGGGTTGCCGGAGAGGTTCACGTTACGGAAAGCGTTGGCCGCGCCGCCCGGCGCGCCGAGGAAGGCCGGGAAGGTGCCCGAGACGAACGGCGTTCCGCCATTGCGCTGCTGGTCGTAGGTGCCGACGAGGTCGACGGTGAGGTCGGTGGTCGGCGTCCAGCGCAGCGAGGCGCGCACGCCCAGCTGGTCCTGCGCGTAGAGCTCCTCGCGCTGGTTGGGGTTAAGGTTCTGCACAAAGCCGTCACGCATGCGCCATTCGCCCGCGATGCGCGCGGCGAGCTTGTCGTTGCCGACATTGACGAAGCCGCCCAGCAGCGTCTGGTTGAAATTGCCGTAGCCGCCGCGGGCTTCGCCCGAGAAGCCTTCGCGGGGCTTGGCCGAGACGAGGCTGATCGCACCGACTGCGCTGGCGGTGCCGAACAGGGTCGCCTGCGGGCCTTTGATGACCTCGACGCGTTCCAGATCGTAGATCGCCTGATAGCTGCCGCGCGAGCGCGAGATGTCGACGCCGTTGTAATAAAGCGTGACGCGCGGGCCCTGCTGCGACGAGCCAGAGTCCGAGGTGATGCCGCGGATCACGACGCCGGGGTTGTTGGCGCTCTGCTCCTGAATGAGCAGGCCCGGGACGTAATAGGACAGCTCGTCCAGATCGGTGATGCCCAGTTCGCGAATCCGCTTGCCGGTGGTGGCGGTGATGGTGATCGGCACGTCGACGGCGCGCTGTTCGACCTTTTGCGCGGTGACGATGATCTGGTTGCCGAAGCTGTCGTCATCGGCGGTGTCGGCGGGGTCGCTGTCCTGCGCAAAGGCCACGTGCGGTGTAGCGGCGAGCATCGCGGTGAGCGCGATCAGCGAAATGCGGGGGGAGAGGGTGCGGGTCATCTTGGGGCTTCCCTGTTGGTGGAGAGGCCTTGCCGGTGGCAGGTGATGGTGACGGCACTGCGACGGCACGATGAACCCTGTGTTACGGGGAGTTTACAGTTTGGGGACGTTGCCGAAATGCATCTCTATTTGCGGCCGCCTTTCGGTAGCGGTCGGCATCGCACGACGGCACGATTGCAAAACTAAAGCGGATTCCCGTCCCGATCGCGGTAGATCTCGCGGCGGCCGACGTGGTTTGCAGGGCCCACGAGGCCGTCTTCCTCCATCCGCTCGATCCACTTGGCGGCGGTGTTGTAGCCCACGCCCATCTGGCGCTGGAGCCAGCTCCCGGAAGCTTTCTGATTTTCGATCACCACCTGACAAGCCTGGCGATATTTGCGTTCCTCGGGATTGTCCGACGCGGTCAGATCGTCCTCGAAGCCGAAGCCGAAGCCCTCCTCTGGTTCCTCGGTCACGGCATCGACATAGGCGGGCGCGCCTTGGGAGCGCCAGAAGTCCGCCACCGCCTCGACTTCCTCGTCGCTGACGAACGGCCCGTGCACGCGCACCATCGCGCCGGTGTTGGGCTTGTAGAGCATATCGCCCTTGCCCAAGAGCTGTTCTGCGCCCTGTTCGCCAAGGATCGTCCGGCTGTCGATCCGGCTCGTCACCTTGAAGCTGATGCGGGTCGGCAAGTTGGCTTTGATGACGCCGGTGATGACATCGACCGAAGGCCGCTGCGTCGCCATGATCAGGTGGATTCCTGCGGCGCGGCTCTTCTGGCTGAGGCGCTGGATCAGCACTTCGATTTCCTTGCCAATGGTAACCATCAGGTCGGCGAGTTCATCGACGATCAGCACGATCTGCGGCAGCGGCTGATAATCGAGCTGTTCTTCCTCGAACAATTGCTCGCCGGTTTCGGGGTCGAAGCCGGTCTGCACCCTGCGCCCCAAGGGCTTGCCCTTGGCG
>JBBRUU010000236.1:0-2696 GCA_038247515.1 Sphingomonadales bacterium
ACTTGCGCGGCAATCCTCGCGCACTTGGCTGGGCGGAACGAGGCAGCCGGTCACCGCGAGATCGAGGAACTCCTGCTTGGTCGGCTTCCTGTCCATTGGCAGCGGACCGCCGCCCAGCACGATCTGAATCCCGAGATGGTGCGCGAGCGTCCAGAACATCTCGTATTCGTCGATCACGTCACCCGGCGCCTCAACCACCGCTTCGGTGTAGCGGGCGTAGGGCTCCTCGTGCCACCATTCCGAAAGGCTGGTTATGTCCTCCCGCTCGAGGCATTGCGAGGGCGCGAGCACCACGTCGGCACGCTTGGCGCTGGCGCTCATCCACGGGTCGATCTGCACGAACAGCTCGAGATCATCCAATGCGCGCACCATCTTGGCCTGGTCCGGGAATCCCACGACCGGGTTACCGCCAACCGAGATCAGCGCGCGCACCTGGCCTTCGCCGGGGGTGAGAATCTCGTCGGCAAGGACATTGCAGGGCATCTCCCAGCCCAGATGACCGAGCCCGCGGAAGCGCGACTTGGGCATGCCTTCCGCGCCGAACATCGGCACGGGTGGGCCCACCTGCGCACGGCGCGCGGTCTGGTAAGGGCTGAACACGCCCGGAATCGCCGCCTTCTCGCCTTCCTGCTTGAAGCGCGCGCAGATCGTGTTGAGGCAGACCACGAGATATTCTGTGAGCGTGCCATTGCCCGCCATTTCCGGGCCGGTGCCGGTGACCGCGCAACCCTTGGTGCCGCTTGCAAACATTCGCGCGGCATCGATCAGCTGGTCCTTGTCGAGCCCGGCCCGCTCGGCCGCAACCTCGGGCGGAAAGGCCTTCACTGCCTCGGCGAGTTCGTCGAACCCATCGACATGCGCGGCGACGAAGTTGCGGTCATACAGCCCCTCGGCGATGATCACATTGAGCATCCCCGCCAGCATCGCCGGATCCTCGCCCGGTTTCACGGGGAGGTGGATATCGGCCAGCCGCGCTACGTCGCTTTCACGCGGGTCGGCGACGATCAGCTTGAGACCGTTGGCCTGCTGGTCGCGGATGCGGCGCGAGGGACTGAAGGGCGGCACGCCGCCGACGGGCGAATAATGCGAGACGATCGGGTTGTTGCCGATGAACATGGCAACGTCGCTTTCCGAGAAGGTGTTCGGCCCAGCCATCCACTTCCCATAGCGCTGCGTGGTAAAGACCTTGGCCGGCTGGTCGAGCGTCACCGAGGTGTAGAAATTGCGGCTCCCCACGGCTTGCGCAAAGCTCACCGAGGCCGACATCGCGGCGCTGTTCTGAAATCCACCCGATCCCATGAACACTGCGACCGAGTGCGGTCCGTGGGTGTCGATGATCCGGCGCAGCTCTCCCGCAATATGGGCGAGCGCCTGATCCATCGGGGTTGAGACGAATTCGCCGGCCGCGTTCCGCACCAGCGAGTGATGCAGGCGGTTTTCCGAATTGTGCGAATCCGGCAGCTCGCGGCCCTTCATGCAGGTGTAGCCGCCGTAAGCGGGATCGTCGGGATCGCCGCGCACCTCGATGACCTTGCCGCCCTCGACATCGACTTCCATCGCGCAACTGGCGTGGCAGAAACGGCAGAAGGTCTTGTGAGTCTGAACGCCCATCGTTTTTCTCCCTAATTGCCGGCGAGACTACCACAGGGGGCGGGGCACTCGACTGACACTTTTGTCCGTGGAGAGGTGCGGCTTGCGCTCGCAATAGGGCAGGGAAACCATAGTCCAATTCTGGGGAGAAACCCGATGCCCACCACCACCCGCCAATGGCTCTTGAACGGACATCCGCGCGGCCGCGGGATCGAGATCGAGAACGATTTCAAGCTCGTCACGACCAAGCTGCCCGATCCGGGCCCCGGCGAAATGCTGCTGAAGATGCACTATCTGGGCTTCGATCCGGCGCAGAAGGGCTGGATGGAGAACATCGCCGACTACGTCGCACCGATGGCAATCGGCGATGTGATGCGCGGCAGCGGCATCGCCGAAGTCGTGGCTTCGAACGGCGGGCGCTATGCGGTCGGAGACACGCTGTTCGGTACCACCGGCTGGACCGAATATCTCGTGACCGATGGCAAGGAGCTGACCAAGGTTGAAACCGATCTGCCGCCAACCGCGGTGCTCTCGGTGCTGGGGACGACCGGGCTCACCGCCTATTGCGGGCTGTTCAAGGTCGGCAAGCCGGTGGCGGGCGACACCGTGCTGGTGTCGGGCGCAGCGGGCGCGACGGGAAGCATCGTCGGCCAGCTGGCGAAAATCGCGGGCTGCCGCGTCGTCGGCATCGCGGGCGGCCGGGACAAGTGCGACTGGCTGGTGCGCGAGGCGGGCTATGACGCGGCGATCGACTACAAGTCGGATGGCGTGAAGGAGCAGATCCGCGAACATTGCCCGCGCGGCGTTGACGTGATTTACGACAATGTCGGCGGCAAGATTCTTAATGACATGCTCGCCTGTATCGCCACCAATGCCCGCGTCGTGATCTGCGGCGGTATCAGCCGTTACGAGACGGGAAGCTTGCCCGCGGGGCCGGAGAACTACTTCAACCTTGTCTTCCGCCGCGGCACGATGGCGGGCTTCATTGTCCTCGACTGGGCGAGCGAATTCCCGACCATCCGCAAGCGGCTCGAAGGCTTCGTCACGGACGGCAGCCTCAAGTATCAGGAAGACATTCAGCACGGCTTCGAGAATGCGCCGCAGAC
>JBBRUU010000237.1:0-2693 GCA_038247515.1 Sphingomonadales bacterium
CCCCGAATGAGCCTCCCCGAATGAGCCCACCCCGTGAGCCCTAGGCGCGTCCCCGGACAGCGCGCGATCATCGACCGGCGCCAGCTGGCCGAGGAGATCGCTGCGCTGCACGAGGCGGGCGGGGCCGAGGCGCGCCCGGGAATCGTCCGCGCGTTACGCATAGCCTTCGACGAGGGGCGCAATGAACTCGCCCGCCGGCTCGAGGAAACGCCGTCCGCCGGGCACAAGGTCACCGCGGGCTTCAGCTTCCTGATGGATCAGCTGCTGCGGGTGATCCACGATCACGTCACCGCGCACCTCTATCCCGTCCCCAATCGCACCCAGGCCGAGCGGCTCGCGATCCTCGCGGTCGGCGGTTACGGGCGCGCCGAAATGGCGCCGCATTCGGACGTCGACGTCGCCTTCATCACGCCGAACAAGCGCGCGCCGTGGTGCGAGCAGGTGATCGAGACGATGCTCTACCTGCTGTGGGATCTCGGCCTCAAGGTCGGCCATTCCAGCCGCACCGTTTCCGATACGATCCGCATGGCGAAGGAGGATCTGACGATCCGCACCGCGCTGCTCGAAAGCCGCCTCGTGTGGGGCGAACAGTCGCTTTACGAGGAGCTGCGCACCCGCTTCTGGAACGACGTCGCCAAGGGCAGTGAGCGGCAGTTCCTGACGCTCAAGCTTGCCGAGCGCAACGCGCGGCACAAACGGATGGGCGACAGCCGCTACGTGGTCGAGCCGAACATCAAGGAGGGCAAGGGGGCGCTGCGCGACCTCCAGACGCTGTACTGGATCGGCAAGTACATCCACCGCGTGCAAAACGGCGCCGAGCTGGTCGATGTCGGCCTGTTGACGGCGTCCGAATATCGCCTCTTCCGCCGCGCCGAGGGCTTCCTGCTGGCGGTGCGCTGCCATATGCACCTCATCACCGACCGCGCCGAAGATCGCCTGACTTTCGACCTCCAGCGCGCCGTGGCCGAACGGATGCTGTTCGCCGACCGCCCCGGCAAAAGCGCGGTCGAACGGTTCATGCAGTACTACTTCCTGCAGGTGAAGCGCGTCGGCAGCCTGACCGGCGTGTTCCTCGCGCACTTGGACGAGGAGTTCGCCCGCAAGCGACCGCGCACCGGATTCTTCGCCGGCTGGACGCAGCGCCCCCGCATGTTCAAGGGCTATATCGTCGATGGCGGCCGTATCCGCGCGCCGGGCGACGACTGGTTCCGGGCCGATCCGGTGCGGCTGATCGAGGTGTTCCAGCTCGCCGAGTCCGAAGGGCTGGCGATCCACCCCGAGACCATGCGCCAGGCTGGCCGCGACGCCAAGCTTATCGACGGCAAGCTGCGCGGCGACAAGCACGCCAATGCGCTGTTCCTCGACCTGCTGTCGGGCCGCAAAGACCCCGAGAACGCGCTGCGCTGGATGAACGAGGCGGGCGTGTTCGGCCGCTTCGTGCCCGATTTTGGCCGGGTCAACGCGCAGATGCAGTTCGACATGTATCACCACTACACCGTCGACGAGCACACCATCCGCGCCATCGGGCTGCTCAGCCAGATCGAGCGCGGGCTGCTCGCTGCAGACCACCCGCGCGCCGCCCGGGAGTTTCCCAAGCTCGGCTCGCGCCGCGCGCTGTATGTCGCGGTGCTGCTCCACGACATTGCGAAGGGGCGCGGGGGGGACCATTCGGAACTCGGCGCCGATGTTGCCCACAACTTGTGCCCGCGCTTCGGATTGGACGAGAAGGAGACAGATCTCGTCGCCTGGCTGGTGCTGCAGCACCTGCTGATGAGCCGCACCGCGCAGAAGCGCGACCTTACCGACCCCAAGACGATCGAGGATTTCGCCGCCGAGGTGCAAAGCCTCGAACGGCTGCGCAACCTCGCGATCCTCACCGCGGTCGATATCCGCGCGGTCGGGCCGGGCACGTGGAACAGCTGGAAGGGGCAGCTGCTCGGCGAGCTTTACGACGCGGCGCAGGACCGGCTGCGGCTCGGCCACAAGGGCACGGGGCGAAAAGCGCGGGTGATGGCCAAGAAGGACGCAGCCGCGCAGCTTCTGGGCGAGGCGGATCACCTCATCGACAGCGTCGGCGCGCTGCTCAGCGACGCCTACTGGATCGCCGAGCCCGAGGACATAATCGCCAGCAACCTCGTCCAGTACGATGCTGCGGCGGCGACCGAGGGCCACCTCTCGATCCATTGCGAGGTCGACGAGACGCGCGGTGCGACGCGGGTGAGCGTCATTGCTGCGGACCATCCGGGCCTGTTCTACCGCATGGCGGGCGGCATCCACCTTGCCGGTGCGAACATCATCGACGCGCGCATCCACACCGCGCGAAGCGGCTATGCGGTCGACAACTTCCTGGTGCAGGACCACAATGGCCTTCCGTTCCGTGAGGCAGCGCAGATGGCGCGGATCGAGAAAGGCATCCGCGACGCGCTGCTCGCCAAGGTCGAACTGGTGCCCAAGCTTGCCGCAAGGCCGCTGGCGCATTCACGCGCGACAGCCTTCGACGTCGCGCCCCGCGTCGGGTTCGACAACGACGCGTCGAACCACTTCACCGTGATCGAGGTGACCGCCCGCGATCGTCCGGCGCTGCTCAACCGGCTGGCGCACGCGCTCTACAAGGCGAGCCTGATCGTCCACTCGGCGCACATCACCGCTTACGGCGAGGTGGCGGCGGACACTTTCTATGTGACCGACCTCAC
>JBBRUU010000238.1:0-2688 GCA_038247515.1 Sphingomonadales bacterium
GTCCAATCCTGCATTGCCCCGAGCCTGGTTCCGGCCATAGTCCGCTTTCCTCTGTGTCTCTGGTACTTCGCCGGTACGCGGCGGCCCGCGCTTTTCATGCCTCCAGTCAACGCGATTGGCAATCGGTTCGCCAGACCGGAGCGTCGTTTCATCCTAGTGCCATGAAACAAACCTGTTTTATGGTCGGTATTATAGCAGCAGCTAGGAGAGCGCCAGCTTCATACTAGTGGCACACCGCCGTTAGGAGACGTCACGAAATCCACTTTTGAGGATACGCATAATGAAAATCAGAGTAACTCTGCTGGTCGGCGCAGCAATGTTTGTGACCGCACCCGCCTACGCGCGTGAGGGCCAACCTTATATCGGCATCAACGGCGGCGTGAGCTTCGACGACCAGGTGACGGTCGATATCGACAACAACCGCGCGGACGGCCTGCTCGACAATGCCGCCATCGCCAACACCAATCTAGGCATCGATGGTGATGTCGTGGTCGGTTACGATTTCGGCGCGTTCCGGCTTGAAGCCGAAGGTGGCTACAAGCGCGCAGGATATGAAAGCCTGCAAGTTGTGAGCTCCTCAATCCTGCCTGGCGGCATCACTGTCCCCCCGGGCACCTTGGTCCAGAACGAGCGTGATCTCGAAATCTACAGCGGAATGGTCAACGCTTTGGTCGAATTTGGCAGCGATGACGGCTTCCAGGTCTTCGGCGGCGGCGGGGTTGGCGTGGCCAGTTTGCGCCTTCCGGTTGAAGTTGCAGGCGTCGGCACCGTGATCGATGACAACACGACCGATTTCGCCTGGCAGCTGATCGGCGGGGCGCGCTTCGCCGTGACCGATAATGTTGATCTCGGCGTCAAGTACCGTTACTTCGTGATCGACAATTTCGACCTTCAGGCAGCCAACGGGCGCGGCTTGAGCGCTGATTACTCGGCGCATTCGGTCCTCGCGAGCCTGACGTACAATTTTGGTGGACGTGCTCAGCCCGAACCAATCGCCGCTCCGCCCCCGTCGCCGATGACGGCACCCCCGCCGCCCCCGCCGCGTCCGGTTGCTCCCCCGCCGCCGCCGCGTGCCGCGTGCAACACCGGTCCGTTCATCGTGTTCTTCGACTTTGACCGCTCGGATATCACGCCCGAAGCTGCCGGCATCCTCAACAATGCCGCCACAGCCTATGCCAATTGCGGCACGGCGCGGGTGATGCTGGCCGGTCACGCAGACCGCGCGGGCAGCACGCAGTACAACGCAGCGCTGGCCGAGCGTCGCAACGACGCGGTGAGCGGCTACATGACCTCGCGCGGCGTGCCGATGGGTCAGGTCTCTTCCCAAGCCTTCGGCGAAAGCCAGCCGCGGGTGCCGACAGCCGACGGTGTGCGCGAGGCGCAGAACCGCCGCGTCGAAGTCACCTACGGTCCGGGTTCGGGCATGTAAGTTAGGGCTTTTGCAAGCCAGACGATCAGGGCGGGGCCGGAGCAATCCGGCCCCTTCTTGCGTCAGGCCACCAGTCTCAAGTTGCCGCGCTTCTTGAGCGGCGCCAATGAAACCCGCGCAATGCCCTCGACCGCGCCAAGCCGCTCGGCGAGTTCGCCGCTAAGCACGAAATCGCGCCCCAGCCGCAGCTGCACCTGGCCGCCGTCAAAAAGGGTAAGCCACACTACCACCTCGCCCGCACCCCTAGGACGCTCGCCGCGCGCAACATCGAGCTCAATCTGAAGTTCGAGCAAGGCACCGACATGGGCGATCTCGCAGGTCAGCTCCATCGCCGTCGTCCCGCTCACCGCCGACAGCGGCCGCGCGCCGCGCACGGTGAGGCGCGGCGGCTCGTCGGGGTCGGGCGCGTCAAGCTCGATGGTCAGCAACAGGCATTCGCCTTCGCCTGCCCAGCGCTCGAAATCCGGGACCAGCGCCTCCTCGAAGCAGGCCGCGGAGAACTGGCTCGTGGCGTCGGAGAAGTCCGCGCGCACGAAGGTGCCACCCTTGCGCGTGCGCGCCTTATTGATGCCTTCCACCAGCGCCGCCATCACCGCCGTGCCGCGCCCGCCGGGGGGAGCGCCCGCTTCCATCAGGCTCTGGTAGGTGCGCGCGCCATTAGCCGACGCGATGTCGCGATATTGCTGCACCGGGTGATTGGAGAAATAAAAGCCGAAATTCTCGCGCTCCTTGGCCATGCGCTCGGTCCGGCTCCACGCGGCGGTCGGCTGCAGGCGCAGGTCTTCCGCCGGCCCCGCATCGCCGCCGAACAGCCCGACCTGTCCGCTCGACCGCTCGCGGATCGCAGCATCGGCGACCGCCATCAGCAGGTCAGCGTTGGCGAATAGCAGTGCACGGTCCGGTTCCAACGCATCGAAAGCGCCCGCGCAGATCAGGCCTTCCAGCTGGCGGCGGTTCATGGTGCCTTGCGGCAACCGCTCGAACAGATTCTTGAGGCTGGTGAAGGCCCCGCCCGCCCGCCGCTCGTCAACGATCGCTTCCATCGCCTTTTCGCCGACGTTGCGAATGCCCGCGAGCGCATAGCGCACCGCATAGCCCGTGTCGGTCTGCTCAACGGTAAATCGCGCGTGGCTGGCGTTGATGTCGGGCGCAAGCACCGCGACCCCGCCCTGCCCGTTCGGATAGCGCCGCGCATCGTCGACGAAGACGGAGAGCTTTTCCGACTGGTGCATGTCGAAACACATCGAGGCGGCGTAGAA
>JBBRUU010000239.1:0-2688 GCA_038247515.1 Sphingomonadales bacterium
AGGTCGTGATAGGCGTGGGTTGGCCGGGCGAAGCAATAGACACAGCCATGCTCGCAGCCGCGATAGGCGTTCACCGAGCGGTCGAAGGGGACGTCGGGCGATGTGTTGAAGGTCAGGATCGACTTGGGCCGTTCCTCGATCACTGTGGTGCGCAATTTGACCGGCGGGCCGTCCAGAGTCCGGACGTAATCGCGCCAGTCGCCATCGACCTCGCGCGTTGGCAAGCCGAAGCGGGTGGGGACCGCTCCCGATTGCGCGCCGCGTCCTTTGACTATGGAATGTTTCACGTGGAACATTTAGCGAACAAAACGCCGCGCGCCAAGCCAATTCGCCCCGGCAAGGGGGGGTCTGGACCCGTTTAGAAGGGGTCTAGAGGGGGTCTAGAGGGGGTCTAACACGACCCTGGAGCGCGCTGGCGACCGCCTAAAATCACACCTCTTTCAGCCGCGGCATCAGGTCGACAAAGTTGCAGGGGCGGTTGCGGCTGTCCAATTGCTCGGCGAGAATGCCGTCCCATCCGTCCTTCACCGCGCCGTTCGAGCCGGGCAGCGCAAAGATATAAGTGCCCCGCGCCACCACTGCGCAGGCGCGCGACTGGACGGCGCTGGTGCCGATGCTCTTGAAGCTCAGCCAGCGGAACAGTTCGCCAAAGCCGGGGATTTCTCGCGCGCCTTCGATCAGGCCGAGCGCCTCGGGCGTCACGTCGCGGCCTGTCAGGCCGGTGCCGCCAGTGCTGACCACTGCATCGACAAGCGGGTCATCGATCCACGCGCCGAATTGCGCGGCGAGCAACCGGGCGTCGTCCTTGACGATCATGCGCGCAGCAAGCTTGTGCCCCGCATCCGTCACCCGCGCAGCAAGAATGTCGCCCGAGGTGTCGTTCTTAGCGGTGCGAGTGTCCGATACCGTCAGCACCGCGATGTTGATCGGCTTGAACACCCGGGTCTCGTCGATCGCCATCAGGGCTTCAGACTTGCCGAGCGGGCCATGACAGGGCGCGGAAAATCGGGCCATTGGCCCTGCGCCAGCGCCCGGCGGCTTGGCGAGGGGACGCCCGCGGCGCGTTCATACATCCAGTAATTGCGCATCACGATCGCGACATAGCCGCGCGTTTCCCAATAGGGGATCGATTCCATCCACAGCAGCGGATCGTTCTGGTCGTTGATCTTCAAATTCCAGCGGCCGACCGGCGTAAGGCCCGCATTGTAGGCGGCCATGATCTTGGGCAGCGTGCCGCCGGTCGCCGGACTGTCGCGCAGCATTTCGAGATGGCGTTGGCCGTAGGCGAGGTTGACCTGCGGGTCGTTGAGATCCTCATACGTCGCGCCAAGGCTGAGACGGCCCGAATGGTCGCGCGCGGTGCTGGGCATGATCTGCATCAACCCTCGCGCATTGGCCGGGCTGACTGCGGCGGCGCGGAAGTTCGATTCCTGCAAGGCATGGGCAAAGGCCAGCGCCGGATCGACCTGCCAGCCGCCGACCGGCTGCCAATAGGCGATCGGGAAGCGCAGGCTCGGATCGCTGGAGGTGCCGTAAGGCGCATTCTGGGCCATGAACAGCTGGGTCGAGGGCAGGCCGAGTTCGCGCGCGAGGCGCGAGAGCGCGGCGTATTGCGAGGACGGGCCAATTTTGGCCTCCTGCCGCAGCACCTCGTCGGCGAGCGCCGGACGGCCGATCTCGATCAGCGCAACCGCCACGCGGACATTGCTGCGCCCCGAAAGCGCGTTCCAATCTGCCTTTTCGAAAGCTTGGGGCGGGGCATGCTGGGGCAGTTCAACGCCCAGCTGGTCTGCGGCGAGCATCCCGTAAAGCGTCTCGTCATAGCGCGCGGCGGCGCTGAGGTGCTGCGCCGCCTGACCCGGCTCGCGGCAGCGCACGGCGGCGCGCGATGCCCAGTAGTGACCGGCGGCGACCAGTTCGACATTGGAGGCGCCGCCCGCAACGCGGCTGAACGCTTCGCCGGCAAGCGAGCAATAGCCCAGCCGCCACGCGGAGAGCCCCTCGACCCATGCGCCTTCGGCCACCCATTCGCCGGTGCCCTCGGCAGCGGTGCGCGCCAGTTCGAGCGCAGCGGTATCGTTGTTCTCGATGTAGTAGCTCCACGCGGTCCGCTGGCGCCATTCGGCGCGGGCATCGCTGGAGAGCATCGGATCGATTTCGGCGAGCAGCCGCTGCGCCTCGATCGGATTGTCGGCCTTGATCGCGGCGAGGATCGCGCTCGCAGATACCGCGGGCATGGTGCCGTCGGCTACCTTGCGCGGCAAAGTGCGCTTGGGCGAAAAAGGCTGGCGGGCAAAGCCTTGTTCGCGCGGGAGGGCGGGCAGGTTGATGAGCCCGCGCTTGGCACCCATGCCGATTAGCTGTTCGGCCTGCGGGAGATCGGTCCCGGCGCTAAACCATTGGGCGATCTGGTCGGGCGCGACCTTGGGGCTGTCGGCGTGGGTATAGAATTCGGCGAGCGCGGCTTGGGTCAGCACGCCGTTCGGCTTCTGGGCGAGCAGGCTTTCGGCCACCTCCCACTGTTTGGCATCGATCGCGGCGAACAGCTGGCGGTACTGGCCCTGCTCCTCGGGGGTAAGCACCGCGGCGACCGAGCGTTCAGTCGGCACCGCGCCGTTCCAGCGCGCCACAAGGTCGGCCGATTGCGCAGCGGCAGGCGCGGGCAGGGCGGTGCCGGTGAGCAAGCCG
>JBBRUU010000240.1:0-2676 GCA_038247515.1 Sphingomonadales bacterium
CGCGCCCTCGCAATGCCTCGAGCGGGAGGACATAACCAGCCTTTCGGAATGGTGGCACGAGGAGCCCTACGCCCGCTACACCGAAGCGGTGGTCGAGGCGCCGGGTGACGTGATCGACGAATACGAGATGTTCTGGACGCTCGCGCACCATCTCGGGATCCAAATCGTGCTGGGCGGCGGTCCGCTGCCAATGGACAGGAAGCCGACCAAGCAGGAGTTTCTCGATCTCGCGGTGACCGGCTGCCTCGTTCCGCCCAGCCAAGTGCGCGAGGATTGCCGCGCAAGTGGTGGGGCAGCGGTGTTCTATCCGGAACGGCACCCGGTCGTTGAGCCGGTCGATGAAAGCGAGTTCCACCGCTTCGATCTGGCGGTTGGAGCGATGCCGTCTGAGATTCTCAAGTACGCCGCGAGCCGAACGCTGCGCGAAGGCTTCGACTTCCGCCTGATCTCGCGGCGCTCGAAGACGCGCTTCAACTCGATCGGCCACCCGCTCAAGAAGCTGCAAGCCAAAACCACCACTAACCCGGCCTATATCCACCCCGATGACATCGCGGCGCTGGGGTTGGAGGAAGGCGGGCTGGTCGCGATTACATCGCCCCACGCCACCATCCACGGGGTCGTCAAGGCAAGCGACAAGGTGCGGCGCGGAATCGTGTCGATGGCACACGCCTATGGCGATGCCGACGCGACTAGGGATGACGTGCGGACACGCGGCTCATCCACCAACCGGCTTGTCAGCGAAGTGGTCGATTATGACCCAATCACCGGCCAATCACTCCAAAGTGCCATTCCGGTAAAGCTGGAACCGGCCTGAGCCTCTCAATCCAAGGACAATTATGCCCATCAACCGCCGCTTTCTCCTCCAGCGCCGCCCTGACGGTACCCCCGTCAAGGAAGACTTCGAACTCATTACCGAGCCGACGCAGGAGCTCACCGAGGGGCAGTTTCTGATCCGCAACCACTATGCCTCGCTTGATCCGGCGATGCGCGGGTGGATGGATGCGGAAGGCAACTACATGCCGCCGATTCCGCTCGGCGATCCGGTGCGCGCCAGCACCATCGGCGTGGTCGAGGAAAGCCGCGCAGAAGGCTTTGCGCCCGGCCAGTGGGTGATGGGCCTCAACGCGCTTGAGGACTATTCGCTGGGCGTCGCGGGCGGCTTCACCCAGCCGATCAACTCGAGCCTTGTGCCCAGCGTCACCAACTACCTGTCGATCTTCGGCGCAGTCGGGATGACCGCCTATTTCGGCTTCCTCGAAGTGTGCGATCCCAAACCGGGAGAAACCGTGCTGGTCACGGGCGCAGCAGGGGCTGTGGGGAGCCTTGTCGGCCAGCTCGCCAAGATCCACGGCTGCCGCGCGGTCGGGATCGCAGGTGGACCGGCTAAATGTGTACGGCTCATCGAAAAATACGGGTTCGACGCGGCGATCGACTACCGGGGCAAGGACGAGACGGCGCTCACCGCCGCCATCGCCGAGTCCTGCCCGGACGGCGTCGACGTGATTTTCGAGAACGTCGGCGGGATCATCCTCGATGCCGGGCTGATGAACCTCAACCTCTATGCCCGCGTCGGGCTGTGCGGCCTGATAAGCGAGTACAACACCCAGCCGCGCGGCATCCGCAACCTGTGGCAGCTGATCGTCAAGCGCGCACATATCAGGGGCCTGCTCGTCGCCGACTATGTCCCTCGTTTCGGCGAGGGCGCGCAAGCGATGGGCGTCTGGGCAGCGCAGGGCAAACTGACCATCGACGAGCACATCGACGAGGGGCTGGAGCACGCCTTCGACAGCTTCATGAGGCTGTTCGCGGGCACGAACGACGGCAAGATGATCCTCAAGATCGCCTGACCAAGTGGCCCGCGATCTCCTCGTCCTGTCAGGCGACCATGCTTATGACCGCCCCGCCTTTGCCGAGCTGCTGGCGAGCCTCGGCGACTGGGAGATCACCCATTTGATGCATCCCGAGGCAGAGGAGGCGGTGGGCAGCGACCGCGCGCTCGAGGCCGACGCGGTGCTGTTCTACGACATGGGCGGCTACACCTTCGCTAACGACTGGGTGACCTCGC
This sequence comes from Sphingomonadales bacterium, assembly GCA_038247515.1. Taxonomy (GTDB): domain Bacteria; phylum Pseudomonadota; class Alphaproteobacteria; order Sphingomonadales; family Sphingomonadaceae; genus Erythrobacter. Next base: position 2,066 of record JBBRUU010000240.1, read on the forward strand.
GCCCGCCGTCGGAAGCGTTCCGCCGCGCGATTGTCGAGCGCTTCGCCAACGGGCGCGGCGCAGTCGCCATGCACCACGCACTCGCCGGCTGGGCGGACTGGCCCGAATGGCACGACATGCTGGGCGGGCGGTTCCTCTACACCCCGGGCAAGGTGCGGGGGCAGGCAGTGCTGGATTCGGGCTATCGGCATGAGGCCGAGTATATCGCCACCATCGTCGCCGATCACCCTGTCACCGCGGGCTTGCCGCGCGAATTCGCTGTTTCTGACGAGCTCTACCTCGCGCAAATCTTCGCAGACGAGATCGAGCCACTGGTGCGATCGGACTACAGCTTTGACCGCGAGCACTTCTACTCCGCCGCGCTCGGAATTTCGGGCACGCTCTATGCGAACAAGGGATGGGATCATCCTCCGGGAAGCAACCTCGTCGGCTGGCACAAGCGGATCGTGCCCCCCGGCTCGCCCGAAGGCTTCGCGGGCGCGCCGCTGGTCTATCTCCAATTCGGTGACAGCCCCGTCACCTATGCCAACCCACAGGTGCGCCAGTTGCTCGCCAACGCCCTCGAATATGTCGCCGGAGATAAGCCATGAACCCGCTAGACACCGTCACAG
>JBBRUU010000241.1:0-2675 GCA_038247515.1 Sphingomonadales bacterium
GAGGCTTTAGCGGAGCAAGCTCCGCTCTACAAAAGCCTTGCGCGTCCCGATGTTTCCGCGTCTCGCGACGCCCTCGCGCCCCCGCGCGCCCTCGCGCCCTCGCGCCCTCGCGCCCCCGCGTCACACTGCGCCCTGGCGCGCTGGCGCGCTCGTAGAGCCGAGCTTGCTCGGCTGCACCCTTGGGGATTTCCGCACCGACCGAGGCTTTAGCGGAGCAAGCTCCGCTCTACAAAAGCCTTGCGCGTCCCGATGTTTCCGCGTCTCGCGACGCCCTCGCTCCCCAGCGCCCCCGCGCGCTCGCGCCCACTGGTGCCCTGGCGCCACCGCGCCCTGGCGCGCTCGTAGAGCCGAGCTTGCTCGGCTGCACCCTTGGGGATTTCCGCACCGAACGAGGCTTTAGCGGAGCAAGCTCCGCTCTACAAAAGCCTTGCGCGTCCCGATGTTTCCGCGTCTCGCGACGCCCTCGCGCGCTCGCAGCGCCACGCTTGCTCGGCTGTCCCTTGGCAGGACGCATAATCCACCCGAACCGATTCCGGAGTCGCGATATTCTGTGGCGTCCACTCAGGGTCGGTTGGGAGGTTCGTGTGGTTACCCCGAGTTTGATCGTGCGAGGCCGCGCCAACGGCGTGTCGAATCATGCAGGGCCGCGTGTCCGTCCAACTGCTTGGCCTCGGTGCGGCGCCGCGGCATTGATTTGATCGACCTGGTATCGCGCGTCAACCAAACCGATACTCGCTTTCGCGCAGGCGCCGCGTTCGCCAGCGATAGCTCAGGCTGCTGCCGACCCACAGCGCAATGTTCTGTCCGCGCGCATTCAGATACCAGCTGCGGCAGCCGCCGGCCCAGGCGGTACCGCCGAAGCGCTGATCGATACCGTTGATGAAAGCGGTCTGCGCCTGCGCCGTCGGATCGACCGACCGCGCGCCGCGGCGCGCCGTCTCATCCAGCAGCAGAAGCACGTATCGCACCTGGCTCTCGATCATGGTCAGCACCGAGTTGTGGCCCAGCGCCGTGTTGGGGCCGAGCAGAAAGAACAGGTTGGGATAGCCGGCCACGCCCATGCCCAGATGCGCCTGCGGCCGCTCGCGCCACGCATCCGCCAGCCGCTGGCCGTCGCGACCAACGATGTCAACGCCATCAAGTATCGCCATCGGTTGAAAGCCGGTGGCGTAAATCAGCACGTCCAGCGCGACCTCGCGACCGTCCGCCAGCCGCACGCCGTCGGCCTCGATACGCTCAATGGCGGTATCGCACAGCTGCACGTTGGGGCGCTGCAGGGCAGGGTAGTAGTCGCTGCTGACCAGCACCCGCTTGCAGCCGATCGGAAACGCCGGCGCCAGGCGCGCGCGAAGACCGGGGTCAGCGACCTGGCGTCGCAGATGACGGCGAGCCAGCCAACGCCCCCAGCCGGCCAGTCTTGGATGCAGCAGGCCGCTCGCTACCAGCTCCAGCCACAGAAAAATGCTGCCGCGCAGCGCCAGCCGAAGCGGCGGCAACGCAGCAAAGGCCCGCTGCCAGAATCGACTGATGGCCAAATCCGGGCGCGGCATCACCCACGCCGGCGTGCGCTGGAACACATGCAGCGCCGCGGCCTGCTCAGCCAGCGCCGGCACCAGCTGCACCGCGCTCGCACCGGTGCCAATCACGCCCACGCGCAGGCCTCTTAGATCGCCCTCGGCCGGCCAGCGCGCGCTGTGCCAGCTGCGCCCTGTGAAACGGTCGAGGCCGGGGATGTCCGGCCATGCCGGCACATGCAGCCCGCCCATCGCGGCAATCAGCACCCGTGCCCGGAAGCGTTCACCAGCGGTCGACTCGATCTGCCACACGCTGGCTGCGTCGTCCCACTGCGCCAGCGCCAGCGTCCAGCCGGTCTGCAGCTTGCCTGCGGCCCGCACGGGCGCCGCAAGCGTTTGCAGATAGGCCTGGATTTCCGGCTGCTGCGGAAACAACCGACTCCAGTGCGGATTCGGCGCGTCCGACAGCGAGTAGAGATGCGAGGGCACATCGCAGGCCGCGCCCGGATAGATGTTGTCGCGCCAGGTGCCGCCCACCTCCAAAGCCTTCTCGAAGACCCGGAAATCGTCGCGACCCTCCCGCAACAGCGCCCGTGCCATCGCCAGCCCGCCAAAGCCGGCGCCGATGATTGCGATGTCGATGGTGGCGGGAGATTCGCTCATTCGGGCGCAGAAGTTTGCATCATTGACGTGCTGCGCACTGCAGCCGGTGCTGCTGGTCGCGACCTTCCGTGGCTTAGCCCGCATGTTTCATGAATCTCGCGCGCCCTCGCTTGTCGCTTGTCCGCACAGGAGAGTTTCCTCAGTCGCTCGTATGGCCCGCTACGCCGCTCCTTCGGTAGTCTCCTGTGCGAACGACGTCCTGCGCGATCATCGCGCGAATTCAGGAAACCTGCGGCTTACCTGCGTGCTCAGGCGCGCCCGAGCCTTTCGGCCAGCCCCTGCTGTTTGGCGTCCCATGAACGCAAATACCAGATGGCGAAGGCGCACTGCGCGCGTGCCGCCGTGCCGACCGGTCACGCAGGCGCGGCGGAAAGCTTTTTCCGGTGTCGTTGCGCGGGATCCGCTTGGTCCCCCTCAGTTCGGGTTTTCAAGCGTTTGTTCCCTCCATCAGCCAGCTCGGGAGCACCCATCAACGACAGCGGCGCCAGAAGGCGCCGC
>JBBRUU010000242.1:0-2663 GCA_038247515.1 Sphingomonadales bacterium
GCCTGCACCGCGGCCTTGAAGCGGACGCGGTCGGCTTGCACCCGAGGACCCCACACGGCGCTACCCTTGGAACGGTTGAGCATCCGGTAGTGGATTGCCCCGGCGTCTGCAGCACGGCCAATCACTCCGTCGAGCGCATCCACCTCGCGAACAAGGTGCCCCTTGCCGAGGCCCCCGATCGCAGGATTGCAGCTCATCGCACCGATGGCGTTAAGATCGAAGTTGACGAGCGCCGCGCGCGCACCCATCCGTGCAGCGCCACAAGCGGCCTCGACCCCGGCGTGACCGCCGCCGATGACAATGACATTATACTGGTGCATGGCCGCGCAGATAGGCTTCGCGAGGGGAGTCGTCAAAGACGATTCTCAAAGGTAATGTTTCACGTGAAACATTTTGATCGGAATTCGGCACTCAAACGAACGCCAATGTTTCACGTGAAACAATTTGCGCGAATATTCACTTCCCTATGCAGAAGCGTCTGAACAACGTGTCGAGCATGTCCTCAGTGGTCGCTCGTCCGATCAGCCGATCGAAAGCAAGGCGGGCGCGGCGCAGTTCTTCGGCGACGAGTAACGGATCAAACAAGCGCTGCGCCGCTTTAAGCGCCTCCGCAGCTTCGGAGAGCCGCGCGTGCTGGCGGGCATTCAGCGCGGCTTCGCCCGGCTTAGGAAGTGCGTCTCGCGCGGTCGCGACAATGGCCTGCTTGAGCGCGGCCACCCCTTCGCCTGTTGTCGCCGACAGAGTGAAGCCGGTGCCATGTTTGGGTGAAAACCCCTCCCGGTCGGCCTGAGCGGCAATCTCCCATGCGCACTTAGGCCCCTTGCGCTCGGGCCCCAGCCACAGCACGACATCGGCCCGGACCAGCTCAGCCTCCGCGCGTGCGATGCCGATCGCCTCGATTTCATCGGCGAGTGCACTGTCTCTTAAGCCAGCGGTGTCAACGAAGGTGAACGGCACTCCGGCGATCGCCACCGAACGCTCGATCACATCCCGCGTGGTCCCGGCGATGGGTGAGGTAATCGCTGCCTCGCTCTGCACCAACACATTGAACAGCGTCGACTTCCCCGTGTTTGGCGGCCCAGCGAGCACCACCCGGTAGCCCTCCCCCAAACGCTCGGAACGCGGCCGGGCGAGCCAATGGTCCAGCTCGCCCGCAAGCGCGTCAATGTTCCACGTGAAACATTGTGGCAGATCGGCAGAGTCCTCCTCATCGGAAAAGTCGAGCACACCCTCAACTTCAGCCGACAGCACCAACACCTGCTCGCGCCAGCTTTCGACCTGCCGAGACAATACCCCGCCTGCATTGGCGATCGCGGCGGCGCGTTGCAGTTCGGTCTCGGCGGCGAGGAGATCGCCCAGCCCCTCGGCCTCGGCCAGATCGATGCGGCCGTTGGCGAAGGCACGGCGGGTGAATTCGCCCGCTTCGGCGCGGCGCATGCCAGGGAGCGCCGCAAGAGCTGCCTCTACAGCCGCAATCACCGCGCGGCCGCCGTGGCACTGGAATTCGGCAAGATCCTCACCGGTGGCCGTGCCAGGCCCCGGGAACCACAGCACTAAAGCCTCGTCGAGCACCGCTCCGGCGCCATCGCGCAATTTTGCCAGCGAGGCACGGCGCGGATCAGGTATCCGCCCCGCCAGCGCTTCCAAGGCCGCGCCGGCCCGAGGCCCCGAAACGCGAACCACACCCACGCCCGCCGGCGGCGCGCCGCTGGAGAGCGCGAAGATCGTGGGCGTCTCGCTCATCGGGAGTTTAGTCCGGCTTCTTCGATCCCGACGCGGCCTTCATCCCGCCCTCGACGAAGCTCTGGAACAGCTTGAGCCCGACCTGCCCCATTGGCGCCAGCGCAGAGGCATATTGCTGGAGTTGCTCAGGATTCGACACGCCGCTCATCGCTTTGGCGATATTCTCCACATAGACGTTGTTGGCTGCGCTCACGTCAGGCAGGCCCATGAAATTGCGGGCCTCCTCGGGGGTGCATTCGATTTCGATGTTGATCTTCATAGCGCCTGGCTCCTCTCCCGCTCTACCCCCTCATTTGGGCTTGGCACGCAGGCAAGGCAAGAGATAGAGCACCCACCGACCCTGCCATCACAAGAGAGAGACCCATGAGCCTCAACGCAACCATCCCCACCCTCAATGGTGACGCGAGCTTTGGCGCCTATGTTGCGCGACCCGAGGGGGACCCACGGGGCGCAATCATCGTCATTCAGGAGATATTCGGAGTGAACCCCGGCATCTGCCAGAAGTGCGATAAACTGGCCGCCGAAGGCTACCTCGCGGTGACGCCTGACCTGTTCTGGCGGATCGAGCCGGGCATCGTCCTCGATCCCGATGTCGAGCCCGAGTTCCAGCGCGCGCTCGGCCTGTTCGGGGCGTTCGATCAGGACGCCGGCATCCAAGATATCGAGGCGACCATCCACTACATCCGCCGTACCGTGGGCGTGCATGACGTCGGCTGCGTTGGTTACTGCCTTGGCGGGCGGCTCGCCTACATGACGGCGGCGCGCACAGATATCGACGCGAGCGTCGGGTATTACGGTGTGGGCATCGATGGATTGCTGGGCGAGAAACACGCGATCGCGAAACCACTGATGCTGCACATCCCGACCAACGACGGCTTTGTTTCACGTGAAACACAGGCCGCGATGCACGTAGGGCTGGA
>JBBRUU010000243.1:0-2615 GCA_038247515.1 Sphingomonadales bacterium
GGAGGTCGGCAAGGCGGGGCGCCTGCTGCTCGACAACCTGCTCAGTGGCTTCGGCGGCGAAGTCGTGCCGATCCATCCGAAGGCGAACGAACTGCTCGGTCTGCGTGCCTATCCGAGTGTCAGCGCCGTCCCAGGGGTCATCGATCTCGCGGTCATCGTCACGCCTGCGGCGGCGACCTTGGGCGTGATCGAGGACTGCGCTGCGGCGCACGTCACCGTCGCGGTGGTGTTGAGCGGCGGCTTCGCCGAGGTGGGAGCGGACGGCGCGGCGCTCGAAGCCGATCTCGTGCATGCTGCGCGCGCGGGTGGGGTTCGGCTGATCGGGCCTAACTGCTTCGGTCTGATCGACGTGCGGTGTGGGCTGAATGCATCCCTGGCAATGGGGCTGCCGGGCGCCGGCGGCGTCTCGCTCTTCACGCAAAGCGGCTCGTACGGCATGGCCGCGTTCTCACGCTCCGCGCAGGGCGCGATCGGTTTCGCGAAGGTGCTGTCGGCGGGCAACAAGGCCGACGTGAGCGAGGTCGACGCGGTGCGATTTTTTGGCGCGGACCCGGACACGCGGGTCATTGCGCTGGTGCTCGAATCGCTGGCCGACGGGCCGGGGTTGGTGCAGGCGTTGCGTGAAGTCACGCCGCACAAGCCGGTAGTGATCCTGAAAACCGGGCGTAGCGGCGCCGGCCAGCGGGCTGCGGCGAGCCACACCGCCGCGCTGGCGCAGGACTTTCCGGTCGCCCGCGCCGTCTTGCGTCAGGCCGGCGCGATTCTGGTCGAGGACGGGTTGACGTTGTTCGACGTGGCCGCAGCGCTCGACGCCCAACCCCCACTGCGCGGTCGGCGCATCGCCATCATCAGCAACTCGGGCGGCACTGGCGTTGAACTCGCCGATCTGTGCGAGGCCGAAGGCCTGGAGGTGCCGGCGCTGTCTGGCGGGCTGCGCGACGCGATCGCGCAGCATCTGCCACCGCATGGCTCCGCCGCTAACCCCATCGACGTGACGACCGCTTGGCCGCGCTTCCCCGCGATGTACGGGGAGAGCCTCCGCGCGTTGCTGGCCAGCGACGAGATCGACGCGGTGGTGCCGGTGCTGTTGCAACGCTCGGCGCTCGACGCGGGCGTGGCGGACGCGGTCATCGCCGAGGTGCAGCGCGCCACAGAGCAGGGCCGGGCCAAGCCGGTGCATATCTGCTGGGCCGCCCCGGTCGAGGGCGAACCGCTGCGCCGCAAGCTGCTCGCTGCGGGCTTGCCGTGCCATGACTGGGCCGCGCGAACCGCGCGCGTGCTCGCGCGTTGCCGGGCCAGCACCCCCGATCTGCCGCCGCATCGAGGGGCTGCGCTGCCGCCGCCGAATGATGTCCCCGTCGATGGCTGGCTCGAGCCCGACCAGGTGTTTCGCCTGTTGGCCGAGTGGGGGCTGCCGGTCGCGCCCTGGCGCATCGCCGCCGACGCTGAAGCGGCCGCATCTGCCGCACAGACGCTCGGATTTCCCTGCGTCCTGAAGGCGATCCGCCCCGGCCTTGTTCACAAGACGGAGGCCGGAGCGGTGCAACTCGGGCTGGCCGATGCGGCGGCCGTGCACAAGGCCTTTGCCGCATTCGAGCGCACGCTCGGCCCGGGTTCGGTGCTGGTTCAGGCGCAGGTCCCGCGCGGCGTGGAGTTGGTGCTCGGAGCGGTACGCGACCCAACGTTCGGACCGCTGGTGATGTGCGGGCTCGGCGGCATCTGGGCTGAGGCGCTGGCCGATGTGGCGGTGCGACTGGCACCGATCAGCCCGGTCGAGGCGCGCGGCGCGCTCGACGACTTGCGCGGGCGCGCGGTGCTCGATGGCTTGCGCGGCGCACCAAGGGTGGACATCGAATCCCTGGGGCAACTCATCGCCACGCTCTCGGCATTCGTCGCGCGCGCGCCCTGGTGCCTGGATCTGGATCTCAACCCGCTGCTCGCGAGCGGGAATCGTTTCGTCATCGTTGATGCGCGCATGCGCGCAGAGAGGCAGGAGTCATGAATACCACCGTCCATTCCGCAGTCCCTCTTGATACGCCGCCCGAGATCGCGGCATACGTCAAACGCGCGCGGGCCGCCCAGGAGGCGATCGCGCACTACTCGCAGGAGCAGGTCGATGCGCTGGTGCTCGCTGTCGGCTGGAGCGTCGTGAACAACAAGGAAGCAATGGCGCGCGCCGCAGTGGACGAAGGCGGCTTCGGCAACTACGAATCGAAGGTGATGAAGATTCGCAACCGCGTCACCGGCACGATTCGCGACATGCAAGGCTGCAAGACCGTGGGCGTGGTCGAGGAACTGCCGGACAAAGGCATTGTCAAGATCGCCAAGCCAGTGGGCGTGATCGCCGCGCTGATTCCGACCACCGGTCCGGACGCAACGCCGCCAGTGAATGCGCTGGCCGCGCTGAAGGGCCGCAACGCGATCATCATCGCGCCGCATCCACGCACCGCCCATACCTCGGCACTGGCGGTGCAGCTGATGCGCCAGGGGTGTGAGCAGGTCGGCGCACCGCCGGACCTGATCCAGATCATCGATCGACCGTCGATCGCCAAGACGGGCGAGCTGATGAAGCAGGCCGACCTGGTGGTGGCCACCGGGGGCGAGGCGATGGTCAA
>JBBRUU010000244.1:0-2594 GCA_038247515.1 Sphingomonadales bacterium
CGCATCTTGGCGGTCATCTGCCCGATGCCGCCTGCGCCGATCTGGAACTCGCCTTGCGGAGAGGCGACTGTGCCCACAGGCGTCACGACCGCCGCGGTGCCGCAGGCCATCGTTTCGAGCAGGGTGCCGTCCTCGGCTTCCTTGCGCCACTGGTCGATGGAGTAGGGCTCCTCGCGAACGTCGAGGCCCTCTTCGCGCAGCATCGCGATCAGACTGTCGCGGGTGATGCCGGGGAGGATCGTGCCGGTCAGCGGCGGGGTGATGACGCTGCCGTCAGCGCGCACGAAGAACAGGTTCATGCCGCCCAGCTCCTCGACCCACTTGTGCTCGGTCGCATCGAGGAACACCACCTGGTCGCAGCCCTTGGCGATGGCTTCGGCCTGGGGGACGAGACTGGCGGCGTAGTTGCCGCCGGTCTTGGCCGCGCCGGTGCCGCCGGGGCTTGCGCGGGTGTAGCCCTGCGCGACCCAGATCTTCACCGGGTTCACGCCCTTCTTGAAGTAGTTTCCAGCCGCGCTCAGCAGCACGATGAACTTGTATTGCCGCGCCGGACGCACGCCGAGGAAAGCTTCGGACGCGAACATGAAGGGGCGGATGTAGAGCGATCCGCCGGCAATCGGCGGGAGCCATGCGGCATCGGTGCAAACCGCCTCGCGTACGGCGGCCAGGAACAGCTCTTCAGGGATCTCGGGCATCGCCATGCGCCGCGCGCTGGCGTTGAAGCGGCGGGCGTTGGCCTCGGGCCGGAACAGCGCAAGGCCGCCATCGACATGGGCATATGCCTTCATGCCCTCGAAGATTTCCTGCGCGTAGTGGAGCACGCTCGCCGCCGGATCGAGCGGGATGGGCTGGCGCGGGCCGATGGTCGGGGTCTGCCAGCCGCCCAGATCCGCGTCATAGTCGATGACGACCATGTGATCGGTGAACACCGTCCCGAACCCGGGATCGGCGATCAACGCATCGCGGGCGACATCGGGCGTGGGCGAGGGGTGTGCCGTGCGGGTGAAGTGCATGGACTGCGCCTAATCCTGCGGGGCCTTGAGGGCAAGATCAGTGTTTGGGAGGATTATGCCAAGCGCTGGCTCGGGCCGCAGGCCCGCAAGGCCACGCGGCCGCCCCTTTGCAACACATAAAATGAAAAGGGCAGTTCCGCCCAAGGTGGAACTGCCCTTAACATGGTCAGCGGCCGGAAGTGCCGCTCACGAAGCCTTACTTGGCAAGAGAATTACCGAGTATGCTCCGTAGGGATCTTCACCGACCTCGCTACTGAACCATGAGACATCGGATCACCTCCTTTCAAGCTTGTGAGCAGACCCCGCCGTTTCACCGGGGGCCGAGAGCCGCGCGCACCGCTGGCCTCGGGATGCAATGTGAATCATGGCGGGCGTTTCGACAAGTCTTGAATTTATCTTTTCCCGCGTCATACTCTTCCTTCGCTGCGGAGCACCGCAGGCATGAGCGCCCGGGAGAGACCCTGGGCGTTTCGTGTTTCGGGGTGGCTGTGGACAGGCTGGGGGCAAGCCTGTGGATATTAATGTATAGAATCGGATGTCTTAATTGGCGTGCCCGCCTCCGCGGTCACGTCCTCGGCGCTGTTCCTTCGCTTCGCTACGGGCGCCTGCGGCTCGCGCGCGTGCGCTCGCGGTAGCTGCGCGACCGATGCAGCGCGATCAGCTCCCTTTGCGCTCTTCCTACCGACAATCCTCGATCACCCGGCTGACCTCGGCATGGCTGGGCAGGATCAGCGGTGCCAGCCCCTCGACCTCGACCGCAAAGCGCCCCTTGGAGAGCGCCATCGCATCGAGCAGCGGGTCGGTCGCCGACAGCAGGATATAGGAGAACCCTCCGGACTGGTTGGCGATCAGGGCGCGGGCAGCTGTCTCGCTGCGGATCGTGACGGGTCCGGCGCCTGACGAACGGACGGTGATGCTCACTTGTCCGTCATGAAGGCAGGACAGGGATACTAGGCGCTGGTTTGCGGGCGACCGAAAATTGGCGTCGGTTGCTCTTTCAAGTCTGTCGTAGCGCCATCCGCCCGGCGTGAGCGGGGCGTCCATCCAGCCCGTGCTCGGCTGCGCGGGCGGGAGGGGTGCGGGCCGCAGGGCGGCAGGCGATGGCCGGGCGGCGGGCGCAGCAGAAGCGGTGCGCGGCGGCTCGGCGGCAGGGACGCAGGCGGCCAGCGTCAGCGACGCGACAAGAGCGGGTAGGAGAGCGGCTTTCATGGCCGTACTTTGCGCGCTAGGGGTCGCTCCTGTCCACCGCGGAAGCGCCCATGCCCGACCATTCCTCTCGTCCCCCCAAAGCGCAAAAGCGCCGTGTCGACCAATTGCTGGTCGAGCGCGGGCTGGCCGAAAGCCGTGCCCGCGCGCAGGCGCTGGTGATGGCGGGGCTGGTGTTTGCAGGCGAGATCAAGATCGACAAGCCGGGGCATCAGGTGGCCGATAATACCGCGCTGGATGTGCGCGGGCGCGATCATCCGTGGGTGAGCCGCGGCGGGATCAAGCTCGCCCACGCCATCGAGCACTTCGGGCTGGACCCGGCGGGCGTGACCGCGATGGATATCGGCTCTTCCACCGGCGGCTTCACCGATGTGA
>JBBRUU010000245.1:0-2569 GCA_038247515.1 Sphingomonadales bacterium
GGAAATGCCCGCCGCGCCCTCCCGTCCCAAGCCGCGCGCCAAAGGCGGCGGCGAGGGCTCCAGCGGGCAGGGCAGCCTGTTCGGCAGCTAGGGCTTCGGCATCTGCAACAATTCGCCGAGTTGTTCTTGTGTCAGCGGCTTCGGCATATGGGCACCTCGAATAATTGCGCCACCTCTGGCCATTGCACAGCAAATCAGATTCAAAGAACGCACGATATCTGACAGCGGGAGCGGTCGATGGGGCAGTTCGGGTTTTTCGATACGGACAATCGGCTCGAGGCGCTGTCAGCGAAGGGCGACCCGCTGGAGGCAATCGACGCACTTGTGCCATGGGAGAGCTTCCGCGAGGCAATCGAGACCGCAGTTCTGACGCCGACATCGGAGAAAAAGAGCAAGGCCGGTCGCAAGCCGATCGATGCGCTCGTGATGTTGCGTATGCTCATCCTGCAGTCGCTCTACAATCTCTCTGACGATCAGGCGGAGTATCAAGTGCGCGACCGCTACTCGTTCACGCGCTTCCTCAAGCTTGGCATCGAAGACCGCATTCCCGACGGCACGACGCTATGGTTGTTCCGCGAGAAGCTGGCGAAAACCGGGCTGATCGAGAGGTTGTTCGAGCAATTCGGTCGGCATCTGGAAGCCAAGGGCTATATCGCGCGCGCGGGGCAGATGGTCGACGCGACGATCGTGGCGGTACCCAAGCAGCGCAACACGCGCGAGGAGAACGAGGCGGTCAAGGCCGGTCAAACGCCCGAGGGCTGGGAGCAGCAACCTGCGAAAAATAGGCAGAAGGACAAGGACGCGCGCTGGACCAAGAAGCACGGCAAAAGCTTCTTCGGCTATAAGAACCACGTCAATGCCGACGCCCGGCACAAGCTGATCCGCGGCTATGATGTGACCGACGCCTCAGTGCACGACAGCCAGAAGCTGGATGATCTGTTGAACACTGCCAATACGTCGCGGGATGTGTATGCTGACAGCGCCTACCGCTCGGCTGAGACCGAGGCGAAGCTAAATGAGCGCGGCTTTAAAAGCCGCATCCATAGCCGCGCATCCCGCAACCATCCGCTTTCGGATGCACAGGTCGAAGCCAACCGAAAGAAGAGCAAGGTCCGCGTTCGGATCGAGCACATATTCGGGGCACAGGAGAATGCGCCGGGTGGCCGGATCATTCGCACCATCGGCGCGGTCCGGGCGAGAGCCAAGATTGGCTTGCAGAACCTCGTCTACAATGTACGGCGATTGGTGATCCTGGAACGAATGGCAGCCGCGTAACGCCGAAGGGCTGAAAAACCAGGCCGGGTCGGCGCTACATCAGGTTTGAAAACGGCGCTCATGCCGCAACCGCGGTTCACGACGTGCAGAAAACGTCATTGTTCGAGGTGCCCTGATGTGACCGATGAGGAATGGTGCGTGATCGAGCCTCATTTACCGATGGCGAATAGCACCGGACGACCGCGCGCCTGGCCGATGCGCGAGATCATCAACGGCATCTTCTATGTGATGCGGTCTGGCTGTCCGTGGCGTCTGCTGCCGAGCGATTTGCCGCCGTGGGGCACAATTTATCGCTGGTTTGCGAAGTTCCGCGACGAAGGCCGCTTCGAGAAGATCAATCACGCCCTGGTCATGGTCGATCGCGAACGGACCGGACGCCACGCCAGTCCCACAGGTGCGATCATTGATAGCCAGAGCGTCAAGACGACCGAGGCTGGTGGGCCCCGCGGCTACGACGCGGGCAAGAAGATCAACGGACGCAAGCGCCATGCGCTCGTCGATACCGATGGGCGTGGCCTCGTACTCGAACCGCATCCGGCGAGCATCCAGGATCGCGACGGCGGCGGACCGCTGCTGCGGGCTTCGCGTCGTATCTTCCCGTTCATCCAGCGGGTCTTTGCCGACAGTGGATACGCGGGTGAGAAGGTCGCCAAGGCCACGTTGATCGCGGTCGAGATCGTGCGCAAAAACCCCGATCAGGTGGGCTTCGCCGTTCAGCCACGGCGCTGGGTCGTCGAACGGTTCTTCGCCTGGATCGGCCGCAATCGGAGACTGGCAAAGGACTTCGAGGCTACCATCGACTCCGCGCGCGCCTTCCTCTACGCCGCTTCCGTCATGCTCCTCATGCGTCGCATCGCCAGGGCTTCATGACTTTCGAAACCGACTCTAAGAGGCCGTTTCGAAAGGGGTTGAGTGGTCGGGATCGACGTGATTCCAGGGGGTTGCGAGACCAACCCCGGAGTTGCCATGTGGACCCCAACCACTCGAAAGCAGCATAACCGCAAGACCATTCGATACCAAACCGATGTGACCGATGAGGAATGGTGCGTGATCGAGCCTCACTTGCCGATGGCGAATTGCACCGGACGACCACGTACCTGGCCGATGCGCGAGATCATCAACGGCATCTTCTATGTGATGCGATCTGGCTGTCCGTGGCGTTTGCTGCCGAGCGATTTGCCGCCGTGGGGCACAATTTATCGCTGGTTTGCGAGATTCCGCGACGAAGGCCGCTTCGAGAAGATCAATCACGCCCTGGTCATGGTCGATCGCGAACGGACCGGACGCCACGCCA
>JBBRUU010000246.1:0-2545 GCA_038247515.1 Sphingomonadales bacterium
TCCAGCGGTCGCCGCCGTCCTTGAGGCCCAGCCGGGTGGCAAGCTGCGGCTGGGTTTTGAGATATTCGGAGAACTCGGCATCGAGGAAGGCGGTGAGCCGAAGTTCCTCGCTCTGCGTGGCGGCCGCAGCTTGCGAGGCTGCAGGGATCTGGGCGAAGGCGGTGCCGGCAGGTAGTAGCGCGGAAGCGAACGCCGTCGCCACGGTGAGAGAAAGCTTGTGCGTCATCGAAGGTCCCTTTCGCGGCCCATGCGGCCTTGGCCATGCGGCATAATCCGCGAGGGTAGCGGGCAAAGGATTACCGATGAAGCCCCTTTATGCGGGACACAGATCTAGCCCAGCGGCAGGCCCAGCGCCTCGGCGACAGCGGCATGGGTGATCTTGCCACCTGCGACGTTGAGCCCTTCGGCGAGGTGCGGATCTGCAGCCATCGCGGGCTCAGCGCCGAGATTCGCCAGCTTTATCACAAAGGGCAACGTCACGTTGCCGAGTGCAATGGTGGAGGTACGCGCCACTGCGCCGGGCATGTTAGCGACGCAATAGTGGATCACGCCGCCGGTAACGAACACCGGGTCCTCGTGCGTGGTGGCATGGCTGGTCTCGAAACATCCGCCCTGGTCGATCGCGATATCGACCAGCACCGCGCCGCGGCGCATCGTCGCAATCATCTCGCGGGTGACGAGTTTGGGCGCCGCGGCACCCGGCACCAGCACTGCGCCGATCACGAGGTCGGCATCACGCACTGCCTCGGCAATCGCGGCAGACGAGGCGAAGGCGGTCTTGATCTGGTTGCCGAACACCATGTCGAGTTCCGCTAGGCGGCGCTGCGAGATGTCGAAGATTGTCACGTCGGCGCGCAGGCCCACGGCCATCTGCGCCGCGTTCACGCCAGCGACCCCGCCGCCGAGAATCACCACCTTGCCCGGCTCGACCCCCGGAACGCCGCCGAGCAGCACCCCACGCCCGCCCTGATGCTTTTCGAGGTAATGCGCGCCGCACTGCACCGACATGCGCCCGGCGACTTCAGACATGGGCTTGAGCAGCGGCAGCGAGCCGTCGGGCGCGGTCACGGTCTCGTAGGCGATGCAGGTCGCGCCCGAGCGCATCAGGCCCTCGGCCTGCGGCTTGTCAGCGGCCAGGTGGAGATAGGTAAACAGCAGGTGATCGGGGCGCAGCATTGCGATCTCGCTCGCCTGCGGCTCCTTGACCTTCACGATCATCTCGGCCCCCGCGAACACCGCCGGGGCATCGGCGCGGATGGTCGCGCCCGCGCTCTCATACGCCGCATCGGCAAAATCGACCCCAAGGCCCGCGCCGCTCTGCACCACGACGTCATGGCCCGCACGCGTCAGCTCGGCGACGGCGGCAGGGGTGAGCCCAACGCGGTACTCGTTGTTCTTGATCTCGGTGGGAACGCCGATGCGCATGGGCCTCTCCTGCTTTATCTCTGACGCGCGGTTTAGCAGGAAGGCCGTGCGCGTTCTTCGCAATGATCGGCATGGCGGCACGCGGACGCGGGAAATTCTTGCGCTGCAAGTCCCTCACGCGCAAAGCATCCGCGCATGGACCGCATCGACCGAAATATTCTCGATCTATTGGCCGATGACTCGCGGCTCACTGGCGAGCAACTCGGCGAGCGGGTTGGCCTCTCGCCTTCGGCAGCGCACCGGCGGGTAAAGGCGTTGGAGGAAAGCGGCGCGATCATCGGCTACCGCGCACGGCTCTCCAAGACGGCGCGGGGCAACCCTTCCACCGTTTTCGTGCAAGTCACCCTCACCGACCAGCGGCAAGCGACGATGCTGGGCTTCGAGGAGGCGATGGCGCGCACACCGCAGGTCGCCGAGGCCTACCTGATGAGCGGGCCGTCAGACTATCTCGTCAAGGTGCTGGTGCGCGAGCACGACAGCTACGAGCGCATCCACCGCGAAATCCTCTCGGCGCTACCCGGCGTGCAGCGGCTGATCAGCCAGTTCACGATTCGCACTCTGGAAGGCGGCGAATAGGGCGCACAGGCCTCAGCCGGTCCGGTCCGCTGGCAATCGTCCGCATGATTTTGCCGCAGAGACGACGTGCGCGGTCACTGCAAGCTCGTCGTTTGCGACAGAACAACACTCTTGTGCGACGGGCGCATTACAGTTTTGCGTCGAAAGCGGTGGAAAATTACAGTTTCGAGACTTATACCGCGCAGATGGCCACCTCAATCTACGAATTTGCGCGAATTCCGCGCGCGGACGCCGCCAAGCCGCGAGTCCGCGTGCGCCCCGTGCGCCCCATGCGCGACGTCGGGCAAGCGCCGATGGTCGGAGTGATCTACAATCCGCGCAGTCACCGCAATCTCGGCGCCGATCTCGACTGCGGCCTATGCCCGCACGTTCACATCGCCCAGCCCAGTGCGCGGGAGCAGCTGCCTGTGGCGCTGGCGGAATTCGCCGCGAAGGGCATCGACCTGCTCGTCATCAACGGCGGCGACGGCACTGTGCGCGACGTGCTCACCTGCGGGCAGGCGATCTTCGGCGACGAGTGGCCCGCCATCGCCGTGCTCCCCAA
>JBBRUU010000247.1:0-2528 GCA_038247515.1 Sphingomonadales bacterium
CCGAGTGTTCGGCTCCGCCTCGGGCCGAGTGTTCGGCTTCGCCTCGGGCCGAGTGTTCGGCTTCGCCTCGGGCCGAGTGTTCGGCTCCGCCTCGGGCTGGGCGCGGTCGCGGGTGCGGCCGATGGCGTGGCATACCACCCAGTCGGTGCCGTCGGCGGTCTGGATCACGGCATTGTGCCCCGGCGCGTTCCAGCGCGCTTCGGCAGCGAGGATCACGCTGCTGGGTGCTCCCGTGGCCTCGGCGAGGGTTTCGAACGGTCCGGTGGCAACGCGCGAGCGGGCGACCATCAGCGCATAGTGTGCCTTGGGCCTGCAGCAATTATCGCCCGAGTAAAAGCGGTATTACCAGCCCTCGCAGCGGATCACCCACGTGCCTTCGACGAGGCGCTGGTAGTTCGCCGGATCGTCGGTGGCATCGAGGGCGACGAGCGGCACCGGCGCGCTGCCAGGCGCGAAGGAAACGCGGTCCCGCCCAAGCTCCTGCACCTTGATCGGCCCCAAGCCCGATCCCCAGTAGAGCAACCGCTTGCCCGTTGCCGGGTCGTCGAAGGCCATGGGATCAATGTTGATGAAGCCGTCACCGCACGAACAGCGGCCTGCCGATGTCGGTAAAGGGCCCCTGTGGCTTGGCTCTCGTCCGCGAGCGCAGCGTCGGGCTTGGCCGAGTAATACATGACATATCGGCTGCCGGCGTCGATCACATGCGGTGCCCAGAGGTCCTGCGTCTTGCTCGCCTGCGCAGGCTTCACCGGCAGCGCGTCGCCCATCGGCTCCTAGCGCGCCAAGTCGCTCGAGCTGGATGTTGCGCGGCGCCCCGTCCCCCTCAACGCCTTGGGTCGCGGTGGCGTAATAGAGCCCGTCCTGCGCCCGCAGCACGGCGGGATCGGGAAAGTTGCGGCCGAGCACCGGGTTGGCCGGGGCCGCAACTGTAGCGGTAGGCGCGGTGGGCGCAGCGACCGGGGCCACGCATCTGCCCGCGCCCAGGACGGTCGCCAGTACGGGCGCCAGCGCGGGCGCCAGCGGGAGCCGCCTCAGCCGCCGCCTCAGCCGCCGCCTCAGCCGACGTCGAAGGCGACCGTGCCTTCCATTGCGTGGCCGTCCGCCGCAGCGGCCTGCCAGCGCACTTCGTAGGAGCCCGCAGACAACGGCTTCTTCAGCGACAGCGTCAGGGTCTTGCCGTCAGCCGACCAGCCGGGGGTGAAGTTGCGGATCGCCATTTCGCCGTGGTCTTTCATGCCCGGCATTGCGGTCATGACGATATTTGCCGCCGCGGTGCCCTTGTCGACGGGCTGGCTGAAGGTGAGGGTGATCGCCTTGGGCGCCTTGGCCGCGGTCCCGGCTACCGGGCTAGACGCGTCGAGCTTGACATGGGCAAGCAGCGGCGCGGCGGGGGCCAGCATGGTGAACGCGAGGGCGGCCCAGAAGGCGGTGGCGCGGGCAGGGATACGCATGGGTGGGTACGTCCTTTGTGTTGATCAGAACCAGAAACGGATGCCAGCGACAAGGCTGGTGGTGGAAGGGTCTTCGCCGGCAAGCCGCGCAAAATCCGCGCCCTCGCCTATCCGCCACGATTGCTCGATGCCGATATAGGGCGCGAATTCGCGGGCGATTTCGTAACGCAGCCGCGCGCCCACCTCTATTTGGTCAAGCCCCGCGCCGATGCCAAGCTCCGGAATGCCCTGGCCTGCCAGATTGACCTCGGCGCGCGGCTGGAGGATCAGGCGCTGGGTGATGCGCTGGTCGAACTCGGCCTCGATGCGCGCCGTCACATCGCCGCGCTGGGAGAGGAACAGGGCAGCGTCGATCTCGAACAGGTAGGGCGCAAGCCCCTGCACGCCGATTACCGCGTGGGTCGTGTCCGGCCCGGCAATGTCGTGACGCACGCCCGCCTGCACGTCCCAGAAGGGCGCGAAGGCCTTGGCGTACAGCGCCTGCACCTCGGCGCCTTCCGGGTTTGCGCCGAATTCACCTTCGCCCTCGCTCTTGAACCACAGGCGCTCGGTCGGGCCGCCGTAATAGCCCTGGATGTCCCACAGGTAGACGTCCGCGCCGCTGCGCACCTGCGCCTCGATCCGGTCGCCCTGAAACCAGAACACCGGGAAATCACCGTGGGTGCGGCGCAGTTCGTTGCGCGAGGCGGCCATCGCCTCTGCACCCCAGATTGCGTCGGCGGCGCGCGGCGGTCCGCTGCCCGCGGCGGCAGGCGCCGGGGTCTCCATGGTCGGTCCGGGCGAGGCGGCCTGCTTGGGAGCGCTCATATCATGCCCCGCGTGGGGATCTTGCGAAGGTGCGGCCATATCATGCCCCGCGTGCGGATCTTGGGCGGGCGCAGCAGCGGGCGCAGGAGCAGGCGCGGGCGCAGGCGCAGGCGCCTGAGTAGGCGCGGGCATCGCGTGCCCCGCGTGGGGGTCCTGCGCGGCGAGCGGCGCGGCGCTCAGCACGGCGATGAGTGCAAGGACGGTTTTCATGCGCCGCCTTCCGGCCCCATGACCGTCACGGTCTGCATCATCCCGCCATGCATGTGGTAA
>JBBRUU010000248.1:0-2466 GCA_038247515.1 Sphingomonadales bacterium
AGCTTGGCGCGGATCGCCCCGCGCTTGGACATCCGGTCGGCGGGATCGACGGGCCGCTCGCGCCCCGCCACCACCAGCACCACCCGCGCCCCCATAATCGACGCCTGATCAAGCCCGGCCATAATCCGGTCGTATGCGGTGGTGAGTGTGTGGCCGTGAAGGTCGAGTGTCAGGTCCGGATCGAGCCGCCCTGCTTTCATACGCCGGTCCCAATGGGAATCGAGGCCTTTTGGATCCTCCCCGGAACGTGCAGGTAAGCCAGCCAAAGGTTGGTGGACGGGCAGGCGAGGCTTTGCAGCGGGCTTGACGTGTCTGGACGGCGGGGCCGTCTTGGCCGGCGCAGGGGCTGCCAGCTTGGGAAGAACGGGAGGCGTGGGACGCGCCTTTCCCGGCAGCGGGTTCACACTCGAAGCAAGATGCGCCCAAGCCGCCTGCTCACCCGTGGTCAGCCCCCGCGGCGCGCTCATCGGCCGCCCTTCATTTTTGGCCCGCAAGCCGTGCGGCGGCAGCGCGGGGCAGGAGCACATAAGCCCGCCCGCGCCCGCTCATCCCGCCCGCGATCCGCCGCGCATCCTCGCCCGCGCCCCAGAAGGTGTCGAAGCGGTTCGCGCCCTTGATCGCCCCGCCGGTGTCCTGCGCGATCCACAAGCCATTGGCCTCAGGCCGGTCGAGGTCGAGCCACACCGGCGCGCCCAAGGGCACGAAGGCGGGGTCGGCAGCGACCGAGCTTTCGCGCCGCACCGGCACGCCCAGTGCGCCCATCGGCCCGTCGCCCTTCGACTCGGAGAAGAAGATCCAGCTCTTGTTGAGCCGCATCAATTCGCGCCCATCTGCCGGCTTGTCGCGGATATAGGCCATGATCCCCTGCATCGAGCCCGGATACTTGCCCGGCCCCTCGCCCAAAAGGCCCCGCTCGCGCATGACCGAACCGATGCCGGTGTATTCGCGCCCGTTCTGCCCGGCGTAGCCGATGCGGATTACATCGCCCTCTGGCGTGCGCAGGCGGCCCGAGCCCTGGATCTGGAGGAAGAAGAATTCGATGGGGTCTGCGGCCCACGCGATCACCGGCGCCTTGCCCGTCAGCGCCCCGTTCTCGATCGCGGCGCGGTCGTGATAGAGCACCAAGCGGCCCTGATCGTCATAGCGGCCAAGCGGCGGGCGACCGGTGCGCTCGGATGCGGCGACATCATCGGGCCAGCCGCGCACGAGGTCGGCCGGCATGGCATAGACCGGGACTTCGAAGCCCGGACGCCGCGTGCGGCTTCCGGCGATCTCGGGTTCAAAATAGCCAGTGGCGAAAGCCTTCCCGTCGCCGATCTGCACCGGCGTGAACTGTTCGGCGAAGAAGGCTCGAGCGCGCGCCGGAGCCCAGCTGCGCGCCGCATCGCAGGCGCCGCGCCAATCGTCAGGCCGGGTCAGCCCGCTCGCATCATCGCGCGCCAGCAGACGGGGGCAGGATTCGATAAAGCCGGAAAGGGCCCCGCGCGCATCGGCATCATTGACCGACAGCGCAGCAAAAGCCGGCCCGAGCGCCGCGCCCGCCAGCGCCGCATTGGCAGCGACCGGCGTTGCAAGAGCAGGCGGCGACGCGGCCGGAGTTCTAATACCGGACGGCGGCGCGACCGGACTTCCAACTGCTGGCGGAAATCCGCGCCCGCACGCGCCCAGCGCCAGCAACACGGCCAGAGCAAGCACCGCACGCATCAACGGCTCCTTTCCGTAACCGGGCCTCTCAACCTCCCAGATCAACCCCGGGCCCGATCAACCCCGGGCCCGATCAACCTTCATCGGTTTCGTCGAGCAGCCAGTTGGGATCGCGCGCGGCGATGTTGCGCGAGAAGGTCCACACGTCACGGCTTTCGACAGCATCGTCAAGCGAGCCGGCGATCACGGTGCCATCCTTGTCGCGGGTGACGGCGGCGATGTCGGTCACGAACAGCAAAGCGATGCGCGCCATGCGCCCGTCGAGGACGGCTGAATGAACACGGGTTTCCTCGATGCGGATCAGCTTGTTGTCCATCGTCTCACCCGCCGACTCGCGCGCGTCCATAGCAGCGACGAAGCCAGCGTAGACGTCATCGTCGCAAAGCTCACGCAGAGTCTCGCGGTCGCCCTTCCAGAAGGCCTCGAGCACCATGCGGTAGGCGCCGCGTGCGCCTTCGAGGAACTGGGCAAGATTGAACTTGCTGTCGGCCGCGGCGATATCGCGCAGCGCGCGCTCGACCGCGGGCATCACGCCTTCTAGCTCGGTCGGGCGCGGCGGCACCACCGTCGCGGACACGGCGGCAGGTCGGATGGCAGGCTTGTCCTCCGACTCGAAGCGCTGCACCGCAGGCTCCTCTTCCTGCTCCGCGCGGCGTCCTAGCACCGAGTAGAGGCGCAGGCCGAGAAACGCGGCGACCATGGCGAGAAGAACGATTTCGAGCACTGTATCACTTCCGATCATCGAACATGGCGTGTGAGCGG
>JBBRUU010000249.1:0-2460 GCA_038247515.1 Sphingomonadales bacterium
AAGCAGGTCGAAGGCCACACCATCTGCGCGCTGGGCGATGCGGCGGCGTGGCCGATCCAGGGTCTGATCAAGCACTTCCGGCCTGAGCTTGAGCGGCGGATTGCAGAGAATATGCGGGAGGCGGCGGAATGACTGCCTTTTGGATCGCGCTTCTAGCGGTGTTTATCGCTTTAATCCCTGCTTTCATGAAATCGAGTACCTCAAGCAAATTGGGCGACAAAAGTGATAGAAAATCCGGTGCCGATGGAGGCGACAGCGGGGCTGGCGACACTGGCGCGGGTGCTGCCGACTGCGGAACCGATGGCGGCGGCGGCGATGGCGGCGGGGGAGGTTGCGACTAATGCCTAAAGTCACCGTAGACGGCCTCGAAATAGAAGTCCCCGCAGGCGCTACCGTGCTGCAGGCGTGCGAGCTTGCGGGCAAGGAAATCCCGCGCTTCTGCTATCACGAACGGCTCAGCATCGCGGGCAATTGCCGCATGTGCCTTGTCGAGGTGAAGCCCGGGCCGCCCAAGCCGCAGGCCT
Organism: Sphingomonadales bacterium; assembly: GCA_038247515.1. Lineage (GTDB taxonomy): Bacteria > Pseudomonadota > Alphaproteobacteria > Sphingomonadales > Sphingomonadaceae > Erythrobacter. Next base: position 525 of record JBBRUU010000249.1, read on the forward strand.
CCTGCGCGCTGCCCGCCACCGATGGTCAGGACATCCGCACCGACTCGCCGATGGTCAAGAAGGCCCGCGAAGGGGTGATGGAGTTCCTGCTCATCAACCACCCGCTCGATTGCCCGATCTGCGATCAGGGCGGCGAGTGCGATCTGCAGGATCAGGCGGTCGCCTATGGCCGCGGCGGATCGCGCTATCACGAGAACAAGCGCGCGGTGACCGAGAAGTACATGGGCCCGCTGATCAAGACGATCATGACCCGCTGCATCCACTGCACCCGCTGCGTGCGCTTCTCGGAAGAGATCGCAGGCGTGGACGAGATCGGCGCGTTGTACCGCGGCGAGGATATGCAGATCACGACCTATCTCGAGAAGGCGGCGGCGCATGAACTCAGCGCCAACGTCATCGACTTGTGCCCGGTCGGCGCGTTGACCTCGCGGCCCTATGCTTTCGAGGCGCGGCCGTGGGAGCTGAAGAAGACGCGGAGCATTGACGTTTCCGACGCGGTGGGGGCGAACATCTCGCTGCACTCTAAGGGCCGCGAGGTGATGCGCGCCCTCCCGCGCGTCAATGACGACGTCAACGAGGAGTGGTTGAGCGACAAAGGCCGCTATCAGGTCGACGGGTTGACCAAGCGCCGCCTCGACCGCGTTTGGGTGCGCCGTGCCAATGAAAATGGGGGGGGCAAGCTCCAGCCGGCCGATTGGGCGCAAGCGTTCGGTATGATCGCGGGCGCTCTGGAAGGCGACACAGCGAGCATCGCGGCGGTTGCAGGCGATCTGCTCGATGCCGAAACGATGTACGCCGCCAAGGCTTTGGTGAACGCCTGCAGCTCGCAGCTCACCGAAGCGCGCCAGACCGGCATGACCTATGACGTGTCGAACCTTGCGGCGGTGAACTTCAACTCGACCTTCGCAGGGATCGAGACGGCCGATGCCATCCTGATCGTCGGCAGCAATGTCCGCTGGGAAGCCGCGCTGCTCAACGTCCGCCTGCGCAAGGCGGTGAAGGCGGGGGCGAAGGTCTACATCATCGGGCCGCAATGGGAGCCGACTTATCCGGCGACCTTCCTCGGCTCCGATCTCAAGCTGCTCAACCGCATCCCCAAGGAATTGGGCGACGCGATGAAGAATGCGAAGCGCCCAGCGGTGATCCTCGGCGCGGCGGCGTTGGCCAAAGGCGCGCTTGGCGCTGCGCTCAAGTTGGTCGATAAATTTGGGTTGGTGAAAGACGATTGGAACGGCTTCAACGTGCTGCACATTTCAGCGGTGCGGATGGGTTCGCTAATGCTCGACTTTACTGTGCCGGGCGGCATGGGTGAGGTCGCCGAGGCTGCGCCCAAAGTGCTGCTCAGCCTAGGCGCTGACGAGATGGATTACGCCGCGTTTGGCGACAGTCTCAAGGTCTATATCGGCCACCACGGCGATGAGGGCGCACACCACGCCGACATCATCCTGCCGGGCGCATCCTATGCCGAAAAGGACGGGACTTACGTCAACGCCGAGGGCCGGGTGCAATTCGCCGAGAAGGCCGTGTTCGCCCCCGGCGACGCGCGCGAGGATTGGACGATTTTGCGCGCGCTGGCGGATGCGCTGGGCGTGACCGTTGGCTTCGACAGTTTTGCCGCGTTGCAGGCGAAGATGATCGCCGCTGTGCCCGCGCTGGGCGAAGAGGGTCTCGCGGATTACGGCGCACTCCCCAAGGCGGACGCTAGCGCCAAGGCCGAGGGCGAAATTACCGGCTACCCGGTCAAGGATTTCTACCTCACCAACCCCATCTCCCGCGCGAGCGACGTAATGCAGCGCTGTTCGGATGAACTGCTGCACGGGGCCGATGTGAAGGAGGCTGCGGAATGATTGCGCTCTATGTGATCTTGATTTCCGTTGGGCTGATCGCGGTGATTGTCGTCGTAAGTGTGATGGTGGGCCGGTCCTATCGCCGCACT
>JBBRUU010000250.1:0-2433 GCA_038247515.1 Sphingomonadales bacterium
CCGCTGGTGAGCGAGGAAACGCTGTTCGAGCAGGCGCTGGCCCGCGTGGCGGGCGATGCGCGCTTCGCCCCGCCGATCGTCGTTGCGGGCGCGGCCCATGCCGATCTCGTCACGGCGCAGCTCGGCGATACGTCCGGCGCACGGCTGGTGATCGAGCCGGCCGCGAAGAACACCGCCCCGGCCATCGCGCTCGCTGCGGCGCTCCTCCCCGAGGATGCGGTGATGCTGGTCTGCCCGAGCGACCACCATGTCGCCGACCGCGATGCCTTCCGCGCCGCCGCATTTGCCGCTGCGGCATTGGCGCGCGAGGATTACCTCGTCTCCTTCGGCATTGCGCCCGACCGGCCCGAGACCGGCTATGGCTATCTCCAGCGCGGCGAACCGCTGGCGGGCGGCTTTGCAATCAGGCGCTTTGTGGAGAAGCCCAACCGCGCCACGGCTGGGACCTACCTTGCGAGCGGCGAATACAGCTGGAACGGCGGGATCTTCGCCTTGCGCGCCGGGCACTTTCTGGCCGAGCTCGCCGCGCACCGCCCCGAGATGGCGCGGCTGGTCGGCGAAGCGGTCACAGGTGGGTATAGCGAAGGCGCGCGCTTCCATCCGGCCGCCGGGCCTTTCGCGGCAATCGCGGGCGAATCGATCGACTATGCCGTGATGGAAAACACCGTCCGTGCAGCGATGGTCCCGGCAGACATGGGCTGGTCTGATATCGGCAACTGGGCTGCGCTCGCCGAGGCGCTGGCAGGTGAGGCGGATGCCGACGGCAATGTCGTGCGGGGCGCCGCCGACCTCGCGGAATGCCGCAATGTCCTCGCCATCTCCGACGGCCCGCGCGTGTCGGTGGTCGGCGCCGAGGGCCTGTGCATCATTGTCTCCGGCGGCGAGGTACTGGTCACCACGCTTGAGGGCGCGCAGGCGGTCGGCAAACTGCCAGGTGCGACGGGCCAGTGACAGCCGAGCTTTTCCCGGCACGCCGGCTCGACACGCGGATGGTCGCGAAGGTGTGGGGCCGCGATACGCTGCCCGCGCCTTTCGCCGCGCCGCCTGCGACGCGGATCGGCGAAATCTGGTTCGAGCCCCCGCCCGAGGTGCCGCAGGTGCTGATGAAGTATCTGTTTACGAGCGAGAAACTCTCGGTGCAGGTGCATCCCTCCGAAGCAAACGCGCTCCCCGGCGAGGCAGGCAAGGAGGAGTGTTGGCTGGTGCTCGAGGCGCAAGGCGATGCACGGCTCGCTATCGGCTTCGAGCGGGAGGTGAGCCGGGCGCAGATCGCAGCGGCAGCGCGGGACGGCACGATCGAGAGCCTGCTCCACTGGCACCGGGCGCGGCCCGGCGACTTGTTCTACCTGCCCGCCGGCACAGTTCACGCCATCGGGCCGGGGTTGGCGCTGGTCGAGGTGCAGCAGACCAGCGACACCACCTTTCGCCTCTACGATTATGGCCGCCCGCGCGAGCTGCACCTCGAGCGCGGGTTGGAAGTGGCCGAGGGCATTCCCTACGCTGCCGAGAACCGCCGCTCGATCGCCGATGGGCCGGTGCTGGTCGATGGTCCGTACTTCCGGCTCGACCGGATCGAGGGGGCACCCGATAAAGCCACCCTTGCCGCTTATCCGGGCGCGCTGCTCGCCTTGCCGCTGGCAGGCGAGATCGTTGCAAAGGACGGTTCAGCGCGCGCCGGAGCGGGGGAGTGTCTGGTTGTGGAGGGGCTCGGGAGCCTCGACTTCAGCGCAGCGGGCGTGACGTTGCTGACCCGCTCGGCGTGACGGTGGCTGCCAGGTCCGTGTTTCACGTGAAACAGCTCCGCCAAACCCGTCTGGAACGGGTCTGGAAGGGGTCTAAGGGGGGTCTAAAGGGGGTCTAGCAGGGGTCTAGCGAGGGTCTAGGCGAGCCTGGAGGGTGCCACTTTCCGCCAGCAGCCCTTCGAGCTTGGTCATGCCGTAAGGCTTGCACAGCACCGCTTCGGCTCCGAGCCGCTCGAAACTTGCAGCCACTTCGGCATAGCCTGTCGCCAGCACGAAGCGCACGCCTGCAACGCGCAGGGCATCGGCGATCGGGCCGGAAGGATTGCCGCCAAGGTTGAAATCGATGATTGCAAAGTCTGGCGGGCGAACCGCGATCGCCGTGAGCGCGCCTTCGGCCGCGCCTTCGACCGGGCTTTCGAGCGCGCTTTCGAGCTGGGCGCCGGCAACCCCGAGGCGCTTCAGGTTCTCCCCGGTGCCGGGCGCGATGCTGCTGCTGTCCTCGGCCACCGGCACGCGGCCGGGGCTGAGCGCGGGAAGCCAATCGCCGGGCCGGTCAGGGAGGCGAGCGCCGCCGGGGCGATGATCCCTGTAGGCTGCGTGCCCGGTGCGGGGGGTCTGCGAGGCTCAGCAGGCGTGCGGCATTGGCCAAGTGGCGCACCGCGCCCACCCGTCGCATCCGCCGCGATCAGGC
>JBBRUU010000251.1:0-2342 GCA_038247515.1 Sphingomonadales bacterium
ACTTTGTCGGCCACCCCGGCCTCGTGCACCCGCTGCCGGGCGAGCGCGGCCTGCTCCTCCGACAGGGTGATACCGGTCACGCGCACCCCGTGGTGCTTTGCCAGATGGATCGCCATCCCGCCCCAGCCGCAGCCGATGTCGAGCACCTCTTGCCCCGGCGACAGCGCGAGCTTCTTCGCGATATGGGCGAGCTTTGCGCTCTGCGCATCGGCGAGCGTGGTCACGCCTTCGGGCCAATAGGCGCAGGAGTACTGCCAATGCTCGGCATCGAGCATCAGCGCGTAGAGATCGTTGCCGATGTCATAGTGGTGCGCGACGTTGTTCTTTGCGCCCACGCGGTTGTTGATCTGTTCGGCGGCGAAGGTTGCGCGGTTGATGAGGCGCTTCAGCGTGCTCGGCGGGCCGATGTCGCCGCCCTTGTCCCACGGGTTGTTGGCGCGCAGCAGGCTGACGAGACCCATCACGTCGCCTTCCTCGATCAGCAGCCGCCCGTCGATGAAGGCTTCCGCCGCGCCAAGCCGGGGGTCGAGGATGATGTCACGCGACACCCGGTCGTCGGTGAAGCGGATCACGATCTCGGGAAAGCCCTCCGCAGGCGTGCCGTAGGTGCGCGCGCTGCCATCGGCGAAAACGACGCCGAGGCGACCCTGTTTGACGCCGCGCGAGAGAAACCGGTCGAAGAGAGACTTGCTCATGAAAATCCTTTCGAGAGGCAGTGCTTAGGGATAAACTGAGCGCCTGTTTTCGCAATATCGCCATTGCGAGAACACTGTCTTGTGCAGGAGAGGCACAGCATGGCCAACGGCAAGACAACGATCAGCAGCGTGTCGGTCGAAGAGTTCCTCGCCGCGGTCGAACCCCCTTCAAAGCGCGAGGAAGCGCAGGTGCTCGGCGCGCTGTTCCGTAAGGTGACGGGGCAGGAGCCGAAGATGTGGGGGCCGAGCATCATCGGCTATGGCGAATATTCCACCACCTTTGATAGCGGGCGCAACGTTCACTGGCTCAAGATCGGGTTCAGTCCGCGAAAAGCGAAACACTCGCTGTACCTGTCTCCGGGCTATGGCGACGCGGCGGATGAAGGGCGGCGCGCCGAGGCGCTGACGCGGCTGGGCAAGCATACGATGGGCAAGGGCTGCCTCTATGTGAACAAGCTTGCCGATGTCGACATGGCGGTGCTCGAGGAACTGATCGCTGCCGACTGGCAGACGATGCAGCGGGCCTTCCCCGAGGGCTAGACCCGCGCTTTTCAAATTCCGGCATACCACTGGTAACCGGCGACATCCTCCCAGTAGCCGCCGCCGCCCTGGCCGATCTGGTCGAAGCTGGTGACCGCCTCGATCGCGTTCACATATTTGGCCTGCTTGTAGCCAAGCTGCCGCTCGATCCGCATCCGTAACGGCGCACCGTTCTTTTCGGGCAGGGGCTCGCCGTTGAGGCTGTGGGCGATGATAGTCTGCGGGTGATAGGCATCGACCATGTCGATGCTCTCGTAATAATCGCGCCCGTAAAGCGTGTCGGCGCAGCGGAAGACGATGAAATTGGCATCTTCCTTCACTTTGGCGGCATCGAGCAACGCCGCTAGCTGCACCCCCTGCCATTCGCCAATCGCGCTCCAGCCCTCGACACAATCGTGGCGGGTGATCTGGGTGCGCTGCGGCAAGGCGCGGACTTCTGCAAGGGTAAGAGCGAGCGGCCTTTCGACCAGCCCGCGCACCTCGAGCTTCCATTCCGGAAAGCCCTTGGCGAGCTGGTCCTGATAGAAGGGGTCGGCGACCGTCACCGAGCCGTTGCCGCGGAAGGTCGGCGAGCGTTCGGCGCGCGAATATTCGGGCGCGAGGCCCTGCTTGCCAGCGAGCGCACGGTGGACCGCGCGGTGACCGTCCTCGGCCGCCTTGAACAGGCTCTTGGTGGCCTCGCTCTCATTGATCTTCGAACAGGCCGATGCGCCGAGCGCGATCATCCCGGCGAGCAGCGAACGGCGCGGCAGGTCAACCACGGGCGGGAACTCCTTGTGCGGCAGGCTCGGGTTCAGGCTCCGGCGGAGCGGCAGGCACAGGCGCCTCGCGCTTGCCGCCGGCGAACATTTCGAGGATCAGCCGCCAGTCGGTAAGCGCCAGGACGAGGTGGATGACGAAGAAGCCGAAGATCGCCCAGGCGGTGATGAAGTGCAGCGACCGCGCGCTCTGCCGCCCGCCGAGGAGGTCGAGCAGCCACGGCGCGGCCGCTTGGAAGCCGGGGCTGATCGCGAGGCCCGTGAACAGCATCAGCGGCAGCAGCACGCCGAACACCATGCCGTAAAGAATGCGCTGCACAGGGTTGTAGCCATGCGCCGCGCCTGCGCC
>JBBRUU010000252.1:0-2327 GCA_038247515.1 Sphingomonadales bacterium
CCATCGCAGTGCGCCCTGCTGGTCGGGCTGGCATTGGCTTGCACGTGATGGGCACGGGGAGTCTGGGGTGGTGCAGCTTCTCAGGGTGCGCGCTCCAGCGCATCCGCCATCGGGGGGACCTCCATGCCCAGAACCACGGCGGCGACCCCGAAGCCGTGCGGCTCGGTCCGCGCGCCGTCGGGCGGCCCGACCATGGAAGCCGAAAGCGCTTATCCACCGCCGCGCGATCGGCGCCTCTCACGCAAGACTCGCGCGGCGGTGGGTAAGCCGCCGGAAACAGCGGGCACCTGGACATCGGCGCGCGCGCCAATGTGATCCGATTTCGCCGGTTCGGTGCCGTGGCGGTTGTGCGCTGTGTCTGGATGCAGGGCGCGCGGGTTTCCTGACGCGCCGCTAGAGCGCGGCGATCAGGGCGGCGAGTGTTGCGAGGCCGAGGACGGTGGCGGCGATATCGCGCCGTGTCAGGCCCGGTTGTGGCAGGTGGCTGCGTCGCTGGCCGGGGCGCAGGCCGCGCGCCTCCATCGCCGTGGCGGCTCGGGTGGCGCGGCGGATCGCAAAGGCAAGCAGCGGGATCGCCAGCGCCAGCGTCTCGCGCAGGCGCGAGATCCGGGCGAGCGCGCCGCCCCGCCGCATCGCGCGCGCCATGCGCAGCGTCTGTAATTCGCGCGCAAGGTCGGGCACCAGATGCATCGCCTGCAACAGCGCAAAGCCGATCGCGGGCGGCAGGCGCAAATCGATCATCAGCGCGCGGATCAACCGCCCCGGATCGGTTGTGAGAACAAAAAGCGCAGAGACCATGCCGCAGGCCAGTGCCCGTGTGAACAGCACGAGGCCCGGTCGGAAATCGGGCTGGGACAGCGCCTGTTCCTGCGCCATCTGCAAGGCAAAGCCGGACTCGCGGTTGAAGAGCACCGATGTGGTCAGAAACCCGAAGCCAAATAGCGCAAAGGGCACCAGAAGCGCCAGCAGTTTCCACAAGGGAACCCGTTCGACCAGCCATAACAGCCCGAAAGCCAGTGCGAGCGTTGCCAATTGAAACCGCAGATCGAAGACCAGAACCGAGGCCCCGATCCAGATCAGGCAAAGCGCCAGTTTGGGCAGGGGGTGCAGGCGGCCTAGCAAGTGGCAACCTCTGCCAGTGCCAAGAGAGGGGCTGCCTCGGGCAAAGACAGCCCGACGCGGGCCAGCAGGTCCGCGTCGCGCAGGATGTCGGGCGCGGGGCCTTCGGCGGTGATGCGGCCCTCGTCAAGAATGGCGATGCGATCGCAGACCGCCAGCGCGAAATCGGCGTCATGCGTGATGACGGCAAGGGCGCGCCCGGCCTTTGCCAACCTGCGGATGTGGCGTGCGATGGTCACGCTGCCGGCATGGTCCAGCCCGGCGTTCGGCTCGTCGAGAACCAGCAGCGGCCAGCGGTCTGTTGCCGTCAACAGCGCGAGGCTGAGGCGGCGTTTCTGGCCGGTGGACAGGGTAAAGGGGTGCTGATCGGCGGCGTCAGCAAGGCCCCAGTCGGAAAGGATGGTGTCGTGGAGGGCGGGCGGTGCGCCGCTCGCCGTCAGTTCGGCGCGCAGGCTTTCGGTGGCAAAATGCGCCTCGGGGTTTTGAAAGGCGATGGCCCCTGCCGGGCCGTCGCGCTGGCCTGCGCGGGGGGGCGTCAGCCCGGCAAGGCACGCGCCAAGCGTCGATTTTCCGGCACCGTTCGGCCCAAGGATGCCCAACACCACCCCTGCCCGCAGCGCCAGCGTGATGTCGCGCAGCACGATCGGCCCAAAGGGAGGGGCGCAGGCGGCGCGCGTCAGGCGCACCACCACGGGCCCCGGCTGAATCGGATCGGGCAAGAGAAGCGGCGCGATATTCGCATCGCGCGGCAGGTTTGCCAACAAATCCTGCATCTGCCAAATGGCTGGCAGTTCATGCCCCTGTGTGGTCAGGGCAAGCCGCATACGTGCGGCTAGCGGCGTCCAGATGCCTTTCGCTGCCAACATCGCCGCATCGGGGCCGAAGACCTGCGCAGGCGCGCCTTCGGTAAAAAGCTGGCCGTTGTGGCCCAGCACCATGACCCGGTCGATCAGGTGCAGCACAGGGCCAAGCCGGTGGTCTACGATCAGCGCGGTCGCCCCCGCGGCCAGCACATGCGCCGCCAATCGCTGCGCGGCTATTGGCGCGAGGCTTGCTGTCGGTTCATCGGCCACGATCACATCGGCCCCTTGCGCGAGCACGGCGGCAAGCGCGACAAGCTGTTTCTGCCCGCCTGAAAGCGTCGCGATCCGGCGCGCGCGCCATTCGGGCGGTAGCCCGACCTGCGCCATCACGCGGGCAACCTCGGC
>JBBRUU010000253.1:0-2318 GCA_038247515.1 Sphingomonadales bacterium
CAGCGGTGCAATTGAGCGAGATTGTCGGCGCCCATCAGCCACACGAAGCGCCGCTTAGGGTAGCGCTGGACGAGCTTTTCGAGGGTATCCACGGTGTAGCGGGTGCCGAGTTGCTGCTCGATACCCGTGGGCACGATCCGCGCCCGGCGGGCCTGCTTGCGCGCCGAAAGCAGCCGCGCAGACAGCGGCGCCATCCCCTCCTCTGGCTTCAAGGGATTGCCGGGCGAGACCAGCCACCAGGTCTCGTCCAGCCCCAGCGCTTCGGCAGCAAACTGGGTGATTCGCCGGTGCCCGCCGTGCGCGGGGTTGAAGCTTCCGCCAAGGAGGCCGGTCAGGACAGGAGGCGCGCTCATCCGGGGCTCAGGGACGGGTCTGGCCGCTCCCGCGCACCTGCCACTTGTAGGTCGTCAGCCCCTCGAGCGCGACCGGCCCGCGCGCGTGCAACCGCCCGGTGGCGATGCCGATCTCCGCGCCGAGGCCGAACTCGCCCCCGTCGGCGAACTGCGAGGAGGCGTTGTGCATAACGATGGCGCTGTCGACTTGCGTAAGGAAGCGCTCTGCGGCGGCGGCATCATCGGTGATGATCGCGTCGGTATGCGCCGAGGAATGGCGGGCAATGTGGGCGAGTGCGGCTTCGAGCCCGTCAACACAAGCGACCGAAAGAATCGAATCGAGATATTCGGTATCCCAGTCGTTGGCGCTCGCCGGGATGACCCGCGGGTCCAGGGCGCGGATGCGCTCATCGCCGCGCACTTCGGTCCCTTCTTCGATAAGGGCCGCGACCAGCGCTGCGCCTTGCGGATAGGCCACGTCGATCAGCAGCGTCTCCATCGCCCCGCACACGCCGGTGCGGCGCAGCTTGGCGTTGAGCGCGATCCGCTCCGCCATGGCAGGATCGGCTGCGGCGTGCACATAAGTGTGGCAAATGCCATCAAGGTGCGCGAGCACCGGCACCCGCGCATCGGCCTGCACCCGCGCCACGAGGCTCTTGCCCCCGCGCGGCACGATCATGTCGATTAGGCCGCTGGCGGTCAGCATCGCGCCGACACAGGCGCGGTCCTGCGAGGAGATGAGCTGCACCGCCTCGGCAGGCACGCCGCCCGCGACCAGTCCCTCGACGAGCGCGGCATGGATCGCGCGGTTGGAATGCACCGCCTCGCTCCCCCCGCGCAGCAACACCGCGTTGCCCGCCAGCACGCACAGCGCGGCGGCATCGGCCGTTACGTTGGGGCGGCTTTCGTAGATGATCCCGATGGTGCCGATCGGCACGCGGATACGCTGCAACCTTAAGCCGTTGGGCTGCTCGCTCGAATCGATTACCTGTCCGACCGGATCGGGCAAATCGGCGACGGCCGCTACTGCAGCGGCAATGCCGGCCAGCCGCGCCTCGTCGAGCGCCAAGCGGTCGAGCATCGCCTTGCTGAGCCCGCTCGCCTCGCCCGCAGCGAAATCCTTCGCGTTGGCTGCGAGCACCGCCGGGGCCGCCGCGCGCAGGGCATCGGCGGCGCGGTGGAGCGCGGCGGCGCGGGCCTTGCTGGGCATTTCGGCAAGCTGGCGCTGGGCCAGCCTCGCGGCCTTGGCGAGGCCCGTCACCAGCGCGACAGGATCGATAGGCGAGAGGGGCGCGGGGCTCTGGGTCATGATTGCTCCCCTAGCATCGTAGCACCCGCCTGTCAGGCCCGCCTGATCCCCCGCGAATCGGTACGGCATGTCCTGACCTGCGCGTTCGGCGCAAGTGCTTTGCCCGGAGGTTGCAAAACGCGTGCACCTCGTCGCGATTCCGTTTCGACTCACCTGTGTCACACATATAGGATTCGACCATAGGTAAGCCCACTGATAGCGGCCCTTTGTAAGGCAAAAAAATAATCGGGGCCCCCAGTGTCGTTAAGAAAAACCGCAGATATGTGGGGGGAGCGGCTTCGGCTGTGGTTCCCGGATCGCGAATTCTTCATGCGCGCCGACGGGCAGGTGCGCTTTATCAAGCTGTCGGCGAAACTGCAGATCCGCGTCGCTTCCGGCGTCGTCGGGATAGCGTCCCTGTGGCTCGTCGCGCTCGCCGTAATGGCTTGGGGCCAGTACCGCGCCGAGGCCGACCTTGCCTCCTTTGCCGAGGAAAAGGCGCGGGTCGCGACCGCCAGCGAGCGGCTCAAGGACTATGGCGGCAATCTCGACAAGGTTGTCGATGACTTGAAGCAGCGGCAGGATTTCCTCGACGAAATGGCGCGGATGCTGCCCGAGGACATGGTCAAGGAAGGCGCGGAAAGCGGCACCGTGACCGATTCCACCGCCGAAGCCGGCAAGACCGTCGACAAGGTCGG
>JBBRUU010000254.1:0-2304 GCA_038247515.1 Sphingomonadales bacterium
CGCCCAGCCGGTGGTCAACGCAGGCTCGCTCTACTAATCGGCTCATGTCAGCCAAGAAAGCCTTTCCCCTGCGCCTCGATCCGGCGCTTCACGATGCGGTGCAGCGGCTCGCCGATGCCGAACTGCGCAGCGTGAATGCCGAGATCGAGGTGCTGCTGCGCGAGGCGCTCGCGCGGCGCGGGGTGAAGGCCGGACGCAGCGAAACGCCCCGGCGCGGACGGCCGCCCGGGGGCGACCGGCCCGACCGGCCCGGCCCACAGACCAAATGACCTGTGCACCCGTAGCCTTACGCTCCCGACCTCAACAAGGGTTGGATCATAGCCTCGCGCCATCGTTAGTCTGGTTTGGCTTGGACAAGCGGGCTCGCAAGAGTGCAGTGCCAGCGCAGGTCAGGCCCTTCATCGTCTACCAAGGCGGCGTGTTGCCTACCACGATCATCCCTCGGGGATGGAAAGGCCGGGGGCAGTTTGCCGCATGGCTGGCGCTGCTGGCGCCGCTGCTCGTGTGGCCCGCCAACCTTTTTCAGACCCAGCGAAGCGGGACGGACTTTGCGACCGGCCTGTTCCTGTTCCTGATGGGCGTGATTGTATGGCTGGTTGCCGGCCTGTGGTGGATGCTCGCGCGCGGCGAAGTGATCCGGGTGACCGAGATCAAACGCGACAAGCAGCACGCACGGCGCAAGCTCGCCGTAGAGCTAGAGCGTAAGCGTGAGCGTGAGCGTGAGCGTGAGCAGGGCCAGAACGCCTAGGAAATCGCCCCCCCGCGCTGTAAGTGCCTGCGATGCTTTTCCCCCCGTTCCTCGCATTCGCCTTGTCCGCCGCGCAGGCCGCCGCCCCGGTTGCTGCCCCGCCTTTGGCCCCGCCTTTGGCCCCTGTCGCCGCCCCCGCTCTGCCTGACGAGCTGGTGCTCGAAGGCGACAACATCACCGCTGTGCTGGTCAACGGCCAGCCGCTGCGGCTGGAGGTCAGCGCCGAGGCGTTCGGGCCGCCCCAGATCAATCCCGAGGCCGCCGCGCGGCTGCTGCTGGTGGAGGCCTCGCGGCGCGGCTGGCGGTTCGGGCCGGTGGTGGTTTCGGGCAGCGCGACCACCGCCGCCGCCGATTTCGGTGCAGGGCCGGCGGCGCTGACGGTGAGCTGGTCGGAACGCCCGGCTTCGGTCAAAGCCGACGGGGTGATCGGCGTCCACCACCTGCCCTACAGCCGCGTGACCTTCGCCCTCCACGCGCGGCAAGCAGACGAGACGGTGGAGAGCTTCCCCCTCAAGCGTACCGGCGGGGACCGCAACACCCGGCTCGGCACCGAAGTGGTGGTCGGCAAGAAGCGGCTGATGATGATCTTCGTGCCCGAACGTCCGGAAAACCTCATCACCGCCCCCACCGCCAACTTCATCGCCACGACCCTCGACGGCGGGTTCGAGCCCGGTTCCGACGGCACCGCGATGATGGATTTTGGCGTCGAACGGCCGACGCGGATGATGCGCATCGCAACGCCGATCGAACTCGGCAGCCTCGCGGTCGATCGGTTCGCGGTGCGGGTGGAGGATTACGGCGAGCCGACCCGGGTGGGCGAGATCGCCAAGGACGACCCGCGCTTCGACAGGAACCAAATCCTCGTCAGCCGCCGCAAGGGACGCGGAAAGCCCGACTTGCTGACCCGGATCGGCAGCGACCAGATCGCGCATTGCTCGGCGCTCACCTATGATTTGGCGGGTAACGAAATCCGCCTGAGCTGCGGGCCGGCTCCCGAGTAATCTCAGGCTCGCGTGATGGCAGGAAGCAAGGGCGCGCGAGGTAGCATGGCGGCTTTGGCGAGGTCGCAGAAAAAACCTGCCGTTCGGCTATCGACCCCATGGCGGTCGTTCGCGTTTCTTGCGATAAGTGGCGGATGAGCGCCAACAATTACAAAGATGAACCATCGGCTCGTGTGACACTGAGCGATCATGAGATTGCCTTACTCGGTGACACTGATGACGATTGGTATGGTCTTTGGGAAGTCGATTGGTTCTTCAATGGAGCCTGCGGGGATTGGTCGCGTGAGACGAGAGTCGCTCTCTTGTCGAGTCTGGTTGAACGCGGACTTATGGAGGTTTTCTTTGGCCCATTGATGACAGAGCGGCCGCCGTTGGCGATAGGCATGGCACTCACAGCACTTGCTGATCCCGCCTGTTGGTCGCCGCCCTCGGATGGACAGACAGTTGGCTATTACGTCTCCACCAGCGCCGTTGGCATGGCTGCGCTTCGCTCACAGGAACCAGAAGCTAGATAAGCGAACAATCGTTTTGTTGCGGATGTCAGCTTCCCACCCA
>JBBRUU010000255.1:0-2280 GCA_038247515.1 Sphingomonadales bacterium
AAGCGCGCTCGCCCGCCCGGTCAATCAATGGGCGTATGGTGAAGATGATATGTGCGCGCTCGCCGCGGCCTACGCTTTTGGCATTGCGCGCAACCACCCGTTTGCCGATGGTAACAAGCACACCGCGTGGGTGTTTGCGCGGCTGTTTCTGCGGCTCAACGGCCAGAATCTGGTGTTCACACCGGCAGAGGCAATCGAAACAGTGCTCGCGCTGGCCGCTGGCTCGCTACGCGAAGCTGATCTGGCCGACTGGTTCCGGCAGCACCTTGCAACGCTCTAGCGCGCCATCCCCACCAACACCCTATCGAGCGCCTGCAAAAACCGTGATCGATCCGCCTTGCTGAACGGTGCAGGGCCCCCAAGGTTCTTGGCTCCCACCCCGTCCATTCCCGCGCGCAGGTCGGCCATGATCGCGCGGGTGGCGATCGCTCCGCCGATGCTGGCGATGGTGAATTCCTCGCCGTTGTGTTTCAGCACCCGCGCGCCCGCCTTCAGGCAGCGTTCGGCGAGCAATATGTCGCCGGTGATCACCACGCAGGTGTTGGCGGGAAGGGCGTCTGCTGCCTCGGCAATCCAGTCATCCGCCGCATCGAAGCTGTCGCTGACCACCACGCGCTTGATCCGCGGGTGATCGGGGATGCGGAAGGCGGCGTTGCTGACCACGCGCACCTCGGCACAGAAGCGCGTCGCGACGCGGTAGATCTCGTCCTTGACCGGGCAGGCGTCGGCGTCGATCAGGATCGTGACGGGGGAGGGTTGGGTGACAGGTGACATGCGGCCCGCCTAGCCGAGCGGGGCGCGCGCGGTAAATGGCGCGGTGCGCTTTCCTACGCCCCTGCGCTGCGCCATCCTCGCGGGCAGCCGCTTCCTCTCGCGCCCGCCGCCTAATCGGCGTTCGGCGGGCAGGCCAAAGCACCCGGTGCGGGCGCTTTGCTCGCGTGAAACATCATTTATTGAGCTATGTCAGAAGGTTGGGCGCGAAACACTCGCGTTCCAAGCCCCCTTTAGCGCGCTCTAGACCCCTGTTAGACCCCTGTTAGACCCCCTTCAGCCCCCGTTTAGACCCTCTCCAGACCGCCTTTTGCAGCCCTCATGCACAGGGGATTAGGTAAACGGGCCGGGCTGTGCTATTGACAATGTGCTGACGTCGAAATTTGCGACGGACTTCGAAATTTGCGCTCCGCCGTATGGCCTCAAGCCTTGCGGCGTCTACCAGACGACGACTTCCTTTCATCGGACGATACGACGCACTCCCCTCTCGCATGTCGCGTTAGGTAATTGATTGTTCTTGAAAGGAACATCGCATGAGCAAGACCGGAACCGTTAAGTTCTTCAACACCGAAAAGGGCTACGGTTTCATCCAGCCCGACGACGGCTCGGCTGACAGCTTCGTCCACATCACTGCCGTGCAGGCCGCCGGCATGCACAGCCTCGATAAGGACCAGCGCCTCAACTTCGATCTCGAGCGTGGACGGAACGGCAAGGAAAGCGCCATCAACCTATCGGCCGCTTAAGCCCAATACTTAAAGGGGCGGGATGCGGATCGCGTCCTGCCCCTTTTTTGTTACCGAATCCCGCCTAACCCCCTCCCATGGCAGGACAATCCCGATGGCCCAGACCTACGAATTCTATGTCGAGCGTGCTGACGAAGCCGCCGTGCTGGCCGACAAGGCAACCCTCGACAATGTCCGCGATCGCGAGCTGCGGTCGGAGAAGACTTGGCGCGGGCTCGCCGAGCAAGCACGCAAGACCGCCGAGGAACGGGTCAAAGCCGACATTGTTCGCGCCGAAAAGCGCGCAGCAGAAAGCTTCGATACCGAACACTCTGCCTGATCGTACCGCGGTCCGGGCGAGGCGGCTAGAGCCCCTTGCGCCCGAACACCTGAGCCCTGAGGCCGCGACCGCTTAAGCTGGGGAGGCCTAGCTGGCTTGGCATCGGTGTGATGACCGGGGTGGGCGGCGGAGTGGGCGGCGGCAGCGGACTGCCATCTTCACCCTTGGCGCGCACCTCGAACCGCCCGCCGATTCCCTCGGCCAGCTTACGTTTCTCGGCCCATTCATTGGCAAGCGCCATCTTGGCATCCTGGTCCTCGGGCATGATCGCCGCGGGGAAGGCGCGGTCGTCGAAGGCGTTGGCGTCGGGCACGTGTCCCCCCGCGACAAAGCCATGGACAAGGTGCTTTAGCGGTACCAGCTCGTAGAACGGCACTTCGGCTCGCTCGGGTTCGGCATAACCGATATTCGCGCCCGCATCGTGGTGGATGACGCGGTAGGAGAGGC
>JBBRUU010000256.1:0-2256 GCA_038247515.1 Sphingomonadales bacterium
ACTCATGCCATGTCACTCCGTCGCGTTCCGCCAGCGCGATCGCCGCGCTGGGGCCCCAGCTACCGGCGGTGTAGGTCTTGGGGGTGAGGCCGTCCGCCGCCCAGCCGGCGCAGATCGCGTCGACCCAGTCCCACTGTGCTTCCACTTCGTCGCGCCTGACGAACAGCGTCTGGTCGCCCTCAACCAGATCAAGCAGCAGGCGCTCGTAAGCGATCCGCCGCACCGCGCCTGAGAAGGCGTCGGGCATGGCGATGTTGAGCGGCACCTGCCGCAGGCGGATGCCTTCACGGTCGAGCCCGGGCACCTTGGCCATCAGCGAGAGGGTGATGTTTTCTTCGGGCTGGATGCCGATCACCAGCCGGTTGGGCTGCATCGTCGCGCCGCCCCCATTGCTTTTTGGCCCAGCGAAAATGCTGTGCGGCACGCTGCGGAACTGGATCACGATCTCGGTCACGCGCTTGGGCAGGCGCTTGCCGGTGCGCAGGTAGAAGGGCACGCCCTTCCAGCGCCAGTTGTCGACATGCGCCTTGATCGCCACGAAGGTCTCGGTGTCCGAGTGCTTGCCCAGCTCCTCGTCATAGCCGGGCACCGCCTGGCCAACGATCGCGCCCGCGCGGTATTGGCCGGTGACGGTCTCGCCGCCTGCGACCATGCGCAGCGCGCGCAGCACCTTGACCTTCTCGTCGCGCACCGCGGTCGCATCGAAATGCGCGGGCGGCTCCATCGCCACCAGCGCGAGCAGCTGGAGCATGTGGTTTTGCACCATGTCGCGGATCGCGCCGGCATCATCGTAGAAGGCGACGCGCCCTTCAAGGCCCACGGTCTCGGCCACCGTGATCTGCACGTGGTCGATATGCGCCGCGTTCCACAGCGGCTCGAACATCAGGTTGGCAAAGCGCAGCGCGAGCAGGTTCTGCACCGTCTCCTTGCCGAGGTAGTGGTCGATCCGGAAGATGCGGCTTTCGGGGAAGGCGCCTGCGACCGCGTCGTTGATCTCGCGGCTGGTGGCAAGATCGGTGCCGAGCGGCTTTTCAAGGCACATCCGCACCGTCTCGCCCGTCAGGCCTGCTGATTGCAGCCCCCCGATGGTGGGGCCAAACAGGCTCGGCGCGGTGGAGAGGAAGATCGCAAGGCCGCGTGCAGGCGTGCCGACCTTCTCGGCGAGCGCGCCGTAGCCTTCCAGCGTGGTCGCATCGAGGGTCTGGTAGGCGAGGCGGTTGAGGAACTCCGCCACCCGCCCGCGCCGCTCGGCAGGGAGATACTTCTCCAGCGCGGCGCGCGCGAAATTGCGGTATTCGCTGTTAGACATACTGCTGCGGGCGGTGCCGATGATCTTGAGATCGGGCGCAAGCAACCCGTCTGCGTCGAGCGCAAACAGGCTGGGCAGCAGCATCCGCTGGGCAAGGTCGCCGGTGGCTCCAAACAGCAGCAGGCGGTCAGCGGTGAAGCTCATGCGGAACGGCCCCTTTTTCTGCGTGCGCCCTACCTAGGCGCGCACGGCCCTACCTGCCAGCTTCGTGCATACTTATTCAAGCGGGGCGGCGGGCAAAAATCCCCAAGCCTTCGATGATGGCGTAGCAGGGTATCGGAAGGATTTTCGCTGTGCCGAGGCTGCCGTGCCCAGGCTGCCGTGCCCAAGCTGCTGCTTACATCGGCAAGCATCCCGGTCAGCAGCGCGATCACCGCGCCGCCGAAGATGGCGATGTTGATAATGCCCGATCCGTCCGCCGCCCGCCCGCCGAGCTTCGCGCGCGCGCGGCTGAAGAATAGGTCGAAACGATCGCCGCGCTTTGTGCCGTGCGATAGGCGTCAAGCTCTCAAAAAATTGGGTAGTGTCTCAGTTTGAAATTGTACCGCCCATCTTTTTTGCGAGCGCGCGAAGTTCGGCTATATCATCCTCCTGCATATTGAGGTTGCAACCATCAACGTTATCGCGGGCAATGCCGTTCAAGTCCCATATTTGGCGTTTGGCTCCGGTGGCCGGAGTAGTTATTTTTCCCACGATACAGTCGTTATCGGTTGGTCTTATCCCTGTGATCGTGACGGGATAACCATCCTTCGACTTTGTATCGATTGGTTCAATTAGGATCGTCGCCAGTCCAGTTCTTCCATGCTTTGCGCTAAGCATATAGGAAACGTGCGGCGGATGCGACACCCGATCCGGCAAAATTCAAACTGAGATACTACCAAAAATTGTGGTGCCAAGGCTGCCAGACGCCTGCGCGAACGTCAGGCGGCTGTGCACCGTCTGTTGCG
>JBBRUU010000257.1:0-2216 GCA_038247515.1 Sphingomonadales bacterium
AGCCGGCGCTGCAGATCGAACAAGACCTGCTCGCGCCGATGCTCACCAAGCCGGTCGATCCGCGCGAACTGGCCGAAGCGCTACGCAAGGCCATCGGCGATCAGCGGGTTCTCCTGCGAGGCGTGACGCCTATTGCAGCGTGACGATTTCCTCGCCGCCGTCGTGGCGGCCGAAGAACTGCATCAGCTGGACCAGCAATTCGCAGCGGTCGGTCAGCGTGTCGGCCTCGAGCAGCGCCTGTTTGGACGCCGGATCAAAGGGCGCAATCTGCGAGACTCCGTTGACCAGCGAGCGGTCGTCGAGCCGCGACACCGAATCCCAGTCGACACTGTAGCCCAGTGTATCAGCAAAGGCGCGCGCCTCGCGTTCGAACCCGCCGCGTTGGGCGTGGGAGAGGGTCTCGTCCTCGTCCTCGTCGAAAATTTCCGCCTCGACCTGCCGGAAGGCGGTATTGACATCGAGCTCTCGCACCAGCCGGAAGCGCGAGGTACCTTCAAGTACGAGGCTGTAGCGCCCGTCCTCCATCGCCTGGACTTCGCCGATCTTCCCGATGCAGCCGACGGTGAAGAGCGGCGCGCCGTCGGTGGATTGCTGCGGCTGGATCATCGCGATCTGGCGGTCGCGGATCAGCGCATCGCCAACGAGCGCGCGGTAGCGCGGCTCGAAGAAGTGGAGCGGCAGCTGCATGCCGGGAAATAGCACCGCACCGGTAAGCGGGAAGATCGAGAGGCGGCGGGTCATGGTGTTTTCGGTCATCCAAACAATACGCGAGAGAGGCGCCGGCGGACGCCGACCACCCATTCATCCTCAAGACCTGTGGCCTCGAAGATCTTGAGCAGCTTGGCTCTTGCGGCGCCCTCGTTCCATTCGCGGTCGGCGGCGATCATGGTGAGGAGGGTGTCGGCTGCGGCGTCGCGCTGGCCGGCGGCAAAGGCGGCTTGGGCGTAGGCGAACCGCGCGTCCATGTTGTCGGGCGCGGCCTCGGCGGCGGCGTGCAGCGCGGCAAGCTCACCGTCATCGACGCGGGTGGCGGCGAGTTCGAGCGCGCTCCGAGCAGGTATGATGGCAGCATCGGTCGCAAGCCGGGGATCGCTGTCGATCACCTCCATCACTTGGGCAGCCTGTTCGATCTCGCCGATCTGCACCAGCGCGCGGACCAGGCTAGCGTGGGCCAGCGCGTTCTCGGGCGCGAATTCGGTGATCTGGGCAAAGATTCTGGCGGCGCGCTGCGGATCGCCGGTGGCAAGCGCCTCCTCACCCAGCTTCACGAATTGCGCGAGTTCCTCGGGCGTAGGGCCCTGCGGCGCGCCCGGTTCGGCGCTCCCAGCCCCGCCCCCAGCCCCGCCGGCGGCCCCGCCTTCGATGGGAAGCTGGGCAAGCAGCTGGTCAAGAACCGCTTTCAGCTGCGTTTCGGTGCGCGCGCTGGTCAGATCGGCGACCGGCTGGCCCTGAAACATGGCGAAGACCGTCGGGATCGAGCGCACCTGAAACTGCGCGGCGATGAACTGCTCCTCATCGACATTGAGCTTGGCGAGGACCACGCCCTTGTCGGCATAATCGGCCGCCACCTTCTCCAGCAGCGGGGTGAGCGCCTTGCACGGCCCGCACCACTCTGCCCAGAAGTCGAGGATGACGAGCTTGCCCTGCGAAGGCTCCACCACCGCGGTGCGAAACCGGTCCACGGCTTTCTGTTCGTCGATGCTCAGTCCCATGCTGGCCAAGATAGTTGCTCCTGCTGTGCCTCTCGCGCGCCTCGCGCCAGTCCGACCCCAATGTGGGACGGCCCGCGTCAATGTGAAGCGCTGGTTTGTGCTGGCGGCTCGGCCGCATCCGATCAAGCCCCAATCGGCGTTATTTTGCGCTTGCAGGCTTGCAGAGGCGCTGCTAATCGCGCCGCCTCTCCGACAGACACCGTGCATTTGCCGGTCTCTGCACGCGTCAATGAGCGGGCGTAGCTCAGGGGTAGAGCACAACCTTGCCAAGGTTGGGGTCGAGGGTTCGAATCCCTTCGCCCGCTCCAGATTTCTTCGGAAAATCAAATGGTTACAAGGTCTACTTTTAGACCGGCCATTTTGATTTCCGTCAGTATCCCACCAGTATACCACCGATCTGCGTTTGCGTTTTTCTGGGGAAAGCCTTCCCCTGAGGCCGAGCCGCTGCGCCATCTCGACCTACCCCGTCTGCGGGGATACCCCGCAACTCCCCATCGAATCGGA
>JBBRUU010000258.1:0-2215 GCA_038247515.1 Sphingomonadales bacterium
CGCTGCCGAAGGCTGGCGAAGGACTGGGAAAAATCAATCGAAAGCTCGACCGCTTGGACCTTTATCGCAAGCATAAGGCTCATGACCCGGCGTCTCGCAAGGTATTGCTATGCTTCATAAACTTTTGAATCGGGTTCTTATACATGAACGCACTCGATCGCACCGGCCCGACCAGCTCAGAAATCTCTTGCACCAACGGGGGCATCCATACATGCGTCAACACGGGACGGGCGTTTCGTCTATGTCGCCAATCAGGGCACCGAAGCCAATCCTGAAGACACGGTATCAGTCATCGATGCTGCTACAAAAATAGTCACGGCAACAATCCGCACTGGAAGCGGGGCACATGGCGTGATAGTGAACCGCGACGGTCAAGACGTGTTTGTGACCAACATCCTCGATGCGACCGTCTCGGTAATCAACGTCGCAAGCCAGACTGTTCTTGCCAACATTTCAGTCGGTCAAGGACCAGATGGCATCACCTACAGACCCTGATCCGGTCAAGGACCGCAAGCCGAGTGCGAAGGCAATCGCGGCGTGCGGACTTCTCGTGGTTCCATTGTTTCTCCGCCCAATTCGCGGCGATCAACGTATCCTATGCCGGGGGCCGCGGTTAGGCTGCCTCGATTTGCGCGAGCTTTTGGTTGTCGGCCCATTTCCAGGGCAGCGACGCCGGACGCTTACGAGCAGACGGTCGAGGCGTGACATCGGCGTGTCGGCGATGCGGGCGAACGTCGGCGAGCCACGCCTGCGGATCGACGCCGTTGAGCTTCGCCGTGACGATGAGGGTGTACATGAAGGCGGCGCGGTCGCCGCCGCGCTCGGAGCCGGCGAAGAGCCAAGCCTTTCGGCCGAGTGCCACGCCACGCAGCGAGCGCTCGGCCGCGTTGTTCGTCAGGCAGGCCCTCCCGTCCGCGAGGAACCTGGTGAAGCCGCCCCAGCGGGCGAGCATGTCGTCCATGGCCTTGGCGACGTGGGCGTGCCTGGAGAGCCAGGCGCGCGCGCGCTTCATCCAGTCGTGCAGGGCGGCGGCGAGGGGCGCGACCTCGGCCTCGCGGACGGCGAGGCGCTGCTCGGCGGGCAGGCCGTTGGTGGCGCGCTCGAGGTCGAAGACGGCGTCGATGCACGTCACGGCCTCGAGCGCGAGTGGTGAGATCGGCGGCGCCTTGTTGCCGCGCTTGGCGTTGGCGTCGATGTCGGCCAGTTCGAAGAACTTGCGCCGCGAATGCGCCCAGCAGAACTCGGGGGTGATCGGCGCGGGCGTTCCGGCCTCGCCAAAGAGCGGGTTGAAGCCGGCGTAGGCGTCGGCCTGCAGCACCCCGACGATCATCGCCAGCAGGCTGGGGCCGGCCCAGCCCCGCGGCGTCGGGTGGAAGGGCGCTGGCGGCTGGCCGATGCGCTCGCAGTCGCGGCAGGTGAATTTCTTCCGCACGGTCTGGATCACCTTCCACCGGCGCGGGATAACATCGAGCGTGTCGGTGACGTCCTCGCCCATCCTGACCAGCAGCGCCGAGCCGCAGGCGGCGCAGCTGCAGGGTGCGGGCAGCACTACCCGCTCGCGGGGCAGATGCTCGGGGAACGGCTTGCGCACCGGCTTGGCGCGCGCGAAAGCGGCGACCTCGACCTTCGCCTTGGCCGCGGCGACCTCGGCGAGGGCCTCGTCCTCGGAGGCCGTGGCCTCCATCTCCCCGAGCTGGAGTTCGAGCTGCTCGAGCAGGCGCTGCTTGCGCTCGGAGCGCTGGCCGTAGGGCTCGCGGCGCAGCTTCTCGATCACGAGCCGCAGATGGGCGATCAGCGCCTCGCTGCCGGACAGAACCGCCTTGGCGTGCGCGGCTTCGGCCTTGGCCCGCGTCGCGTCGATCGTGACGGCGTCGGCGCGCCTCGGAGGCGGCGAGCGCCGCGCGCAGGGCTGCGATCTCAGTTGCGGCATCAACCATGATCCGATTTTACTGCATCAAAGCAGGGAGTTGGAGTGAAATCTTCGCCGGCCACGGCCTTTGTCACCCCGCTGCGGCCGGTCGCCAGGTGAGGCGCGGGTTGCGCCAGTCGATGCCCTCGAGAAGATTGCTCAGCTGCGCCGCCGACACCGCCACCGCGCCATCGGCCGGCGTGGGTCAGATTAAGCGGCCCTTCTCCAGCCGCTTGGCGTAAAGCGACATCCCCACGCCGTAATGCCACAGAATCTTCAAAAGCGACCCGCTGCGCCCGCGGAAGA
>JBBRUU010000259.1:0-2143 GCA_038247515.1 Sphingomonadales bacterium
CCCAGCACATTGTTGACCTGATTGGGAAAATCGCTGCGCCCGGTGGCGACGATCGCATCGGGGCGCACGGCCTTGGCTTCGTCGGGCATGATTTCAGGCACCGGGTTGGCCATCGCAAAGATGATCGGCCGGTCCGCCATCTTGCGCACCCATTCGGGCTTCAGCGCGCCGGCTGCCGACAGGCCGAGGAAAATGTCCGCGCCCACCAGCGCTTCTTCAAGACAGGTGGCGGTGGTGGCGACCGCGTGGGCGCTCTTCCACTGGTCCACGCCCGCGCGCCCCGGGGTGATCGGGCCGGAGCGATCGCACATGATCACGTTGTCGTGGCGCACTCCCATTGCCTTGATCAGCGCGGTGCAGGCAATCGCCGCTGCGCCCGCACCGTTGACCACGACCTTGACGTCTTTGAAATCGCGCCCGGTGATGTGGCATGCGTTGAGCAGGCCCGCCGCAGTGATGATCGCGGTGCCGTGCTGGTCGTCGTGCATCACCGGGATATTCATGCGTTCGCGCAAAGCGGCTTCGATAATGAAGCACTCGGGCGCCTTGATGTCTTCAAGGTTGATCCCGCCAAAGGTCGGCTCCATCAGCGCGACCGCATTGATGAAGGCTTCGGGGTCTTCGGTGTCGAGTTCGATATCGATCGAATCGACGTCGGCGAAGCGTTTGAACAATACCGCCTTGCCTTCCATCACCGGCTTGGCGGCAAGCGCGCCGAGATTGCCGAGCCCGAGGATCGCGGTGCCGTTGGTAATCACCGCCACCAGATTGCCTTTGACGGTATAGCGCGCGGCGAGCGAGGGATCGGCGGCGATCGCTTCGACCGGGACGGCGACGCCGGGCGAATAGGCGAGGCTGAGGTCGCGCTGCGAAGTCATCGGCTTGGTGGCGACGATCTCCAGCTTACCCGGGCGGATCGTCTCGTGGTAGAACAATGCCTCGCGCGCGGTAAAACCGCCCTTGTTCTCTTCCGCCATGGTGCCCGAGCCTCCCTGCAGTCCCTAAGGTCATTCGCGCCCCGCTTAGCGCCGCGGCGCGCAATGCGATAGGCGCATTATCGCACCAGGTTCGGGGAAAGCTGCAAGCGCGGACATTCCCGAATCGGTGCTGCGGCGGCTAGGCGAGGGGAATGGCCGCGCCGGATCAGCCCAAACTCACGCCGATGATGGCGCAATACCTCGCCCTGCGGGCAGAAGCGGGCGACGCGCTGCTGTTCTACCGGATGGGCGATTTCTTCGAGCTGTTCTTTGAGGATGCGCGCCGCGCGGCGGCGATCCTCGACATTGCGCTGACCACGCGGGGCGAGCATGGCGGCGCGCCGATCCCGATGTGCGGGGTGCCGGTGCATTCGGCGGAAGGCTACCTTGCGCGGCTCATCAAGGCGGGCGAACGGGTCGCCATCGCCGAGCAGATCGAGACGCCCGGCGATGCCAAGGCGCGCGCCCGGCGCGACGGCACGCCGTCCTCCAAGGTGCTGGTCGCCCGCGCGATCGTGCGGCTGGTCACAGCAGGCACGCTCACCGAGGAGGCCTTGCTCAACCCGCGCTGCGCCAATGTGCTTGTCGCACTGGCGGAATTGCGCGGCACGATCGGGATTGCCGCCTGCGATGTTTCGACCGGGGCGATGGCGCTCGAGGAATGCCCGGCGGAAATGCTCGGCGCGGCGCTGGCGCGGCTCTCCCCCAGCGAAGTCGTCGTACCCGAGGATTGGGCGCACAGCTTGGACTTTGGCCCTGGTGTCAGTCGGGAGGAGGCGATCACCCGTCCGCGCAGCACCTTTGCGAGCGATGCGGGGACCGAGCGGCTGAAGGCCGTCTACGGCGTTGCAACCCTCGATGCCTTCGGTGCCTTCACCCGCGCGATGCTCAGCGCGGCGGGCGGACTTCTCGCCTATCTCGGCCACGTCGGGCGCGGCAAGCTGCCGCTGCTGCTGCCCCCGGTACTGCGCGAGAGCGCGTCGGGCATGGCGATGGACGCTGCGACCCGCACCAGCCTCGAAATTCTCGAAAGCACCACCGGGGGTTCGCGCGCAGGCAGCCTGATCGGCGCGGTCGACCGCTGCGTCACGGGCGCAGGCTCGAGGGCTTTGGCCGACGACCTCTCCGCCCCGCTGCTGGATGCAGGCCAGATCGAGGCGCGGCTC
>JBBRUU010000260.1:0-2135 GCA_038247515.1 Sphingomonadales bacterium
GGGCCGAGCCGATCCTCTGGCATGGTGGCGACGATCAAGTCGCGCAACCACTCCTCGGCCGTGTCGTGTGCGCCGGTCCCGACGCGCGAAAGGAGAGTCGGAGCCCCCCCGTCACCGCTGGAATGCCGGGCCGAGACGTGAAGACCCTGAGCGTCGAGGTCAAGGTCGAGCAACACCGTCGAACTCTCGCGAAGGGCGAGTGCCATGCAGACCGGCCCGGCGTCTGAGTCCGCCTCGATCGTGCACCAGCCGGCGGCATCCTGAAACCGATCGTCGTCTGTGGCTGGCTCGCCGACCGCGCGGTACCACGTCATGTCAGTACCGTCATCGGCCGGAAAGTCGAATGGCGCGGCGGGGTCAACATTGAGGGCGGCGGCATCCGCGGCGGCATATGGCCCGCTGACAAGAGCGCGCGGTCGTTCGAGGGGCAGCGTAACGATCGCGAAGCTTCTGAACTTGGCGTCCCAGCTGAACGGGCGAAGGATGCGCACTGTTGCGTTGCGCCAGCCGGGCAGGGCGAGGGTTGCGGTGCCCGGCCCGGATGAAGCGACGAGCGCGAAGTCAGCGAGCTCTGGCATCCGGGATCCTTCGCGGTCGTTGTGTGGCGGACTGGTGCTGCGATGCTACCCGCGATGCTGGCGGGCCTGCGCCGTTAGGATTGACCCCCGTGGCTCTCACTATCGCGATCGTCGGTCTCCCCAATGTCGGCAAGTCGACGCTCTTCAACGCGCTGACTAAGAATCAGGTGCTCGCGGCGAACTACCCGTTCGCGACGATCGAGCCGAACGTCGGCGTCGTGAATCTGCCGGACAAGCGCCTCGACGTGCTCGCCCGAATCTTCGGGAGCGAACGTATCCTGCCCGCGCCGGTCTCGTTCGTCGATATCGCCGGCATCGTCAAGGGCGCATCGGTCGGTGAGGGTCTCGGCAATAAGTTCCTCGCTAACATCCGCGAGGCCGATGCGATCGCCCAAGTCATCCGCGGATTCGCCGACCCGGATGTTGTGCACGTCGACGGCAAGGTTGATGCAGCATCCGATATGGAGACCATCAATACCGAGCTGATTCTCGCGGACCTGCAGACCTTGTCGAAGGCGATCGAGCGCTACGAGAAGGAGCTCAAGACCAAGCGCATCGAGCCCGTCGTGCTCGAGACTGCGCTCTCCGCGCGCAAGGTGCTTGACGATGGCAAGCCGCTGTCGGTATCCGGTATCGACCTCGCCCCCATCAAGGAGCTCGGCCTGCTGACCGCCAAGCCATTCATCTACGTCTTCAACATTGACGAGGCGATCTTGGCGGATGCCGCGGCGCTCGCCTCCCTTGCTGCTCTCGTCGCGCCCGCGCAAGCGATCTTTCTCGACGCCAAGCTCGAGTCGGAGCTCATCGATCTCGACGCGGACGACGCCGCCGAGTTGCTCGCATCGACCGGCCAGACCGAGAGCGGCCTCGACCAGCTCGCCCGCATCGGCTTCGACACGCTTGGCCTGCAGACCTACCTCACGGCGGGTCCGAAGGAGTCCCGGGCCTGGACCATTGCGAAGGGCTGGAAGGCGCCGCAAGCCGCCGGCGTCATCCACACCGACTTCGAGAAGGGCTTCATCAAAGCCGAGATCATCGGTTTCGACGACCTCGTCGAGACCGGCTCGATCGCCGAGGCCCGTGCCAAGGGCAAGGCCCGAATCGAGGGCAAGGACTATGTCATGCAGGACGGGGACGTGGTCGAGTTTCGGTTTAACGTATAGCGCTATTGACGCAAAGCGTTAAGGGCTGTCCCGTGACCAGATCGTCCGTCGGCAAGTCGACAGAGCGCATCTGGGATCTGCAGTACGTCAAGGCGATTGATTGCACGGTGCAGCGGGCGGCCCTGCGAAAGCTGGAGATGATCCACGCGGCCAAGGATGTGGAGGATGTCCGGATACCTCCGGGCAATCGGCTGGAACGACTCACCGGCGATCGCAAAGGGCAGCTGAGCATCCGAGTAAATGATCAATGGCGGATCTGTTTCGTGTGGAAAGACGGAGGGGTGGAAGATCTCGAACTCGTCGGCCATCACCGAGGGTGATCGTTGAGCCGATCCATCAGTCGCAGTACGAACTGCGCATCGAGCGCAGGGCGCTGCAGGATCAGCTCGCCAAC
>JBBRUU010000261.1:0-2073 GCA_038247515.1 Sphingomonadales bacterium
GGCCATGGCGCGTTTCCTCGGCCCCGAGGTGCAGATCAACGCCATCGCGCCGGGCCCGGTGGAAGGCGAGCGGCTGAAGGGCAGCGGCAGCCGCCCCGGGCTGTTCGAGCGCCGCGGCCGCCTGATCCTGGAGAACCGCCGCCTGAACGCCGTGCACGGCGCCGTCGTCAAGGCCATGCGCCGCGGCCTGCGCGTGGAGAGCCTGCTTGCGCAGCTGGCGGCCAACGACGTGGCCGCGATCGCGATGGACTCCGAGGCGCCGAGTGAGCTGCGCGCGCTGGCGCTCACCGCCCACAAGGAACGCGGTGCCGACTGCAGCTGGGGCAGCTATCTGCTCAGCGCCGACATTGGCCAGCGCCTGATCCGCCGCTTGCGCCTGGGCGGCTGCTTCCTGGGCATCCCCGAGTGGCAATCTCGCAGCGACGAAGGCTGGCTCGCGCGCGTGCCGCCTGATGACCTGCCCTACCTGCCGCCGCGCGCGGTGCAGGACGAGGCTGCAAAGGTGCGCAACGGCGTGCTGTCGCTGCTGCACCTGGGCAAGATGCCGACCGAGACCGAGGTGGCGCTCGCCACGGTGTACTTTCTGGCCGACCGCGCCGTCAGCGGCGAGACCTTCATGCCCTCGGGCGGGCTGAGCCTGGAGCGCTCCATCACCGAGCGCGAGCTGTTCGGCAGCGCCAAGCGCGAGCGGCTCGACATGATGCGCGGGCGCACCGTGTGGCTGATCGGCGAGCATCTGGTCGAGTACCTGGCCGAGGCGGCGCGGCAGCTGATCACCGAGTGCCAGGTCGGGCGTGTCGTCCTGCTCACCCGCACCGCCGACGGCAGCGCGGCGTTGCGCACCGCGCTGCGCGACGTGCCGCCGGACCTGCTGCACACGGCCGAGGTCGGCGACGACATCGAGGCTGGCATCGACGCTGCCCTGGCGCGGCACGGCTACCCGACCACCATCGTCAGCACCCCCTTCGTGCCGCTGCCGGAGCTTCTGTTTCCCGGTGCCGATGATCCCGACGGCGTCGCCCTGAGCCCGGAAGACTTTCGCCAGATGGTGCAGGACAACCTGACGCACCAGTTCCGCGTCGCCCGCAAGGCCAGCCTGATCGACGGCAGCCAGCTCGTGCTGGTCTCGCCCGACGTGCCCGTCGGCAACGACAAGCGCGGCGCCGGCTTCGCGCTCGCCAACTTCATCAAGACCACGATGCACTCCTTTACCGCCACCCTGGCAGTGGAGAACGAGCGGCTGGTTCACGACGTGCCGGTGAACCAGATCAACCTGACGCGCCGCGCGCGCGGCGAAGAGCCGCGCAACGCCGCTGAACATCTGGAAGAGGTGAAGCGTTTCGGCCGCGCGGTGCTGCTGGCCGGCGCGCCGCTGCCCGACGCGGAAGACTCGCGCTACCGCTCGCGGATTTACCGGGGCATGGCGATCACGGTCTGAAGCGGCGCGGGGGAAAGCGCGCGGGTGGCAAATGGACGTCGGCCGCCCGCGCTCCCGGCGCGCCGCCATGCGCAGCAAAAGCGCCCCGCGAAAGGGCAGCTCAATGTTGTCCGGCTCTGTGCACTTGCCTCGCGCAACGTTGGCCAGCACACGCCGCCCGTAGGCTCGTCGCCAACGAGTGTCTCATCGCGACTGACCATGCGGCTTCCCGCATTGGAAGTTGCGCAAACGCGCGCGCCGTCATCTTCGGCCAGTTCGGCTAGTTCGGCCAGTTCGCATCTGTTCGCATCTGTTCATTGCCGTACAGATTTCGCATCCATTGGAGTTCAGCATGCGCAACGCTGACCAAAGTGACGCGCTATCATTTTCAGAGCATGCTTCACGTCTTCAACTAATCGTGGACGTGCTTTCTGCTGCTCTTTGCCGAGTCCATTCTTCAAACAGTTGAATGAAAGTGGACGATGGTCCAACTGATACCGGAACCGATGCCATGAGCCAACCACGCAAGACAAGCATCACGTCCGAGGTGGAGAAGGATAGGCTTTTCAAACGCCCTTTTTCCTCCACGGAACACCACCCGCCGAGCTCTCGGACACGCACCCAAGTGGTTGTTGCGCGCGGCACCAGCCCGTTGA
>JBBRUU010000262.1:0-2032 GCA_038247515.1 Sphingomonadales bacterium
GACCGGCGGCGTGGTGGTGGCGAGCGTCGAGAATTTCGATGCGCTGCTGCGTCGCGTGTTCAAGAAGCCGCAGGACCAGTCGCGGCTGCGCGCCTGGCTGGCGCGGCCGGAAGGGCGGTTGATGCTGCTGGCCAGCAGCACACGGCAGGCGGATGCGAATTACGAACAGCGGCTGTTCCACGCCACCGGCGTGATTCCGCTGGACCCCTGGAAGGAGGAGTCCTGCCTCGAATTCTTCGGCAAGCTGCGTGGCTTGGATCATGGCGACGCCATGTCGGACGAGACGCTGGCCAAGGCGCGCGCGGTGGCGCAGTTCATCGGCGGCTCGCCGCGCATGGCGACGGTGCTGGCGGGCATTCTCGACTCCAACGACAGCATCGCGGCCGCCGCCGTGCTGGATGCGCTCGTCGATGAGTTGGCGCCCTACTACAAGCACCGGCTGGATGATCTGCCCGCCGAGGCCGAAAGCGTGCTGGACACGCTGCTGCGCGGCGGCGAGCCGGCGACGCAGAGCGAGGTGGCGCGGCGCATGGGCGTCGAGCAATCCGACATCGCCCGCCCCTTCCAGGAATTGCGTGTGCGCGGCGAGGTGGTGGGGGAGCGGGCGGCGGGCTCGGCCGAGGTGTTGTACCGCGTCGGCGACCGGCTGATGGCGCATTACTACCGCAAGCGGCATCTGAGCCCCGGCGAGGGGGCGAGCACGCTGGAGGCGATCGCGGAGTTTCTGGCGCGATTCTTCACCACGGCGGAGAAGCAGGCGGAGGCCGAAAGGCTGCGCGGCCTGGGGCGGCTGGCGGATGCGTCGGTGCTGGATCGGCTGTGGCGGGCAGAGAAGGGCGCGGGAGACCTGCCGGCGTGGTTGCGGGAGTCGCACGATCGGATCGCCGCGCTTTTGACGCACGATCAGGCAGCAGAGGCGGTCGCGGTGGCGCGGGGCTCTGTCGCAAGGGCCGCGGGCGATGCAAGGCTGCAGGCGGTCGCGCTGACTCAACTGAGCTGGAGCCTCGGCGAGATGGAGCAACTGGAGGAGGCAGTGGCCGTGTCGCATCGTGCTCTCGCCCTTGCGGAAAAGGCAGGTGATCGAGGCACGCAGGTAAAGGCCAATGTGCTCCTGGCCTGGAACCTTCACGCGACGGGACAGCATCTGGAGGAAGTGGCGGTGCTGCGCCGCGCCCTCACGCTCTTCGAGCACACCGGCGATCGGACCAGCCAGGCAGTTGTGATGTGGACCTTGATGCCTTCCCTATCGCAGGCGGGGGAATATGCGGCAGCGGTGGAGGCCTGGCTAGGCTGGATTGGAGTCCTAGCGAAGTCGCCGGGCGGCAGTTTGTCGCGAGACCCTATGATGTGCCTTGATGACGCAGCGGTGGCTGGGCTGCGCAGCGGGCGCTTCGCGGAAGTCTGGAGTGCAGCGCTTCGTCTGCCACCTGGCGAAATCCCCGCCTACACAGCGCGTCTTATCGCTGACGGAATCGCCCAGGCCGCGACTGACGGTCGTGCTGAGGGCTATGCGATGGTGGCGCCACTCGTCGAGACGTTGGCCGCGCCAGAGGCCGCCGGTGAAACCGGGACTGATCCTGTGGTGCTGCTGACAGCGGTGCTCGGCAGATTGATTCCGCGCCTCACCGATCCGGGCTTGCTGCGTGACATCGCGGAGCTACTCGCCGCCCGTTTGCCGGAGGCGACCGCCACCGAGCAGGCCTTGTTGCGGGCGGCGGCGTTGCGGCGGGAGCGGCCGGATGATCCGGCGGCGTTGCAGCGCGTGGACCCGGATATCGCGACCGCCGTGGACCGCATGCTCGGCGTGACCTTCGCGCCCGCCAAGCCGCCGCGTCGCCGGTCACCGCGCGGCACAGCCCGTAAAAAATAGTGGCGGGGGTCCGGCGCCCGCCGTGATTCAGGGGCGAAGCCCCTGTCCCCCCAGCAGCCCGCCCGTGGTGGCATTCATCCCCATCGCCCGTTCCGCAAAGGCGCGCTTGAGCGGCGCGATGCGGTCCACCGCCGCGATGCCGAGCCGGCGCGCGATCCGCAC
>JBBRUU010000263.1:0-2029 GCA_038247515.1 Sphingomonadales bacterium
AGCGCGGCGAGGACGTAGAGCTTGAAGGCCGAGCCGAGCGCGAGGGGCTGGTCGGGATTGATGCTCAGCAGCGGCGTGCTGCCATCAAGAGGCGCGAACCACGCGTTGACCGCGCCGGGAAGCGCGGCGAGTTCGGCCGCGATTTTTGCTGGCGTGTCTCCGGCCACCGCGAGCGCGTCCAGCTTGGTGAACAACAGCCCACTGATGCGGTTTTCCTCAGCGGGATTGATCGCGATCGTGCCTGTTGCGACCCCGCGCTCGAAACGGACTTCCAGCGCCGAGCGGGTGCCATCGCGCTTGGTGAGGATGGCTGAGCGGGCCGCGCCGAACTGCGCGGTGAGGCTGGCGGAGAGGCCCTTCAATTGCTCGTCGGTGACCACGGCGCGGAAGCCTTTGGAGAACAGATCGGCAGGATCGGCCTTGCCATTAAGCAGCGCTACCACCTCGTCGGCGCGCGTTTCCATCGGCGTGCGTTCGGCGGGCGCGGTTGCGGTTGCGGGGGCGGGTTCCTGCGCCGCAATCGGCGTGAGCCACAGGCTTGCTGTGGCGAGGGCAAGCATCGCAAGGTTAGGGGCAAATTGAGCGCGCAGCATCATTATCTCCCGCCGCTCGCCGCATCTGCGAGTCGCGCGCCATGAATGGCAGGCCGCTTGCCCACATTCCAGCACTGCCGTGCGATAGACAGGCGTTCGGCGAGAAGGCAGGGAAGCGGCATGAATGTCGACGTATTCAGAAGCAGTGACTGGCTTCGCAAGGCGGAGTGGCTGGGGGCGAGCCGCGCGCGGGGCTATATGCTCCTGCTGGCACTGGTGAACGTGGTGACGCTCGCCGTTCTGGTGCTGACCGCGACAAACGGCATCGACCGCAACGGCTTTCTGATCGGCACGGATTTCATCAGCTTCTGGACCTCGGGGCGGATGCTGGTGGCAGGGGCGAACGTCTACGACATCGCCGCCCACGCCGCCGCCCAGCGCGAGTTCTACACGCTGCCGGGCGAGTATACCGCGTTCTTCTATCCGCCCAGCTTCCTGGCCTTTGTCTGGCCGCTGGGTGTCCTGCCCTATTTCCCCGCGCTGGCGGCATGGCTCGCGGTGACGGGCGCTGCGTGGCTGGCGACGATGCGGCAGTGGTTCCGGGCCTTGGGCCTCAAGGGACCGGCGCTGGTGGTGATCCTCGCCTTCCCGCCGGTGATCGTCACGCTGACCCACGGCCAGACGTCCTTCCTTGTCGCCGCGCTGCTGGGGGGCGGCCTGTTGTTGACCGGGCGGAGGCCGTGGCTGGCGGGGCTGCTGATCGGTCTCGCCACGATCAAGCCGCAGTTCGGCCTGCTTATCCCCGTGGCGCTGCTGGCGAGCGGGCAGTGGCGCACCATTGCAGGCGCTGCCGCCTCGGCGCTGGCGCTGGGCGGGCTGGCGGCGCTCGCCTTTGGTCCGCAGGTGTGGAGCGATTGGCTGGCGATCACGCAGGCGGCGGGCAGCGCAACCGGTGACGGCAATATCGGGTTCGCCAAGATGGTGAGTGTGTTTGCGGGTCTGAGCCTTGTCGGCGTGCCGAGCGGGACGGCTTTCGCGGTGCAGGGGGCGGCCTTGCTGGCGGTGGCGGCGGCCGTGGCGCAGGCGAGCTGGAGGCGTCCGTTCACACCGGGCCTTGCCGCACTCGTGCTGGCAGGCGCGCCGCTCGCAACGCCGTTCGTGCTCGATTACGACCTGCTGCTGACCGGCTTCCCGCTCGCCTACCTTTTCGCCCGCGCCCGCGAGCATGGGTTTGCCGATTGGGAGCGGATCACCATGCTGGCGACCTTCGCCGCCGCCGCCTTCGCTCGCCCGCTTGCGATCGGGCTGGGCGTGCCGATCATGCCGCTGGTGCTGACTGCGCTGTTTGTGCTGGTGTGGCGGCGGGTGCGGGCCGAGGCCGAAGACGAGGCCGAAGCCGAGATCGAAGCCACAAGGCTGGAAAGCGCCTAAATCACGCGTCGATCAGGTCGCGGTCGATTTCGCCTGCGCGGTTCTGGATGAAGTTGAAGCGGTGC
>JBBRUU010000264.1:0-2015 GCA_038247515.1 Sphingomonadales bacterium
ATTCCGCACGCACCGGCGGCGCGATCACGGGCCTTTACACCGTGCTGGCCGATGGCGACGATGCAAACGATCCGGTGGTCGACACCGCGCGCGCGATTCTGGACGGGCACATCCTGCTTTCGCGCGATCTGGCGCAGCGCGGCCATTATCCCGCGATTGATGTGCCCGCATCGCTGAGCCGGGTGATGGACGATCTGATCGCGCCCGACATGATCGAGGCCGCACGGCATGTGCGCGCTTTGATCGCCGCTCGCGAGGACAACCGCGATCTGGTCATGATGGGCGCGTATCGCGCAGGTTCGGACGCGGTGCTGGACGAAGCGCTCGAAAAATCCGCGATCCTCGACACTTTCCTGCGGCAAAGGCGCGGCGAAGGCGTGCCGCTGGCGGATAGCCTTGCCCAGCTGGGCGCGCTGGCATGAAGCGCGAACAACTCCGTCTGCGCCTTGCCCGGCGGCAGAACCTGATCGCTCAGGTTGGCCAGCGCACAGCGATGCGAGCGTTGGCCGATGCGCTGTCCGAAGAGGCGCGAAGCGAGGCGCTAGCCGTGCGCAGCCGCGACCTTCTGCGCCATTATGCGAGTGTTACGCGCGCGCGCGATGGTGCGGGACTGGCGCAATCGGGGCAATTCGCCGCTGCGCTTGGAAACCTTTCGGTGCAGGCCGAGCAGGCGCGCGCGGATGCACTGCAGCAGGCTGCATGGCAGGCCGATGCTCTGGGCAAGGCGAGCACACGCGCGGACCGCCAGAAAGAGCGCGTGGAGGCAGCCTATGCCGAACTTCAGGCGGCCAAGGCGCAGCGCGCCAGCGAGACGCCGATCCAGGCTCGCCGCGCTCAGGGCAGGAATGGTTTGGCACGCAAGATGCAGGACAAACGGAAACCTGACCCAAGCCGCACGAACGACCAAGGATAACACCATGTTCCCCGCCCCACCGCCGCCCCTCGCGACCAACGGTCTGACCAAGGCGCTGCCGGTCGACAAAGCACCGCGCAGCGCGGCGGTGGCGGCTGCACCAGGCTCGCTGAATGTCGCCGGGTTGCCTGACAATACAGGAACGTGGTCTGATCTCGCGCCCGTGTTCTCCGACGCGCTGGCACTCTCGGTTGAACAGGTTGCGCGTGCACACAATGCCCTGACGAGCGGAGTGGTGGAGTCTCAGGCGCACTTGCCCGAGGCGAATGGGCCGGGCGCGCCGGCTGCTGATATGGCCCTCACGCCGCCCGGCAATTCCTTGCCGCCCCGAGGCACGGCTCTGCCGTCGCTGCGCGAAATGATCGCAGGGGCTGAGATCGGGGCTTTGTCAGTCCCGTTGAACTTGAGCGCGCCAGCCCCAACGCCAGCGATCGCGTCCGCCACGCCGCCGCAGTCAACGCTGCCCCCGCAGATGCCGGTGGTGGAAGAAACTGAATCCAAAGAGGGATCGAAACTTGCCATTGGCACCAGCGAGGCGGAACCGTTGGCGACCGAGCAAGGTGTGCTGGAGTTTGCCGCCCCGCCGCCCGCGTTAGCTCCTGCCATTGCGCCCTCAACCCCCCCGCTTCCGGCTGCTATTCCAGCCAGCGCTGCGGCCTTGTCTGCGCGCAACACTCTGCCCCCCAGTGGCCGCCAGAGTGCGCCCCACAATCCGGCCCTGAACCCGTTACCAAATCCAGCGGTGCAGTCGTCTGGCACAATCGAGACCCTGGCGGACACGGCAACCACGGTGTCCGATGCGGCGGCGAACCTATCCAGCTCCGCACTCGCCACTGCCGCGTTCACTTCAGCGAGCTTGTCACAAGCCACCATCGCGACGAACATTTCTCCTTTGACCGCGGCACCTGTTGCACCCCCCCCCTCCGCTGCCATTCCGGCGCAGCCGATTGCGACCGCGACCATTGAACAGGTGATCGAACAGGCCGCACAAGCCCGCGAGGCCGGGCGCGGCCGGCGGCCCGAAATTCAGTTGCGGCATGGCCCGGTAGGCGCGGGTGCGCTGCCGCGGGAGCCTTTGTCCGCAGGCTGGCGAGGCCCAACC
>JBBRUU010000265.1:0-1992 GCA_038247515.1 Sphingomonadales bacterium
GGACCCATGAACACGACAACATCGCCGGCAGCGGGCCTGGCAGGCGCAAACCGCTCGGGAATCGCGGCCAGGAAGTCTTCGACGATCGGGATGTCGATGCCCAGAAAGGGCTCGCCCGGCAGCAAGGCCTTGTCGGGCTGAAAAGGCAAAGCGGCGCGCGACCAGCCATAGGCGGTCTTGTCGACGGCCACGAAATCGCCGGCTTCAAGCAGGGGCGCCATCGAGCGCGACGGAATGCTGAACGGCTGCACAAGAAACACCCGCACGAAAAGCGCAATAAGCACTGCCGCAAGCACCAGTTTCAGGCTGTGCCCAAATGTCCGGGCCAGTGCATCGCCGCTTGCTTGGTAGGCCTGACGGGCGGCGTCGATTGCCAGGATCGGCTCCGCTGGTGCTGGATTTGCGCTCGCCATCAGGCGCGAGCGGGTGGCCTTTTGGCCCGATGCTGTCAAGTCTGCCGCTCCACATGACAGCTGCCGCGACACCGGCTAAGCCCGCCGGCATGACAGCCGACCCGCTTCCGCATCAGACCGCTGCCTGGGGCGCGCTTGCCGACCTCGCCCGCGCCGGCACGCCGCAGCTGCCGGCGCTGTTTCTCGCCGAGCCGGAACGCCTGGCGGGGATGACCATCGACGAGGGCGGGCTGCACTTCGACTTTTCCAAGCTGCCGCTTTCGGTGCCGCACTTCACGGCGCTTGCCGAACTGGCGAGGGTGGCCGGGCTGAATGGCTGGCGCGCCAGACTTGCCGCCGGCGAAGTCGTGAACGGGTCCGAAGACCGCGCTGCAACCCACATGCAGCTGCGCGATCCCGCCGAGCGCGGTCTGCACCGGCCCATGCGCCGGCTCGTCGAACAGCTGCGGGGCGGAACGTTCGGCGTGGTCGAGCATCTGATCCATATCGGCATCGGCGGATCGGCGCTGGGGCCGCACCTGTTGCTGGATGCGCTGGGCGGGCAGGGTGATGGTCCCGATGTGCATGTCGTGGCAAACATCGACGGGGTGGCGCTGGCCCGCGCCATCGCTGCCTGCAATCCCGCGACGACCATGATCGTAGCGGTCTCCAAAACCTTCACGACGCAGGAGACACTCACCAATCTGCAGAGCGCGCTTGCATGGCTTGCAGCATCGGGTGTCGAAGATGGGTGGGGCCGGGTGATCGCCGTGACTGCAGCGCCGGAGCGGGCAGCGGCCGTCGGCGTGTCGGGCGATCGCATACTCGGTTTTTCCGAGACCATCGGTGGTCGATACTCGGTCTGGAGCGCGGTTGGCCTGCCGCTGGCACTGCGGTGCGGTTGGGCAAGCTTCGAAGCACTGCTGGACGGTGCACATGCCATGGACAGGCATTTTCTGTCGGCCGGGCTGCTGCGCAATGCGCCGGTTGTGGCCGCGATGGCCGATGTGTGGGCGGCCTGCTTCACGCACAAGGCGACGCGCGCCGTATTTGCCTATGACGAGACCGCGCCGAGCGATACGCCGAGCAAAAATGACGGCGCGACGATTGTGCGCGCGAGCGCAATCGGCAGGTCGGACATGCCTAGATGAGCACCGGCTGCATCGGAGAGCAGGGCAATGTCTACCCGATCGTTCACGATTACGGGAACATGAAGTGCACCAACGAGCGAGCGTGTCACGCGGAGCAGTTCGCGTGATGTCGCGTACTTGAGCCGGACCTGCACCATCGTGACGCCGCCGCGTTCGGCCGCGATCGCGCGTGAGACGAGCCCATCGATGCCATCGCGAAGATCATCGGTAATCGCGACCACCGCAAGCGCGGCGCGCATGCGCTCGTGTGTCCACACTTCAGGCGCGCGGGCGCGCATCACTGCGAGCCGCCGTTGCCCTCGGGAGC
Source organism: Sphingomonadales bacterium (assembly GCA_038247515.1). Lineage (GTDB taxonomy): Bacteria > Pseudomonadota > Alphaproteobacteria > Sphingomonadales > Sphingomonadaceae > Erythrobacter. The sequence continues at coordinate 1,851 of JBBRUU010000265.1, forward strand.
GCTGCTGCGTCGCCGGGCTTCGCGTCGCACCATCGCAATCGCCTGTTGATGTTCGGCGAACGTATTGCGGAACTCGTGATGTCCGTCGGGATGCGCGACGAAATACAGGTACGACACGTCGGACGGATACAGCGCCGCTTCA
>JBBRUU010000266.1:0-1930 GCA_038247515.1 Sphingomonadales bacterium
AGCGCGCCATTGCGCTCGAGCAGGAACTTCAACCGTTGATCGTGGCGGCCTTGCGAAAATAGCGACGGGGCAGGGCTCCTACTACGGGCCACCAAGCTGAGGGATCGCCGAGCTTTAATGGCAACTCTGGGGTCGTTAGCGGAATGGCGGCTTTTTTCGGTCAATCGTTGATAGCAGACACTCACCAAATCTCCATCGCTCTTGCCTTGAGTGGTTCGCCTTTTTTCTAGAACTCCGGGCCCATATCATGGCGACGTGCAAAACCCATGATCGCGGCATGGACGCGCTCCGGCGCTTCCTCGTGGGCGAGGTGGCCCAGACCCTTCAGCACTTCCAGCTCGCAATCAGACAACCAGCCCGATGCCTCGCGCGCCCAGCCAAGCGGGATCGCGGCATCGTTGTCCGAATGCACAAGCAGAACGGGGTTGGCGATGGCGTGCATGCGAGTGCGCAGGGTGGGCAAATCCCAGTTTGCCATCATCGCCAGCGCGCCCTTGGTATGGTTCGGGTTGGCCAGCAAGGCCTCATAACAGGCCATCCCCTCTGCATCGATGCGCGAATGGGTGGAGCGGTAGAGGAAGCGCTCTGCCTCTTTGCCAAAAGTCGTCATTTTGGAGAAAATGCGCGGCACCAGCGGGTTGACGAACAGCAGCTTTGCCACCGCCGGAAACAGCTGCGCCGCCGGTCCGGGAAAGGGGCGCAGCGCAGAATTTAGGCCGACGACAGGCCCGCGATACTGGTGATCGAGCGCAAGTTGCAGCGCCAGCGCCGCGCCTGCCGAATGACCGACGATGAGATCGGGGGCGAGCCCAAGCGTTTGCGTCAGATCGTTGATGCTGCGCGCCATGCGCGGCAGCGACATCGCTTCTGGCGGATGGCCGCGGGTGAAGGCATGGCGTGGCAGGTCCATCGCGGTGACGGCGAAATGCTGTGCAAGCAGCGGCATCAGCCCGCGCCAGCTGTGCACCGATGCGCCAGTGCCATGCAGCAACAGTAATTGCGGCGCGCCCGGTGTGCCGGGGCTCATCCGCTGCACATGCCACGTAGCACCGCCCGCCTCGATAAACTCGCTGAAATCTCGGTGTGGCCAGATCAGCCCTTCGCGGTTCCAGTCGAGCGCGCGGCTCATGCCGCTGCCTTTGATGGGCGCACGGCCTCGATTGCGCTGTGGATCTGGCGCGCATCGGCGCGGGGCAGGGCGAGGAACCGGGCGTTCATAGCAGCGGCAAGCGCACCACCTTCGGGACCGATCCGGGCGGAGATATCGACCACCAGACCGTCGATCCCGGCGCGTGCGATGGCCTTGGCCGACGCTATCGCGTCCTCGCCCGCCTGTTTGCGGCCCGGCTGGCCATCGCGCCCGATATTGGGGCGGCCATCGGTCAGGATCACAAGGCTGGGAGTGCGTCCGCGGGCGGCGACGCCCTCGGCGCAATCGCGCGCGGCATCCAGCCCGAGCGCAAGCGGCGTGCCCCCGCCGCCGGGCAGTTCGCCCAGCGCCCTGCGGGCGCGGGTCAGCGAGCGGGTGGGCGGCAGCAGCAATTCGGCGCTGTCTCCACGAAACGCGATCAGCGCGACCTCGCTGCGGGTAACATAGGCCTGCGCCAGCATCAGTTCGACCGCGCCCTTCGCCTCGGCCAGTCGCGATGCCGCTGCCGAGCCGGATGCATCGACCGCGAATATCGTCACTCGCGCGGCCTTGTCCTCAAACCGGCGCACGCGCAGATCCTCCTTGCGCATGAGGATGGGTGCAGAAGCGTCCGCCCCGCTCTCCTTTCGGCGCACCGCCTGCCACGGGACGGCCGCGCGCAGCGTGTCGATCAGCGCAAGCCGCGCACCCCCCCGCGGCATTCCGGGATGAGCGCCCAGCGGCTTGCCCCGCAGCCCCGATTTGCGCCGTTTACCGCTGCCGCCGCCGGTGACACGGCGC
>JBBRUU010000267.1:0-1900 GCA_038247515.1 Sphingomonadales bacterium
CGCATTGACACCGTGAACCTGAAAAACCGACTTTGCCAAATCCAGCCCAACAACCGATACCTGTTCCATCGTCACTCTCCTCTCCGACTCATCTGCGAAGAATACCTCGCAGGGTGGAGAGCCGTCCACGACATCACTTGCGGTCATTCCCGATAGATCGGCGCAACGCCTAAACCTGCCGCTACCCGTCATCCCAGCGTAAGCTGAGACCTAGGGCCGCCAGCGCTACGCTCCGACGCGCTGCGCTCCGACGCGCTGGGCCCCAGCTTTCGCTGGGGTGACGTGATTGGTTGGCATCAAAGCTAATTCCCCAAAAAATCCCCCGGCGTGCCCTCGCGCGGAGCCTCGTGGGTCGCCCAGTCCGCTCCGCCCGGCGGCGCTGCGGGCGCGCCTGCCGGACCGGCAGGTTCGCTCGCCTCGCGTGCACGCAACCGGTGGAGGTGCACCTTGGCAATCATGTTGGCGCTGATCGGCGCGGTCAGGAACAGGAACACCGAGACCAGCAGCTCGTGCGTGGTCCACACCCCGCGCACAAGGTCGAACCACAGCACCGAGGCGACAAGGATCGCCCCCAGACCCAGCGTCGAAGCCTTGGTGGGCCCGTGGAGCCGCTCCATCAGCGAGGGCAGGCGCACCAGCCCCCAGCTTCCGACCAGCGCAAAGCCTGCGCCAATGACGATGAGGGCGCTCACCAGCAGTTCGGAATACGCGGCGGCGGTCATTCGATGATGTCCCCGCGCAAGCAAAACTTGGCGTAGGCGACCGTCCCGACAAAGCCGACCATCGCCAGCAGCAGCGCCGCCTCGAACGATGTGCCGCTATCTGCGGCGATGCCGGTCAGCACGATGATGGCGATCACGTTGATCACCATCGTGTCGAGCGCAAGGATGCGGTCGGCGACGCCGGGCCCTTTGAACAACCGCCACAGGTTCATCACCAGCGCGAGGCCGAGCGCGCCAAAGCCGAAGGTGAGCGCGTGCCCAAGAACAACGGCGCTCATGCGTAAATCTCCAAAAGCCGCGCCTGGTAACGCGCCTTGATCTTGGCGACCTCGGCGTCCGGATCAGGCGCGTGGAGCGCGTGGACCAGCAGATACTTCCCGCAGGCCGAAACATCTGCCGAGACCGTGCCCGGCGTCAGGCTGATCGTTCCGGCGAACACCGTGATCGCCTCGAGCGTGGTCAATTCGAGCGGGATGGTGAGCCAGGCGGGCTTGAGGTCGCAGGTGGGCTTGAACAGGATGATCGCGGCCACCTGGAAATTGGCCACGGCGATGTCCCACAGCACGATCCCGCAATAGCGAAACGCGGGGAGGAAGCGCACTTTCGGCCGGTCGGGCCACCACGGCGCGGTGACAATCGGCACCAACACACCGACGATAAGGCCGAGGAACACCGCACCAAAGCTGATCTGGCCGACCATCACCATCCACATGGCGATTAGCAGAACCGAGAGGCCGGGGTGCGGGAAGAGGCGCGCTGTCATTGCGGTGCCTCGGTGAGCACGACGCGGGCGCTTTGGGCGGGGTCGAGCACCTGCGCAGCGGTGGCATCGGCATAGGCGCTCGCCCAGCCTGCGCCGGCCGACAGTGCGGCGAGGAGCGCCAGTGCGATGACCGGGGCGGCAAGGTCGAGGCGGTTGGCCGGGGCAGGCTGGGCCTCGCCCTCGGTCGCCTTCCAGAACACCGCGCTACCGACCCGCGCGAAGCCGATCACGCCGATCAAAGTCGTCCCTAGGATCACGCCCCACGCCCAGCCCCAATCAGGCAGCGCGGCGACCGACTTGAGGATCAGCAGCTTGCCGATGAAGCCCGACAGCGGCGGCAGGCCGGTCGCAGCGATGGCGGCGGCCATGAACAATAGCCCGATGCCGCTGCGCCCCGCGAATACCGGGCCGGGGC
>JBBRUU010000268.1:0-1877 GCA_038247515.1 Sphingomonadales bacterium
GTCGCCAGTTTCTACTTCATGTACAACCTCAAGCCCGTCGGCAAATTCCATGTGCAGGTGTGCGGCACCACGCCTTGCATGCTGCGCGGCAGCGACGACATTATCGCCGCCTGCAAGAAGCGCGGCATGGAGAAGGGCCACATCTCGGCGGACGGGCTGTGGACCCTCACCGAAGTCGAATGCATGGGCAATTGCGCGACCGCGCCGATGGTCCAGATCAACGACGACAATTACGAAGACCTGACGCCCGAGCGCCTCGACGCGGTGCTTGATGCACTGGCGGCGGGCGAGCAGCCCAAGGCAGGCACGCAGGAGCCGGGGCGGCATACGTCCGAGCCTTCGGGCGGGCCGACCAGCTTGCAGGACATGGTGAACGCAAACCACGATTATAGGGGGGAATGGTGATGGAAAAGAAGATCGAACAAGGCGGCGGGCTTCTCGGCGTTATCTTCTTTGGGGTTGCGGCCATTAACCTCGTGCGGGGTGATGACTGGGTGGCTTTTGCGATCGTGGGCTTTCTGTTCGGCGGTCTCACCGCTTTGGGCCGCATCATGGACGGGCGCGCCAACCGGTGACCGAGATTATCTATATCCTCGTCGCGCTGGTGCTCGCCTTCATCGCCTTCAAGGTGCTGATAGGGCTAATGCGCGTCGGTGTGATCCTCATTGTCGTTGTAGCGTTGGCCGTCGCCTATTCGCAAGGTGCCCTCGGATGAACCCGCTGACGCTGCTCTTCGCGATCCTTGGCCTCACCGGCTTTGCTGCCGGCGCGGTGCTGAGCGCGACAGGAGGGCTCGAAATGGGCGTGATCCTGATGGGTCTGGGTCTGGTGTTCCAAGTGATTTCGCTGGTGCGCCTCAAGCGCGCCAAGAAGATGGCCAAAGAAGAAGGAAGCAGCAATGCTCGCGGATAAGGACCGCATCTTCACTAACGTCTACGGCTTCCAGGATTGGGGCCTGAAGGCAGCGCAAGCGCGCGGCGATTGGGATAATACCAAGGCGTTGCTCGCGCGCGGGCAGGATGTGATCATCGAGGAGATGAAGGCCTCGGGCCTGCGCGGACGCGGCGGTGCGGGCTTCCCGACCGGCCTGAAGTGGAGCTTCATGCCCAAGGAAAGCCGCGATGGCCGCCCAAGCTTCCTCGTCATCAACGCCGACGAATCCGAGCCGGGCAGCTGCAAGGATCGTGAGATCCTGCGCCATGATCCGCATAAGTTGGTCGAAGGCGCGCTGGTTGCAGGCTTCGCGATGCGTGCGCGGGCGGCGTACATTTACGTGCGCGGCGAGTATATCCGCGAGGCCGAGACGCTTCAGAAGGCCATCCATGAGGCCTATGATGCCGGGTTCCTTGGCAAAAACGCCTGCGGGTCTGGCTATGACTTCGACGTATACATGCACCGCGGCGCTGGCGCCTATATCTGCGGTGAAGAGACCGCGATGATCGAAAGCCTTGAAGGCAAGAAGGGCCAGCCGCGCCTCAAGCCCCCGTTCCCGGCGGGCGCGGGCCTCTATGGCTGCCCCACCACGGTCAACAATGTCGAGAGCATCGCGGTCGCGCCGACGATCCTGCGGCGCGGGGCGGCGTGGTTCTCCAGCTTCGGGCGAGAGAACAACAAGGGCACCAAGCTGTTCCAGATTTCGGGCCATGTGAACAAGCCCTGCGTCGTCGAAGAGTCGATGAGCATCAGCTTTGAAGAGCTGATCGAAAAGCACTGCGGCGGCATTCGCGGCGGGTGGGACAATCTGCTCGCGGTAATCCCGGGCGGCTCCTCGGTGCCGCTCGTCCCCGCCGCGCAAATTCGCCATGCGCTGATGGACTTCGACGGGTTGAAGGAATTGGGCTCGGGCCTCGGCACGGCAGCGGTGATCGTGATGGACA
>JBBRUU010000269.1:0-1857 GCA_038247515.1 Sphingomonadales bacterium
CTCGCGCATCGCGGCCTTCGCCTCGCGCTCCCAGCGGTAGAACGTCGTCCCGTCCACCCGATGCCGGCGCAGCACTTCCGCCACGCTCGTATTCGGCTGGCGCGCCTCCTCAAGGATCTGCAGCTTCTCGTCCGCCGTCCACGTCCGGCTCGTTTTCTTCGACATCATCTTCTCCCATGCAGTCCCGGCACCCGCCGGTCAGGGGAAAAGTGTCACTCCGTCAACCCCGCCGAAAGTTCGATTTCGGCTGAACCACTACACGGATACTTGCTGCCTTATCGTTAGCGCTCGACTTCCTAGTTTATTGGAGAGCGATGGACGCGCGTCGGGGGTGAGGTGACGGACACAAGCATGCATCTCGGATCGCGAGGCCCTCTGACGCGGCCTTGCGGAATATTCGCCCAACACGATCTTGGGGCGTGCGTCCGCGGTCCTCCCAAGGGCACGGGGAAATCGGACATGGCCTTGGCATTAGTTATTTCCGGATTGCGAATAAGTGATCACAGCGACGAAGGCCGCCGGACGACCCTCCACACGGATCAGATTGCGTGAACCGCCCCGGGTTGTCCGGAGACTCAGTTGGTTGAGTGCTCCAGCAGCAGAGGCGCTGCAGCAAGCTGCTCAAACTGCATCTCATACTCCGCTGGGGGTAGATAGCCCAGCGGTTCCAGCAGCCGGCACGTGTTGAACCAGGCGACCCATTCCAGCGTCGCGTACTCGACGTCGTCGAGGCTGCGCCAGGGACCAGCATGGCGAATCACCTCGGTCTTGAACAGGCCGATGACCGACTCGGCGAGTGCGTTGTCGTAGGCATCGCCACGACTCCCGACCGACGCTTCGATGCCGGCGTCGGCCAAGCGCTCGGTGTAGCGAATGGAGAGGTATTGCGACCCACGATCGCTATGACAGATCAGCCCGGCCTCGGTGTCCCGGTCGTACACCGCCTGCTCGAGCGCATCCAGGGCGAGATCGGTGCGCATCGACGCGCTCGCCCGCCAGCCGACGATGCGCCGCGAAAACACGTCGATCACGAACGCCACGTAGACCATCCCGCGCCACGTCGCGACATACGTGAAGTCGGCCACCCAGAGCTGGTTCGGACGCTCGGCGCGGAAGGCCCGCTCGACGAGATCGCGCGGACGCTCAGCCAGCAGATCAGGGATCGTGGTCCGCACGCGGCGACCGCGCACCACGCCCTCAAGGCCGTCGGCCCGCATCAGCCGCTCGACGGTGCAGCGCGCCGTGGTGATCCCCTCGCGGGCGAGCTGCCGCCAGACCTTCCGCACGCCGTACACGCGGCGATTCGCCTGCCAGACTCGCCCGATCGCCTCGCGCAGCACAGCATCGCGCTGCGTGCGCGCCGGGCAGCGCGCCGGGTCGCGCGCGCGCGCCTTGGCCTCGTAGTACGTGGACGGCGCGATCGGGAGGACCCGGCAGATCGGCTCGACGCCGTACACGTTGCGATGGTCGTCGATGAACGCGATCATCGTGGCTCGCGGCGGTCGAGCTCCGCCTGCGCGAAATACGCGGATGCCTTGCGGAGGATCTCGTTGGTCCGCCGCAGTTCCCGGACCTCGCGCTCCAGCGCCTTCACCCGCTGCTGCTCGTCGGTCGTCACCCCCGGGCGCTGCCCCGTATCCCGCTCGGTGCGGCGCACCCACTTGCGCAGGGTTTCCGCCGAACACCCGATCTTGCTGGCAATCGAGGTGATCGTCCCCCACTGCGTGTCGTACTCCGACCGATGCTCCTGGACCAACCGCACTGCCCGCTCCTGTACCTCAGGAGAAAACCGCGTCCGCTTCGTCATGCTCCCATCCTCTCACATGTGGGAGCCTCCGGCAATCCCGGGGCGGTTCA
>JBBRUU010000270.1:0-1843 GCA_038247515.1 Sphingomonadales bacterium
CGAGCGTGCCGCCTTCGCCCTTGTTGTCGGCGCGCAGCACGAAGATCGCATATTTCAGCGTCACGATCAGCGTAAGCGCCCAGAAGATGATCGACAACGCCCCGATTACCTCGGTCTCGGTCGGGATTTCGGTGCCCGACGAGGCTCGAACCGCCTCGCGCAGCGCGTATAGCGGGCTGGTGCCGATGTCGCCATAGACCACGCCCAGCGCACTCAGCGTGAGCGCCGAGCGCCCGCTCAGGGTCTGTGGCTGGGGTGTTGACGAATGGCCGCTCGGCGGCGACTGCGTCTCGTCGCCATTCACGGGGAACACGGACATGGGATGATGCTACGCCTTTTCGCCAGAACGACACGGGACTTTGGTCGGCCTGTGTGCTGCAACGCACGTCATGGCTCCGGAGTTCCATCCGCTGGATTCCCATGGGGGAACGAGCCGGTGCCACGCGAGCCCTCACGCCGCCTGCCGCACCACCTGGTCGAAGGCCACGCAAAGCCGGTCGACTTCCTCAAGCGTATTGTAATGAACCATCGAGACGCGGACGAGGCCACTCAGCCGACCCTGGCCGAGATCCTCCACAAGGCGTCGGGAATGGAAGTCGCCATGGCGGACGGCGATCTTGTGCGCGTCCATGGCCTTGCAGACGGCGGCCGAATCCCGGTCACTGATGCGGAAAGCAACAGTGGGGATGCGGCGGGACCCCTCATTGCGGGTGGACCCGATGACGTCGCAGTCGTTGCGGGCATTGAGATAGGAGAGCAGCCTGTCGACCAGGGCGTCCTCCTGCTTTGTGATGGCGGCGAAGGCGTTGACGATGCGGTCGCGCTCGGAGCCTTCCGTGCCACCGAGACCTGCGAGATAGTCGCTCAGTCCGAGCGTCGAATAGGCACATTCATAGCTCGGATTGCCGGGCTCGAGCTTGCCGGGTACTTTGTCCCTGCCGTAAAAATAGTGATAGAGCGTGTCGAGTTCGAGCAGGTGATCATATTTGCCATACATCATGGCAAAATGCGGCCCGTAGGTCTTGTACAGGCTGAAGACGTAGTAATCGACGTCCCAGGCGGTCACGTCGATGGCGCGGTGCGGCGCGTAGGCCACCCCGTCCACGCAGATGCGCGCGCCGCGCTCATGCACGAAGCGGGCGATCTCGGCGATCGGGTTGATCTGCCCAAGGATGTTGGAGACATGGGTGACGGCAACGATCTTGGTCCGCTCGTTCATCAATTGGTCGAGATCCGCAAGATCGAGCGTCAGGGTCTCGTGGTTGAGTGGCCAGGTCTTGACCACGATTCCGAATTCGGCGAGGCCCACCCAGGGACCGACGTTGGATTCGTGGTCGGCCATCGAGACGATCACTTCGTCGCCACGCTTGAGCTGCCTGCGCATGGCGCGGGCAAGGTTCTGGATGAGAACGGTGGTGGAAGGGCCGAAGACGATTTCCTCCGGGCGCCCCGCGTTCATCAATGTCGCAGCCGCCACCCGAGCCTGCCGGAGCGCGTCGGCGGCGGCGAGCGAGACCTCGTAGCTGCCGCCGATCTGGACGTTGCGCTCGAACAGGAACTCGGTCATGCGCGCGACCGCGCCTTTCAGGATCTGGGAGCCGCCGGCGTTGTCAAACAGGGTCCACCCCCGCGCCAGCCCGGGGAAATGGCTGCGGACATGATCAAGATCAAGGGTGGGCTGGTTCATGGGAAGGCTCCGGTCAGGCGGTCAATGATTGAGGACGGCACCGAGGAAATTGCGGGTGCGGTCTGATTTCGGCGTGTCGAAGATGTCGTGCGGCAGGCCGGATTCGACGATCCGTCCACCGTCCATGAAGATCACCCGGTCGGCGACCTGGCGGGC
>JBBRUU010000271.1:0-1814 GCA_038247515.1 Sphingomonadales bacterium
GCATCCACATCGGTGCGCGCTTCACCTCACCGGCAACGAAGCTGAAGGTAATTCCAATTCCCAGGAACCACGCGCGGGGAAGTTCTGTGCGCAGGAGCTCGATCAGCCGTTCCTGTTTGGGGCTGCCGAGTGCGACCAGCACGAGCTGCGGCTCGCCGGCGCGCAGCTGCGCGATGAGACGTGTCATCTCAACCGTGTCGTGCTCAAAGCCAAGGGGGGGGCAGGCGATGCCGGCGATCTTGATGCCGGGATGCTGCCCGCGCAGGACCGCGGCGGTTTGTTCGGCCGCGCCGGGGTTGCCGCCGAGGAGGAAGATCGATGCTTCGAGCTGCGCCGCCTTGGCGGCAAGCGCGAAGATGAGGTCCGAACCGGCGACGCGCTCGGGCAGTGGTGTGCCTTTGAGGCGGCTGGCCCAGACCAGCGGCATGCCGTCGGCAAGTCGCAGCGTTGCCTGATCGTACATGCGGCGGAACTCTGCGTCTCGCACGGTTCGGCGGAGGATATCGAGGTTGGGCGTGATCACCCAGCCACCTACGCCGCGTTTGGCGCTTTGCACGACGTGCTCGGCAGCCTGATCAAGCGTGACCGGATCGACCGGTACGCCCAGAAGCAAAACGGCGCACGCGACGACAGCGGGGGGTGCGGGCGGCGCGGGGGGGGCGGCGGCGGGGGGCTGCATCTCGGAAGCGGGCTGTGCCGCGGCGATGTTCAAGCCTTGACGATCCTTGCACCAAGGTTGTGCAGGCCTTTGAGGGCGTTGCGGGTATCGACGACGAGCTTGGCATGCGTCGCGATCGCGCGGTAGTCGATGTTGGTGTGATTGGTGACGATCATCACGCAGTCGAACGCGGCGAGCGATTCCGGCGTCGTGGGGACGGACTGCATGTCGCGCTTGTGCCGGCGCATGTGCGGGAATCGCGGCACAAGCGGGTCGTGATAGGACACGTTGGCGCCCAGATCGGCGAGGAGATCGATAATCTCCGCTGCCGGGGTTTCGCGCGTGTCGTCGATGTCGGGCTTATACGCCAGACCGACGACCAGGACCTTTGAGCCCTTGACGGCCTTGCCATCGTCATTGAGCGCCAGTGCGCAGCGATCGACCACGTAGTGGGGCATTCGGGTGTTGATCTCGCCGGCGAGTTCGATGAAGCGGGTGGGCTGGCCCAACTCGCGCGCCTTCCAGGTGAGGTAGAACGGGTCGATGGGGATGCAGTGTCCGCCAAGGCCGGGGCCCGGGTAGAAGGGCATGAAGCCGAAGGGCTTGGTCGCCGCTGCCTCGATGACATCCCAGACGTCGATGCCCATGGGTGTCAGGATCGTCTTCATCTCGTTGACGAGCGCGATGTTGACCGCCCGGAAAACGTTCTCGAGGATCTTGGCCGCCTCGGCCACTTCCGCGCTGGGGACAGGGACGACGTGCTCGACCGCGCGCTTGTAGAGAGCGACAGCGAGTTCCGTCGACTTGGGATCGAGCCCGCCGACAAGCTTCGGGATCGTGCGCGTGGTGTGGGACTTGCGGCCCGGGTCTTCGCGCTCGGGGCTGAAGGCGACGAAGAAATCTTCGCCGCACTTGAGGTTCTCTGCGCCCGCGGGCCGCGCGGCGAGAATCGCCTTGAGGAGATCATCGCGCGTGGTTCCGGGATAGCTGGTGGATTCGAGCACGATCAGTTGGCCGCGACGGAGCCGCCTGCCAATGTCGCGTCCGGAGTTGGTGACATAGGTGAGATCGGGTTCCTGGTGGTGGCCCAGCGGAGTCGGCACGCACACCACGATCGCATCCGGCTCCGACAGCCGGTCGAAGTCCGTCGTCGCGC
>JBBRUU010000272.1:0-1795 GCA_038247515.1 Sphingomonadales bacterium
ATGGACCGAGACGACTTGGCAGAAATGGACGCTTCATTTTCTTTGGCAGGAATTTGTTATTGCTGGTGAAGCGACTCGATCTCGGCGAATTGTCAAGCAGCACTATGTTCGTCATCGGGACCGGTTGCTCAGCGAGTTGGCCGAAGATAGCGACGTGCTGGTTCATGATCTGTTGATTCGATTCTCTGCCGCCATGATGGATCAAGGTCTTGCAACATGGGAGATTCCAAATCGATCCGAAGGGTTCTATCGTTGCTTTTTAATACTCTTCAAGGATCAAGTTCCATGGGCCGAGCGATGGTTGTTACCGCTGGCGAAGATCATCCGCGAGCAAAACTCTGCTGCCGGGAGATAGACGGTCTTCAGCGCTCGAACGATCTGACAGTCAGGCCCAATTCCAAACTCACTCCCGTTCGAAGACCGTCGCCAAGCCTTGTCCTACCCCGACGCAGAGCGACGCGATGCCGCGCGAGGCGCCGGTGCGAGCCATCTCGTGGATCAGCGTCGTGGCCAGGCGGGCGCCGCTGCAACCAAGCGGGTGACCGATCGCAATCGCGCCGCCGTTGACGTTCAATTTTGCGTTGTCGATGCCCAGCTCGCGCTGGCAGGCGAGGGCCTGCGCGGCGAACGCCTCGTTCAACTCGAACAGGTCGATGCGGTCGAGCGTCAGTTTCGCGCGCAGAAGCGCCTTGCGCATCGCGGGCACGGGTCCGAGCCCCATGAACGCGGGATCGACGCCGGCCGCGGCGCTCGGACCGATGAAGGCGATCGGCTGAAGACCCAGCGATTTGGCCAGCCCGGCTTCCACGATCAGCAATGCCGCCGCGCCGTCGTTGATGCCCGACGAATTGCCCGCGGTCACCGTGCCTTGGTCGTCTTTGGAGAACGCGGGTTTCAGCTTGGCGAGATTCTCCAGCGTCGTGTCCGGCCTCGGGTGCTCGTCCACGCTGACGAGGGTCGGAGCGCCCTTGCGCTGCGGAATCTCGACGGGCACGATCTCTTGGGCGAACAGCCCGCGTTGGTGCGCCGCCGACCACCGTTGCTGGCTCTGCAGCGCGAACTGATCCTGATCCGCCCGGCTGATCTTGTGCTTGCGGGCGACATTCTCGGCGGTCTCGCCCATGGAGAAGGGGTGATGCAGCGCCGCCATGCGAGGATTGACCAGGCGCCAGCCGATCGAAGTGTCGAAGATCTGCTGCGACCGGTCGAACGCCGATTCCGCCTTGCTGAGCACATAAGGTGCACGGCTCATCGACTCGACGCCGCCCGCGATGAACACGTCGCCGTGATTCGCCTCGATCATGCGCGCCGCGATGTTGACGGCTTCCAGCCCCGACGCACAGAGGCGATTCACCGTCGAACCCGGCACGGACGCGGGGAGGCCCGCCAGCAGCGCGGCCATGCGCGCGACGTTGCGGTTGTCCTCGCCGGCCTGGTTGGTGGCGCCGAAGTAGACATCCTCGATCAATGCGGGGTCGATGCCGGATCGCGCCACGACGGCCTTGATGATGTGGGCGGCAAGATCGTCGGGGCGAACCGACGCCAATGCGCCCGCGTGCCGGCCGACAGGTGTTCGGAGAGCCGTGATGATCGCCGCTCGCCTTTGCATCTAGATTTGATCGCGTCGCTGCACGAGCAATCTACTAGGGGAACTATCCGCCCAAGTCTAGGGGCGAAACTCAAGACTGAAGGACCCGCTCCTATTTCGAGCCCGTCGCGAAAACCGTCTGAAAAATGCGGACTCTCCTTCTCCCGCGACACGACTGTGACTTCCAGTTTGCCAAAGCCGGCCTCC
>JBBRUU010000273.1:0-1759 GCA_038247515.1 Sphingomonadales bacterium
GCCTCATGGGGGTTCCCAGCAACCTCATCGGGATGGTAGCGAGCGATCGCGAGAAGAAACTCGAAGGTATCCCGGTGGGGGAGCGCGCCACGGCTGGCGCAGCTACGTTCGGGTCGAACATGCTCATCGACGCGTTCGCCCCTGGTGTGGGCAAGCTGCTGCTCCCCGGGGTGGTTAAGAAAGCCGCTATCAACGCCGCACTGCGCAAGTCGTCTTCGTCGATGGGGCTACAAATCCTCAAGACCATCGGCGGCGAGGCGGCCAACGAAGGATTTCAGAGCGGCAGCGAGACGGCGCTGAACCAGGCGATCATCTCTGACCGTAAGTACGATTTCAGCTTGGCCGGGATCGTCGAAGACGCTGCCATGGGGGCCGGCACTGGCGGGATCATGGGTGGTGCTGGCGGGACGATGCACGGACTGCGCGGCATGCTCTCTCCATCCATCCGTCGCGAGGCGGCTGCCGCCGCAGCCCCACTGGACAGGCTCGACATCGCCGACGCGCAGCTCCGGGCAAATCCCATCCCGGCCATGCCGCCGCCTGGGATGCAGCACCCGATGACGCCGAGCAGCGACGAAGAGATTGCGGCGGTCCTCGCCGGCTCGCAGCGAGCGATGCGCGCGGGCGAGCCGACGCAGCAGATCCCCCCGCCCGCGCCTGTGCCCGCGCCTGCCCTCGCGCCTATGCCCGCGCCTGCCCTCGCGCCTGTGTCCACGCATCCATCGGTCACGACCACGCGCACGACCCCGTTCCTCGACTTCGTTGCGAAGCTGTCCCCCGAAGACCGGGCTATCGCCCTGCCGACGATCAACGTCCTCGGGAGCGGAGCACGCGATCCGCTCGGAGCGATCGGCAACGTCGAACAAGTTATCCGCACGACCAAAGAACGCGCGGCGCTCAACGCTGCGAAACCCGCGACCCCCGCACCGGGGATCGCTCAACCGACGGAAGGAGACACCCATGGCCAAGTGCAAACCACTGCCCAAACCGATGCCCAAACCCAAGGGCCGATGAGCACAGAACCTTCGTCGGTGGCCACACCGCCGGCGAAGGAACTTTCCATCGTCACGACCGCCCGCAAGTTGTTCGCGAAGGCGTACATGGAGAGCGCCGATACTGCCGTCGCCCGTGCGGAAGAGGCGTCCCCTACGACGCTGTCCCAGGAGACGAAGGATCGTATCGAAGAGGAAGCCGCGAAGCGGATGGACGAGGCGGCGAACGTCGTGGCCATCTCTGTGACTACCCTCGCCGGCAACAACCCGAGAACCGAGTCGGTCCCCGGATTGTGGATCCCCCAGGCTGCACATGGGCACGGCGCGTACTACGTCATGGACCCCGAGCGCGGGCACTACTGGGCTGGGCACGTCACCCCGTCGGACGGGCACGGAGACACGCTCGTGGGTCGCGAGGCCAGCACGAAGATTGTTCCGCTGAACGAGAACATGCAGCCGCAGGCGCGCATGAAGCGCGGAGAGAAGCGGCTCGACCCCCAGGCGATCGTCGAGAACATCGCAAGGGAACGCCGGGCGGCGGACCACGCAGCCATGCGCGGAGGTCCGATCGCTGGCCCGGACGATAGGATCGTCCAGCCGAACGAAGAGGCTCGCCGTCAGGCCCGTAAGGCCGAGTCGCTCGGGGCGCTATCGCCGTGGGACAACCACCTCATCAAGCTCGACAAAGAAAGAACCGAAGCCCGCGCTGCGGGCGACACGGAGACGGCCGGCCGCATCTCGCGCTGGCTTACCAATAACATGGACAC
>JBBRUU010000274.1:0-1730 GCA_038247515.1 Sphingomonadales bacterium
CGATGAACGGCACGCAGATTGAGCTGATCGAGCCGCTGGGCGAAAACTCCACGCTGGCAGGCTTTATCGCCAAGAACCCGCTCGGCGGGCAGCATCACCTGTGCTTCGAAGTGCCCGATATTGCCGAGGCTCGCGCCGAGTTTGAAGAGCAAGGCAAGCGCATCCTCGGCCCGACCCGCATCGGCGCGCACGGCACCCCTATCTTTTTCGTCCATCCCAAGGACATGGGCGGCATGCTTACCGAAATCATGGAGACGCCGAAGGACGGCACTCACTGTCTGATTGAAAACACTCGTCTCCCCGGACTTGATCCGGGGCCCCGCTTCTTTTCGCACGCTGTGAGGAAGCAAGCGGGGCCCCGGCTCGGGGGCCGGGGAGACGGAATAGAGAGGTTGAAGAAATGTCCTACCAAACCATCCGCGTCGACCGCGACGGCCCGCTGCTGACCATTACCCTCAACCGCCCCGAGCGGCTCAACGCCATGCCCCCGCAGATGGCGGACGAGATCGGGATGGCGTTCTACGACCTTGGGGACGCGCGTGCAGTGCTGATCACGGGCGAGGGCAAGGGCTTTTGTTCAGGCGCGGACCTTTCGGCGCGCGGCGAGACGTCTGCCGTGACCGGCAAGGGCGGCAGCCACAAGGCGCTCTCCAACCACTACAACCCGGCAGTCAGCCACCTGATCCGGGCGCAGGTGCCGGTGATCTGCGCGGTCAACGGCCCGGCGGCGGGCGTCGGCTGCTCGCTAGCTCTGGCGGCGGACTTCACCATCGCCGCCAAGAGCGCCTATTTCCTGCAGGCCTTCGTCAATATCGGCCTCGTGCCTGACGGCGGCTCGACCTGGCTGCTCGCCCGCGCCATCGGCCGCGCACGCGCCACGCGGATGATGATGCTCGGCGAGAAGATTTCCGGCGAACAGGCCGAGGAATGGGGCCTCATCTACAAATGCGTCGATGATGCCGCGCTGATGGACGAAGCCCGCGCGCTGGCGACCAAGCTGGCGAATGGCCCGACCGTGGCCTACGCCCAGATGAAGCGCAACATTGCCACCGCGCTCGACACCAACCTCCAGATGGTGCTGCTCGCCGAGGCTGAGGCACAGCAAATCGCGGGCCGTACCAAGGATGCGATGGAGGGCGGGATGTCGTTCCTTCAGAAGCGCAAACCCGAATTCAAGGGGGAGTAGCTACCCTGATCCTTACCCCAGCAAAAGCTGGGGCCTAGGGCTGCAAAACATGCCAGCTTCCGCAGGCGCGACGATTGTGCTTTGGACAAAACCATGACCCAAAAACCCACCCTCGAAAACTGGAAAGCTCTCGCCGCCAAGGAAGTGAAGGGCCGCGACCTTACCTGGCACACGCCCGAAGGAATCGCGATCAAGCCGCTTTACACGCAGGAAGATCACGCCGGCTTCGAGCCGGGCCTGCCGGGCTTTGCGCCCTTCACGCGCGGGGTGAAGGCCTCGATGTACGCAGGCCGGCCGTGGACGATCCGGCAATATGCGGGCTTTTCGACGGCCGAGGAATCGAACGCCTTTTACCGCCGCAACTTGGCGATGGGACAAAAGGGGCTGTCCGTCGCCTTCGACCTTGCCACCCACCGCGGTTACGATAGCGATCACCCCCGCGTCGTCGGCGATGTCGGCAAGGCGGGCGTGGCGATCGACACGGTCGCGGACATGGAGATCCTGTTCGACCAGATCCCGCTCGATACCATGAGCGTCAGCATGA
>JBBRUU010000275.1:0-1716 GCA_038247515.1 Sphingomonadales bacterium
CGCAGGACCGGCGCGCGCTGCTCAATCTGGGGCACACCTTTGGCCATGCGCTGGAGGCGGAGACTGGCTTTTGCGACCGCCTGCTGCACGGCGAAGCCGTGGCGCTGGGCATGGTGCTGGCGGCGCGCTATTCGGCGCGGCACGGGGAACTTTCCGCCGCCGATGCCGAGCGCGCGGCGGGCGCGATTGCGGCGGCGGGGCTGCCAGCCAGCCTGCCCGGATTGGGCCTGCCCTGCGACGGCGCGCGGCTGGTTGAACATATGCGCCACGACAAAAAGGCCGAAGGCACCACCCTGCCCTTTCTGCTGCTGCGCAGCATTGGAGAGGCTTACGTCGCACGCGATATTGATCTGGCTGATATTGCAGCATTTCTCGATGGCGAACTGGCCGCATGATCATCGCCATTTCTGACCTTGCCGACGGGCAGGTGCAGACGTTGATTTCCTATCACCAGCAGGCGATGCAGGCCGGTTCCCCCGCTGGGCATAGCTTTGCGCTTGATCTGTCGGGGTTGACCGATCCTGCGGTGACTGTTTGGGACGCACATATCGACGGCCTCGTGGTCGGCATCGCCGCGCTCAAGCAACTGGGCGATAGCACTGCCGAGATCAAATCGATGCGCACCCATCCCGATTTCCTGCGGCGCGGGGTCGCGGCCGCTGTGCTGGAGGCCATCATTGAGCACGCCCGCAGCGGAGGGATCACTCGGCTCAGCTTGGAGACCGGCAGCGGGCCATTGTTCGAACCGGCGCTGGCGCTCTATCGGCAGCGCGGGTTCGCAAATGGTGAGGCCTTTGGCGATTACACACTGACCGATTTCAACCAGTGCCTGCATCTGGCGCTGACCTAGGCAGGGGTCAAACAGGGGCCAAACAGGGGTCAAGACGCCGAAAGCAGCGGTCTAAAGCGATCTAGGCGCGGCCTAAACCGGCCTCGCGCACCTCTACCAGACGCACATTCGCCACTTGCCGAACTGAGCGCGCGCCGCGCGTATCGCCTTCCACCGCGATGCGGAACGGCCCGTCTGAATCATCCAACATCGCGCCATTGCAGCGGGAGGCCAGCACCACCGGGGTGTTGCCAAGCAGCGGATCAAGCTCGCCCAGCGTAAACGCCACCCGGTAACCATCGCGCGCCTCCACCACCACCGCCATCAGCAACGCTGCACCGCGCATATCGCCGCGCGCTGGTGCGCCGAGCCGCGCCATCACATCGGCGAGCAACGGGCCGGTGCAAACTTGCGGCTCATCATGCAGCGTGAGCGCCACCTCGCGAGTAGGCAAGCCTTCAATCAGCGCAGGATCGACCGGCATGGCCATGTTCAAGGCCGGGGCTTCCAACATCGGCTATTCAAGCTCCAGAATCACCGCGTCCACTGCCAGGCTCTCGCCTTCGGCAGCGTTGATTTTGGCGATCACGCCTTCTTTTTCGGCGCGTAGGATATTTTCCATCTTCATCGCTTCCACCGTCGCCAGCGGTTGGCCCGGTTGCACCGTCTCGCCTTGCGCAACGTGCAGTTTTACCAGCATCCCCGGCATCGGGCAGATCAGGAACCGCGACAGGTCGGGCGGCGCCTTTTCCAGCATCAGCGATTCGTGCTGAGCGAGCCGCAGTGGCAGCACCAGCGCGGAATGCGCCGCGCCGCGCGTGGTGACTTTCCAGCGGTTGCCCATCCGATCGACGATCAGGCCGAACCGCTGGCCCGCTTCGTCCGTC
>JBBRUU010000276.1:0-1671 GCA_038247515.1 Sphingomonadales bacterium
AGGCCGCATCCGGTCCGCGTTCTGTTCGCCGGTCAAGCGCGCAGCTTCGAACCCGTCGCCGATCTCGACACCTTTGACCGCATTGATGCTCATCATCGCGGCGGCCAGATCGCCGTCGAGCTTGGCATAGATCGGCGCGCCCCAGCCTGCCGGAACCCCGGTGGCGACACATTCGACCACCGCGCCCAGCGACGATCCAGCCAGTCGCGCTGCGTCGACCTTGACCTCCCACCGCTTGGCGGCAGCCGCGTCGGGGCAGAAGAACGGGTTGTTGGCGATCTCGGCATGGTCGATCGCTGCCGGGTCGATGCGGTCGCCGCCAAGCTCGCAGACGTACGCGACGATGCTGACTTCGGGGATCACGAGCCGCGCCACCGCGCCCGCCGCCACCCGCGCTGCCGTCTCGCGCGCGGACGAGCGCCCGCCGCCGCGATAATCGCGGATGCCGTATTTGGCGTCATAGGCAAAATCGGCATGGCCTGGGCGATAGGACTGCGCGATGTCGGAGTAGTCCTTGCTGCGCTGGTCGGTGTTCTCGATGTGCAGCGCTATGGGCGTACCGGTGGTCTTGCCTTCGAACACGCCGGAGAGGATCCGCACCAGATCATCCTCGCGCCGCTGCGTGGTAAAGCGGTTCTGCCCCGGCTTGCGCGCGTCCATGAACGGCTGGATGAACGCCTCGGAGATCGTCAGCCCCGGCGGGCACCCGTCGACGACAGCGCCCAGCGCAGGCCCGTGGCTCTCTCCCCAGGTGGTAAAGCGCAGCACGCGCCCGAAGGTGTTCCAGCTCATGGACAAGGTCATTTACCGAAACCGCCGTTCGTGTCGAGCAAAGTCGAGACACCTGCTTTGAGGCCTCTCGACTGCGCCCGAGGCGAACGGGGATTGTGGCGGGGTTCGCACTAGCCAAACCCCCCCGATTGTTTCAGGAACAAACCATGATTGCAAAGCTCTCAGGCAGGCTTGATGCGACCGGCGAGGACTGGGCCGTCGTCGATGTCGGCGGGGTGGGCTACCTCGTCCATTGTTCCAGCCGCACGCTCGCCGCGCTCGGCGAGGTGGGAGAGGGCTGCACCGTCCACACGCAGTTGCAGGTGAGCGAGAACGACATGCGCCTGCTGGGATTTGCCGACAGCGCCGAGCGCGACTGGTTCCGGGTGCTGACGGGGGTGCAGGGCGTGGGGAGCAAGGTGGCGCTGGCGATCCTCTCGGCGCTCTCCACCGGAGACCTGCGCGACGCCTGCGGCAAGGGCGACGCGGCGATGGTGGCCCGTGCGCAAGGCGTGGGGCCGAAGCTGGCGAGCCGCATCGTCAACGAGCTTAAGGACAAGGCAGGCGCGATGCCGGGCGGTTCTGGCGGCTTTGCGGCGGGTGTGGCTATGGCGCCTGCGGGCAGCAAGGGCGCCGACGCGGCGAGCGCGCTCGAGAACCTCGGGTTCAAGCCTGCCGTGGCGGCGCAGGCGGTGGCGCGGGCGCTGGAAGAGCTAGGCGAGGGTGCGAGCGAAGGCGACCTGATCCGAGTGGCGCTGAAGAAGGCGGCGGGGTGATGGCGGGCAAAGAAGTCTCTGAAATCAAGGTTGCCTTGGCACGATTTGAAGCCGAGTCCGCAAAAGGCTTGCGCGACAAGCTCCAAGATAAGCACGCAGGAGCCACTAGTTGGTTAGTCGCTTC
>JBBRUU010000277.1:0-1671 GCA_038247515.1 Sphingomonadales bacterium
ACCTGGCCATCGAGCTGATCGTTTCGGATAACGGCGAGAACGGCGATGCCGTGGAGCGCATCATCGCCGCGCACTATCCGCGCCCGTTCACCGTGCGGCACAACCCGCGCAGCGTGCCGATCATCGCGCACTTCAACCAGCTGATCGCCGCCGCTACCGGCGCCTATTTCGTGCTGCTCTCCGACGACGACGAGCTGAGTCCCAACTTCGTGGCCGCGCTGCTGGCTTTGCTGGAGCGTCACCCCGCCGCCACCGTCGCCCTCGCACGGGTGGAAACCTTCAGCGAGGACGGCGAGCATGTGCTCGCCTCCACCGACGACGGCCCGCCCCCCCCCGCGCTGATGAGCGGGATCGCGCTACTGCGTTCCTGGTGTACCTACCGCCACAAGTTTCTCAGCTTTACCACCAACCTCGCACGTACCGCCGACCTGCGGGCTGTCGGCGGCTACCCCGAGCTCGACAATGGCAATGGCTCCGACAATGCCCTGCTGATCAAGCAGGTGCTGGGGCGGCATGTCGCCTTTAGCCCGCATGCTACCTTCCGCCACCGCATCCACGAAACCAGCTTCGGCAAGGCCGCGCCCATCGCCAGCCTCGCCCTCGCCAGCCGCCAGTTTTTACGCTTCCTCGCCCACGACCCGGCGATGCAGGCGGTGCGCCAAGCGCAGCCGGCTGTCTACGCCGAGGCGCGAGCCCTTGCTACGATGATGATCTACGATACGTATCTCGGCCGCTGGCGCGGCATCTACCGCGACCGACTGCCGCGCGGCGAGTGGCTACGCGCCGGCTTCGCGCTGCCGCCCCACCCCGTCTATACGCGCAAAGTCCTCGCCTCCATCGCCTATGCGCTTCCGTTCGTCTCCGCGCTCACCCGGCGCGTGCGCAGCAAGGCTTCATCGTGAAAGTTCTTCATCTCAGCACCAACGACCAAGCCGGCGGCGCCGCACGCGCGGCCTATCGCCTGCATCGCGGCCTACGCGCCATCGGTGTAGAGTCGGCAATGCTCTGCGCCACCCGCGACAGCGACGACCCAACAGTGCGCGCCCTCGGCAAGCCTGGCAGCACGGCGGCGCGCTGGGGCCGTCGGCTACGCCAGGAGCAGATCGACCGCGCCTTCCGTCCGTACAAGGCCACCCGCCCTGCCGGACTGGAGCCTTTTAGCGACGACCGCAGCCAGTATGGCGCGGAGCTGGCGCGGAAGCTGCCCGCAGCCGACATCATCACGCTGCACTGGGTGGCCCGCATGCTCGACTACGGCGCATTCTTTCCGGACGTGCCCCGGCGCACCCCCGTGGTCTGGCGGCTTTCCGATATGAACGCCTTCACCGGCGGCTGCCACTACGATGAGGGGTGCGGGCGCTACCTTGGCGCATGCGGCGCCTGCCCACAGCTCGGCTCGCACGCCGCGAACGACTTGTCGCAGCGGATCTGGCGCCGCAAGCGCGCCGCCTATGATCAGGTGCCGGCAGGCCGCCTCCAGATCGTCGCGCTGAACCAGTGGATCGCGGGCGAGGTCCGCCGCAGCGCACTGCTTCAGGGTGTTCCGGTGCATGTCATCCCGAACGGGCTCGACACCGACGCCTTCGCCCCACGCGATCAGGCCTTCGCCCGCCAGACCCTCGGCCTGAGCCCCGCGGCCCGTGTGGTGCTTTTTGTCGCTGGCACCACCAC
>JBBRUU010000278.1:0-1634 GCA_038247515.1 Sphingomonadales bacterium
GCTCGCTACGGCGCAATGTGGAGCGCGCTCGCGCGGCGCGGCAAGGATTGGAGAAATTCATTAAGAGGGACTTGACACCAAGGGGGCCATTACAGAAGCCCGAATTATTCACGTGAGGGCTGATTTATGGGTGGCGGGCGTAGCTTAACCCGTTGATTTCGTGTAAGGTTTTGTTGCTGAGGCAAGACCTGCCACGCGCTCACGGAGTGCCCGCCCGCCATGCAAGAGCATACTGGTTATCTGCCCGGTCTGTCACCGATTGCCGGCAAGCAAATCCACGCTGCGTTCGACGGCGGGATGCTGTCGTCAAATGCTGGCGTGCTGCTGCTGCGCGAGGTCGGGCGCCGGCTCGGGATCGCCGATCGGTTGGCGGCGTGTTTGCCCGATCGTCGTGATCCGGCGCGCATCGACCACACGGTGGCCGAGATGATCGGCTTCCGCGCGATGGCGATCGCCGCCGGCTATGAGGACGCCGACGACTGCGATGCCTTGCGCTGCGAGCCGGTGTTCAAGATGGCGGTGGGCCGGCTGCCGGAAAGCGGCGAGCCGCTGTGTTCGCAACCGACCATGTCGCGGCTGGAGAACGCGGTCTCGCGTGTCGCGCTGGTCCGGATGATGGCGGCGATGGTCGATCTGTTCTGTGACAGCTGGAAGCAGGTGCCGGGGCGCATCGAGCTCGACATCGACGACACCGAAGATGCGGTGCACGGGTGCCAGCAGCTGGCGCTCTTCAATGCGTACTATGATTCCCATTGCTTCTTGCCGATCCACATTTACGAGGCGACGAGCGGCAAACCGGTCGCCGCCATCCTGCGGCCGGGCAAGACGCCGAGCGGCACGGAAGTACGCACCATCCTCAAGCACGTCATCCGGCGCATCCGCCAGAACTGGCCCAAGGTCGAGATCCTGGTGCGCGGCGACAGCCACTACGGCCGCCCGGAAGCGCTCGATTGGTGCGAGGACAACGGCATCGGCTACGTCTTCGGGCTGTCGGGCAACGCGGTGCTGAGAGCAATGGTCGCGCCGATCGCCGAGGACGTTGCCGTGCGTCGGGCGACCCATCGCGACAGCGACGCCAAGGTTCGCCGTTATGGCGAACTCATCTATGCCGCTCGCAGCTGGCGCCAGGAGCGCCGCATCGTGGCTCGCGTCGAAGCCTCCGACCAAGGCTGCGACAGCCGCTTCGTCGTCACCAATCTCGGCGGCAAGGCCAAGGCCCTCTACGAGCGCGTCTATTGCGCGCGCGGCCAGATGGAGAATCTGATCAAGGCGCACAAGACCCATCTCGCCTCCGATCGCACCTCCTGCCACGACGCCAGGGCCAACCAGTTCCGCCTCATCCTCCACTCTGCCGCCTATTGGCTGATGCACGGCCTGCGCGCCGCCGCGCCAAGGCGCTCCAGCTGGCGTGTTGCCCAGTTCGATACCTTGCGCACCCGCCTCATCAAGGTCGCCGCCCGTGTCGTCGAGAAGGGCACCCGCATCAAGCTCGCGCTGCCCACCGCCTGCCCGGACAAGGCCATCATCACTCACCTCGCCCGCGCCTTCGCCGCCCAGGCGCCATGACGGACGGGGCAACGTGCCCCGCCCGAACCGGACCCCGCGCAACCCCCAGCCGAACAAGTTCCCAAACA
>JBBRUU010000279.1:0-1598 GCA_038247515.1 Sphingomonadales bacterium
GCTCGGATCCGGCCAATCGCGGCATCGTCATAGATCCGATACCCCGTCTCAGTGCGCAAGGGCGCCACGATGCCATAGCGGCGCTCCCAGGCGCGCAACAGGGCGACGCTGACGCCCGTCCGCTGCGCGGCCTCTTTGATCGTGTACATGCTGTCGAAGCATACCATGGACAAACACTTGACACCAACGTGACGAGGAGCTTACGCTGCTGCCATGACTGAACAAACCATAGACATTACTGAGCCGGACCTAGACCTCATCGCTCGAATCGCGGAGGGCGACGCGAGCAGCCTGGGCACCCTCTACGATCGCCACAGTCCCATTGCATTTCGCGTTGCGCTGTCCATCGTTCACGATCGCGGTCGGGCGGAGGACGTCGTGCAGGAGGCGTTCCTCTCGGTCTGGCGCAAGGGCGGCTTTTACACGCCCGGTCGCGGCAGCGTTAGGTCCTGGCTGATCAGCATCGTGCGCAACCGTGCGATCGACACGCTTCGGGCCCGGCGTGGGTCGGACGTGGACGACGAGGCAACTCTGTTCTCGCTCCGGGACGCAGGACCGAGCGTGGTGGACCAGGTGGTCGCCAAACTCGAGGGCGAGAGTATTCGGACGGCCCTCCGCAAGCTGTCGCGCCAACAGCGACAGGCGATCTCCATCGCCTATTACGAGTCCCGTCCGCACGCGGAAATCGCGACGATCACCGGGCTCCCCCTGGGTACCGTCCACGGCCGCATTCGACTTGGGTTGCGGCACCTCAGGACCCACCTGCTGGCGGCGGGCGTCGGGGGGTCGAGCGACGAAAGCGCTGGAATCGGTGCGATCATGGCCGGGGTGCCGCCTCCGCGCCGATGACGCCGGTGAGCGCTTCGTCGCCTCGATGGACAAGGCGTTCTATGTCTCGCCGTTCATCGCCGCCGCGGGCCGGTACGCGGTCAGCGTTCGGGACGAGAAATCGCGCATGCGGATAACGATCAACGAGCAGGACGGGGCACCCTCCTCCTCCACAGGAGCCTCGACCTCACCCGACGCCTCACCGACCGAACCGTGGCTCGCATGCTCATGAGTTACCCATTAGGCCCGCACCGCACGATCGGCATGATTCATTGGCATGCGCTCCAGCTCTGGTGGCACGGCCTGCGCAATTACCGTCACCGTGCGGCCGCCTCCTGAGCAGGCAGATCACGATCATCCGCGCCCGCGCTGGCGCCGACTCGATCCTCGTCCGGCTGGCCGAGCGAATCATCCTTGTGGCGGTCTCGAGAATCCGTGTCGGAAGCCTGGCGGTCGTCCTCCCCGACCGATCGCGGACCCGCCGGTCAACCAACGCATCGCCTACGGAGCGGGTCTCTCCAAGGGCATGCATGTCTGCGACCCAGGACCTCCAGATCGTCTTCAGAGGCGCCGCGCGATCGCGTGATCCGGCGAACGGGCAAGCGCCATCCGTCGGCCGGCGCTCAGAACTTGGCGCTGGGACGAATGAGTCGGTGGTACAGGCCGAACAAGATGAACGTTGGCGGCCACTGCCCGACAAAGAGCGCCCAATCGTTCTTGCTCGCAAGCTTGAGAGAGGCGGACACCCCGATGGATGCCAGCGCGAGCCA
>JBBRUU010000280.1:0-1572 GCA_038247515.1 Sphingomonadales bacterium
CTCATCATGCCCTTCCTGCTCGACGATTTCGGCATCAATGTCGACATCATGTCGGCACTGCTGGCGCTGGGCGGTGCGGCTTTCGGCTTTGTGCGCATCAACCGCAAGTATTACAGCTCCACCGTCAACGCGATGACAACCACCGCGATCAGCTCGGACAAGCCGAGCGAGGAGTGCGACGTCTACGCGTTCAAGATTGCCAACCTCGCCGAGATTTCCGAGGACTGGTCAGCGCGCGAAATCGGCGACTTCGTCAACACCCTGATCGCCTATGTGAAGGGCCCTGGCGAAGTCGGCGACGTCGCCTTTGAGCGCGACCTGCTCGTGTGGTTCGCGCCGCGTATGTCGAGCAATGATCTAGAGCGGCACGCAGACGGCCTTGCACTGATGCTCAAGACCGCGATCAGCCACGACTGGCAATCCTCCAATGGTGCGCCGGCGCTCGGGATCGACACGAACTACGGCCTCGCCGTGGCGCTGCGGATCAAGAAGGCGATGCAGGCGGCCGACGAGGCGGCGACCCGCGGTGTGCGCTTCATCATCAACGATGCCGCCCATCTCGAGGCGCGCAACAACCGGCTCGAGATGCTCCGCGTGCTAGAGATGGGTCTGCGGAAGCGTGACATCGGGGTTGCCTACCAGCCCAAGATCGACTTGGCCTCGGGCCGCATCGTCGGCGCCGAGACGTTGATCCGCTGGAAGCCCGACGGCCGCGAATTCGTCAATCCGCAGGACCTCGTCCTTGCCGCAGAGGCGGGCGACCGGATCAACGAGCTTACTTTGATCGTGATGGAGACCGCGTTGGTCGAGGGCAAGCAGGCGATCGCGCTCGATCCGCGCTTCAAGCTGGCGGTCAACATGTCGGCCAAGAGCCTGTCGGACACGCACCTGTTGTTCGAACTCATGACGATGCTCGGGCGCTTCAATTTCCCCCCTGAGAACCTGACGCTCGAACTGACCGAGACCGCCAAGCTCGATGACGACCGGATCGCGCCGCAGGTGGCGGCGCTGAAGGCACGGGGCATCGGTTTGTCGATCGACGACTTCGGCACCGGCCAGTCCAACCTTGAATACATCGAGAAGCTGCCGAGTTCCGAGCTGAAGATCGACAAGCGGTTCGTCCAGCACATGGCAACCTCGGAGGAAAGCCGCGCCGTGGTGCGCGCAACGATCGAGATCGCGCACTCGCTCGGCAAGATCGTCGTGGCCGAGGGGGTGGAGGATCTTGAGGTCGCCGCGACCCTGCGGGCGATGGGCTGCGACCAGGCGCAGGGCTACCTGTTCTCGCGGGCGATCCCCATGTCCGACTTGCTCGCAATGATGGGAAGCGAGCGGGCTGCATTTAACGCTTGATTAAGGTTAATAAAGTGTTAAATGTTCTGTCAGGCGCAACGCTTGATAGGAGTAAGAGACATGTGGGGATATTTCGGATGGTGTTTCGGTAGCACCCGCTAAGAGCGGTGCCCGATAACCGCAAAAAGCCTCGGGAAACCGGGGCTTTTTTCGTTTCCGGGGTCAGGTTACGCAGTATTCGTTGTTCCGCGCGAGCTGCCACCAGCGCAAGGCACGCAG
>JBBRUU010000281.1:0-1570 GCA_038247515.1 Sphingomonadales bacterium
GGCAGAGCGCAGTAGCCGGAGTGTCGAGCGCACCCTGCGCGTGACCGGCCTCGTGCCACCCAGTCGCGCCTTCCTCGCCAAGCGCACCACGGCCATGGCCGCCGAGATCGCCGACGCGATCGAGACCCTCGAGCAGCGCGCGCGCGCCGCGGAGTCGGTGCCGGCGGAGGTGGGATCGGTGAGTTGCGGCTTGGATCGAATGGCGGTCCGCATGAGCGAGCTGGCCGACCCCGAAGCTCCGAGACCCACCACGCGAACCGCGCCGTACGAGCGCACGCGGCCACCGGCGAAGGACCACCGCTATCGAATGGCGTGGGTGGGCAGTACGAGCATCTACGATCAACAGGGCAAAGAGTTGCACACGTGGCGCTACGCTGCGGAAGCGAGCACCGATCCAGCGATCGTCGCGCGGCGGGTCGCGGCCGACGTCGCGCGGGTCGCGGCCGTCCGCGCGGGAGTCCCCATCCATTGCGTCCAAGATGGCGCGCCCGAACTGCGCGTACTGCCAGATGCGCTGACACGTCAACTCCCAGCGGGCCGGATCCCCATCGTCCTTGTCGACTTCGAACACCTGATGGGCTACCTGAACCGGATCGTCGACGCGTGTCATCCGGACGGTGACGTGCATGACTGGAAGGGCTGGTACCGCAGCTTGCTCCTGCGCGACGACGGCGCGATCGATCACATCTGGCGACGGCTGCGCGGGATCGGCAAGACGCTGGCGGGCCGAGCGACCGCCGCGCGTAACGCGGTGGCCGCCGCACTCAGCTACATTCGTCGTCGCAAGTCCAAGATGCGTTATGCGAGCCACTACGCAGCGAACTTGCCGATCGGTAGCGGCGCCACCGAGAACACGTGTTGGCAGATGCAAGAACGCGTCAAGCGCCCAGGTCAGTCGTGGGAGACGGGACTTCACGGCGTCCTTGCGATCCGAGGGCTGGCCCTTTCCGACCGCTGGCTCGCCGCGTGGCAACCCTACGCCGCGAAGTACCGCAAGAAAGTCCGGCTCGTCGCATGATCAGGACCGCATCCGCCTTGCTCTCCACGACGACAACATCGCGCCGCCACGCGGCCTCGTTCGGCACGATGACCGTTCGCACGGGCAGCGGTCCCGAAGAGGGCACGTCCGACAACCAGCCCACCCGTGCCTCGGCAATGGTTCGCGGCTTCCGGAGCGGATTCACGGATCAACAAGACGCGGACGTTCCCAGGCCGATGCTGCTGGCGGAGCTGCTCGTACCAATTCATCTCGGACGCCACTGGCGAGAGATCATACGGCACGACCAGAGATCTCGACTGCCTGTCCGATCCCGGGATCGCTCCGGATCAGGGGCTGGCTTGTTGGTTGAACATCCAGCCTGTACCGTGGCGGCACTATGCCTGCGGTTCAATTGGGGGATGTGACGGGCGTCGAGAATGGGGCGCAGTTCTACACTGCGGACCTTCATGTTCACTCCGCTGGCGGCTCCGTCGACGCCGACAAGGGGATGACCGTAGAAGCCATCCTCGACGAGGCCGTGAAGTTGGAGATCTCGATTCTGGCGATCACGGACCACAACTCGGACCGGAA
>JBBRUU010000282.1:0-1564 GCA_038247515.1 Sphingomonadales bacterium
GCAACTCGGGCGGCACCGGCGTTGAACTCGCCGATCTGTGCGAGGCCGAAGGCCTGGAAGTGCCGGCGCTGTCGGCCGGGCTGCGCGACGCGATCGCGCAGCATCTGCCACCGCATGGCTCCGCCGCCAACCCGATTGACGTGACTACCGCTTGGCCGCGCTTCCCCGCCATGTACGGGGAGAGCCTCCGTGCGCTGCTGGCCAGCGACGAGATAGACGCCGTGGTGCCGGTGCTGTTGCAACGCTCGGCGCTCGACGCGGGTGTGGCAGACGCGGTCATCGCCGAGATGCAGCGCGCTGCAGAACTGGGCCGGGCCAAGCCGGTGCATGTTTGCTGGGCCGCCCCGGTCGAGGGCGAACCGCTGCGCCGCAAGTTGCTCGCTGCGGGCTTGCCGTGCCATGACTGGGCCGCGCGAACCGCGCGCGTGCTCGCGCGTTGCCGGGCCGGCACACCCGATCTGCCGCCGCCACGAGGCGCTTTGCTAGCGCCGCCGAACGATGTCCCGGTCGATGGCTGGCTAGAGCCCGACGAGGTGTTTCGCCTGTTGTCCGGGTGGGGACTGCCGATCGCGCCCTGGCGCATCGCCGCCGATGCGGAAGCGGCTGCCTCTGCCGCACAGACGCTCGGATTCCCCTGCGTCCTGAAGGCGATCCGCCCCGGCCTTGTCCACAAGACGGAGGCCGGAGCGGTGCGACTCGGGCTGGGCGATGCGGCGGCCGTGCGCGAGGCCTTTGCCGCGTTCGAGCGCACGCTCGGCCGGGGTTCGGTGCTGGTTCAGGCGCAGGCCCCGCGCGGCGTCGAGCTGGTGCTCGGCGCGGTACGCGACCCAACGTTCGGACCGCTGGTGATGTGCGGGCTCGGCGGCGTCTGGGCTGAGGCGCTGGCCGATGTGGCGGTGCGACTCGCGCCGATCAGCCCGCTCGAGGCGCGCGGCGCGCTTGATGATTTGCGCGGGCGCGCGGTACTCAATGGCTTGCGCGGCGCACCCGGAGTGAACGTCGAATCGCTGGGGCAACTCATCGCCACGCTGTCGACATTCGTCGCGCGCGCGCCCTGGTGCCTGGAGCTGGATCTCAATCCGCTGCTCGCAAGCGGGAATCACTTCGTCATCGTTGATGCGCGCATGCGCGCAGAGAGGCAGGAGTCATGAACACCACCGTCCAATCCGCAGTCCCGCTTGACACGCAGACCGAGATCGCGGCGTGCATCAAACGCGCGCGGACCGCCCAGGAGGCGATCGCGCACTACTCGCAGGAGCAGGTCGATGCGCTGGTGCTCGCGGTCGGCTGGAGCGTTGTGAACAACAAGGAAGCCCTGGCGCGCGCCGCAGTGGACGAGGGCGGCTTCGGCAACTACGAATCGAAGGTGATGAAGATTCGCAACCGCATCACCGGCACGATCCGCGACATGCAAGGCTGCAAGACCGTGGGCGTGGTCGAGGAACTGCCGGATAAGGGCATCGTCAAGATCGCCAAGCCAGTGGGCGTGATCGCGGCGCTGATTCCGACCACCGGTCCGGATGCAACGCCGCCAGTGAACGCGCTGGCCGCGTTAAAGGGTCGC
>JBBRUU010000283.1:0-1550 GCA_038247515.1 Sphingomonadales bacterium
AACGCCGGCAGTCCGGCGAGAGGCAAGCATGCGGAGCGTGCGCCCGCCGCTTGAGCGACTGTGTTCTTTGTCAAGCGCCGCCCCTTGCTTTGATGGTCTGCCACGGTGCGCCCCGGTTCAAGGCTGTCGCTGCGCTCCACCGCCTTTGGCGGCTTCGGCCTTGAGCCGGCCCGCCCCTTGGCAGGCTTTGCTGCAATCGGTTCGATGCTCAGGTCTGGGCGTCGCGCCATGGCTGGCCACTCCTTGCAATCGCGTTGAGGATGGTCAGCAGCTTGCGCGCCACCGCGATCAGCGCTGCCATCTTGGACTTGCCGGCCGCCACCAGGCGGTCGCGAAAGGCCTTCAGCACCGGGTTGTGCCGGATGGCGGTGATCGCGCCCATGTACAGCGCGCTGCGCACCACCGCGCGCCCGCCGCCAATGAAGCTGCGGCCCTTCCACTGGCCCGACTGGCGGGTCCACGGCGCAAGGCCCGCCAAGGCCGCGACCTCGCGCCGGTCGAGTTGGCCCAGTTCGGGCATCTCGGCGATCAGCGTGCGCGCGATCACCGGCCCGACGCCGGGGACGGAGGCAAGCAGCTGCTCGCGCTCAAGCCAGGCCGGGCAGGCGCGGACCTCCTCGTCGATGCCGGTATCGATCTCGGAGAGCTCGCGCTGCAGGGCGGCCAGCAGGCGCTCGATGCTGCGGCGCAGACGGCCATCGGGCTTGCGTGCCAGGCGTTGGCGCTCGGCCACCATCATGATGATGATCTGCCGCCGCCGGGCCAGCAGGTCGGACAGGCGCTGGGTGGCCTCATCGGGCAGCGGGCGTGGCTCCGGCCGGGTGGCGGCGGCGAAATGAGCGATCACCGCCGCATCGATCGGATCGGTCTTGGCGCGCTTGCCCAGCGCGCGGGCGAAGTCGCGAACCTGGGCGGGATTGACCACGACGACTGGCAGGCCGGCAGCGCCCAGGGTTGCCGCGACCACCGTCTCATACCCGCCGGTGGCCTCGAGTGCGACGAGTGCGGGTGCCAGCGGCCTCAGACGCGCGAGCAGCGCATCAAGCCCGGCCGGATCGCGGGGAAGGGCGAAGTGCTCCCC
This sequence comes from Sphingomonadales bacterium, assembly GCA_038247515.1. Taxonomy (GTDB): domain Bacteria; phylum Pseudomonadota; class Alphaproteobacteria; order Sphingomonadales; family Sphingomonadaceae; genus Erythrobacter. Next base: position 1,082 of record JBBRUU010000283.1, read on the forward strand.
GCCAGGGCGGACCGCAACATCGAGGCGGTCCTTGGCAACGTCGATGCCGATGAACACGGGCTCGGCAAGCCCGACAGTGGTTTCCATGACGACCCATCCTTGCGCAAACGGGCTTCGCTGGCGGCCCAAGCGACTGTCCGGGTTCACAGGAAAGACGGCAGGGGACCCTTGCTCAAGCACGGGCTCCAAGGCCCTTGGGCACAACGGTCTCCCCGACGCCACCGCGCTGACCAGTTTAGCAAAGGCCAACGGCGATGAGCGAGACTTACAAGGGCGCATCTAAACCTTCGCGTGATGGCTGTGCAGCCGCGCGCCCAGCATCCGGCGCACATCGTTGAATTCGGGGCTGGAGACGTCACGCGGGCGGGGCAGCTCGATGCGGTGTTCGGAAGCGATGCGCCCCGGTCCCGGTTCCATCACCACCACGCGGTCGGCGAGGAAGATCGCTTCCTCGATCGAGTGGGTGACG
>JBBRUU010000284.1:0-1544 GCA_038247515.1 Sphingomonadales bacterium
CGATGGCGCACCGGAGGTCTTCCGGGCCATCCGGCATCGCTTCCCCTGGCTGCGCCACGTCTTCGCCGATGGTGGCTATGCGGGTGACAAACTCAAAGGCGCGCTCCGAGGCCATGGCGACTGGACCATCGAGATCATCAAACGATCCGACACCGCCAGGGGCTTCGAAGTGCTGCCGCGTCGATGGGTCGTCGAACGGACCTTCGCCTGGCTGGGCCGTTGCCGAAGGCTGGCGAAGGACTGAAGGAGACCTTGGAGAGCGCCACCGCATGGACCTTGATCGCAAGCATCAGGCTCATGACGCGACGTCTCGCAAGATACTGCCATGTCGCATGAACTTTTGAATCAGGCTCTCAGAGAGTGGTCCTTCCGCCGTGGATCGTCCCCTCGAAAAAGGGACGATAGGGTTCACCGACTTTGACGACGGCATATGCCGTGCGGGCCATCTTGGCGGCGATTGCCGTGGACGCCTTGCGCCGCAGATCGGCGTTGTGCCGATCCTTGGCGATGTAGCGTTCGAAACTGTCTCGGAAGCTGTTGGCGCGCTGCATGATGGCGACCTGGCCGGCCATCCAGAAAGTGCGCCGCAGACGCGCGTTGCCATACTTCGACAGCTTGGTCTGGCCGCGGAAAGTGCCGGAGCGGATGGTCGCCAGATCCATGCCGCAGAACTTCAGCGCATTGATCGGGCCGATCCCCGGGATCGTGCACAGCAGCCGATAGTCGGGGTGCGAGCTTGCGCGGGTCGGTGATACGGGTGTCCTCGATGTTGAGTCCGCGCGCCTCGGCATCGCCGAACATGCATTCGATCGCCCAGCGCTTGCGGTAGGCGGCGAGAGCCTCGCGGCTGGGAATGTTGGTGACGACGATCAGCCACTCGTCCTCGAGGCGCTTTGCGGCGAAGTGGAGGAGCGGCGCATCGCCGGCCTTGGCGTCCTCGTGCAGGCCCATGCGCGCCTGGAAGAACCGGGTGCGTCGGGCGAGACGGAGCCGGGCATAGAGCGTGAGCTCGCAGCCGTCCTCGGTGGTTACCCGCTGGTCCCCGCGCAGGCGGATGGCAAACTTGATATTGCTATCGTTGAGCAAATCAGCCACTCCGCCCCGACGAACTCGCGATCCGCGAGCAGGAGCCGGACGCTCGAGGGGGCGAAATGCGCGAGATGGTGCCGCATCAGCGCGATCCGGGTCCCGGTCGCGCTGTTGCCCGGTCCGTCGAGCAGGGTCCAGAACAGCGGAACCCGGAAGCGCCGGGTGATCACGGCGAGCACGAGATAGTTGACGTCGCGCGACCCGATCTTCCAGGTCATGCGGTCGAGCGCGAGCGTCCACGCCCCCTCCGAGCCGATCAGCCGCGCGAGGATCGGCGCGGCCCAGTCGGGGTCGAGATCGACATGTTGGAAGAACCGCTGCAGGCGGCGGTAGGTCGACGCGATCAGCACGGGTCTCCCCGCTGCGGTGGCGATGTGGCCGAGGTTGACGGTGCGCGCCGCGACCATGCCCACAACGAGCATGCAGAGCGTGTCGAGACGGCACTTGCCAAGGCC
>JBBRUU010000285.1:0-1542 GCA_038247515.1 Sphingomonadales bacterium
CTCGTGACCCGCCGCGATCGCGCCTGCGATGCTCTCGGCCACCAGCATCCCGCTCTTCATCGCGGTGTGGCTGCCCTTGATGCGCGGCACGTTGACGAAGCCCGCCGCGCAGCCGATCAGCGCGCCGCCGGGGAAGGCGAGCTTGGGCACCGACTGCCAGCCGCCTTCATTGATCGCGCGCGCGCCGTAGCTGACGCGCTTGCCGCCTTCGAGGTATTCGCGGATCGCCGGGTGCTGTTTCCAGCGCTGGAACTCCTGATAGGGCGAGACCCACGGGTTCTTGTAATCGAGCGCCGTCACGAAGCCCAAAGCCACCTGACCATTGGCCTGATGGTAAAGGAAGCCCCCGCCCCAGCAGTCGCTTTCGGTCAGCGGCCAGCCCTGCGTGTGGATCACGCGGCCCGGCTTGTGCTTCCCCGGATCGATGTCCCACAATTCCTTGATGCCGAGGCCGTAAACCTGCGGCTGGCAATTCGCCTCAAGGTCGAACCGCGCCTTCATCAGCTTGGTCAGGTTGCCGCGCGCACCTTCGGCAAACAGCGTGTACTTGGCGTGGATCTCCATGCCCGGCGTATAATCACCCTTGTGGCTGCCATCGGCGGCGACGCCCATGTCTTGCGTGATGACACCGGCAACGCGGCCGTCCTCGTCGATGATGACATCGGCAGCGGGGAAGCCGGGGAAGACCATCACGCCCAAGCCCTCGGCCTGTTCGGCGAGCCAGCGGGTCATGCTGCCCAGCGAGCCGGTGTAGCAGCCGTGGTTGCCCATCAGCGGCGGCATGATCGCGTGAGGGAGCGAGGTCTTGCCCTTCTTGGAAAGCACCCAGTGCCAGTTGTCGGTCACCGGGGTCTGCGCCATCGGGCAGCCCTGGTCGCGCCACTCGGGCAGCAGTTCGTCCAATGCCTTGGGATCGACCACCGCACCCGACAGGATATGCGCGCCAATCTCCGAGCCCTTTTCGAGCACGATCACTTCAAGCTCGGCGTTAATCTGCTTGAGCTTGATCGCCGCTGCGAGACCTGCCGGACCGCCGCCGACGATCACCACATCGCAGGGCATTGATTCACGTTCGATCATCGCGCTTTCCTGATCCTTGTTGGTTTTGCCGCGCGGATCGCACAGCCTGGCGATATGCCTTGTCCGTTCACTTGCTAACGGGGGCGGGGACAGTCAAGACCCGTATTGCATTGCATGACCCAGCCATGACCCGCCACGACCTGACCTTAGCGCGCGAATTCGAGGCGGCGCTTGCCTGGTGGAAGGCAGCGGGCGTGGACTGCGATTTCGTCGATGACGCTACGGCGTGGTTGGCTGACGCACCCCTCACTGCTCCGCGCGCAGGGGTGGCGGGAGCGGCAGGCGCCCGGTCAGATGCATCCGCGACAGCTCTACAATCGGCAGAAGCACGCCGCGTGCGCGCGGTCACGCCCGTCACTTCTGCACTCGAACCCGCTGCAACCGCGCGCCGCGATCTGTTGGGCGATTCGCCGCCTGCCGATCTGGCCGCCTTGCGCGCGTGGTGGATGCAGGCTCCCGGCC